>CALFYL010000402.1 GCA_937952135.1 uncultured Planctomycetia bacterium
GGCGTTTGAAGTCCGACGGGCTCTCGAGCTCGAGCTCGAAGCGCACGCGGCGCGGCAGCACGGGAGTCTGCGCCGCCTTGGGCACGTAGAGGCTGGCTTCGTTCCACGGGTGGCGGTCGGCATCCGGCCGCCCGCGCGACCACGCGTCCCAGTTCGGAGGGCAATCCTCGGGACCGACGCCGAGCTTCCAACCGGAGCGCAGATCCGAGGTCGTCGTGGCGAAGCTCATCCCGAGCCACAACACGCCGCTCGTCACCGCGTGCGCCGAACCGACGCGCGGACGGCCGCCGATGCCGAAGGACTTGGGGTCGAACAGCGAGAGGTCCGCGCCGCGCGCGGGACCGTACACGCGTTCTCCGCGCCACAGCAGCCCGAGCGGACGCTCGTCGGCGTCGCGCGTGCCCGGGTAGGCGGGCGTGACCGTCCACGCGACCTCGACGAGGCCCTCGCCGACGAGCTTGTGCTCCTCGCCCGCTTGCAACCGCGCGAGCTCCGCGTCGCTCGCGTGGCGCACGAGGCGCAGCCGCGGCCACTTCGTGTCGTTCGTCCCGTCGCCGTCGGTGTCGAACATCACCCAATCGGCCACGAGGTCGCCGCGCGGGCCCGGCTCGAGCGCGTCGAGGTCGCTCGCGAGCAGCTCGGAGATGCCGCTCGACTGCTCGACCTCCATGCGGCGCAGCTCGGCCTTCTCCCACACGCCCATGAACTGGTCGAGGAGCTTGAACACCGCCGCGAGCAGCAGCGCGAGCAAGCCGGCCGCGAGCACGAGCTCGACGAGCGTCAAGCCGCGGCGCGCGCTCGCGCTTCCTCGCGAGTTCGCGAACGTACGTGCGACGGCGCGCTTCATTCGCCGACCCTCCGCAGCACGGCGCTCGGCGCCATGTACTCGACGCCGAAGACCTTCAGACGCGGCGTCTGCTTCCAGCCGTGCGACGCGCCGTTGAGCGCGTCGAAGGCGCCGGCGTTGTAGCGGACGTGCGCGCGCCACTCGATCAAGTCGCCCTGCTCGCCGATGGGATGGCCGCCTTCGCGCTCGGCGCCGAGCGTCAGTTGGCTCAAGCCCGGTGTCGTCGTCGGATCGCCGTCCCAGGGCGGCGCGGGCCGCCCGCGGCGCACGAGCCGCTGGAGCACTTCGACGCGCGCGGCGCCGGCGCTGGGCTCTTCCTGCACGAAGAACGCCGACTTGAAGAAGGCGCTCGGCTGATCGACCGACAGGCCGAAGTAGGCGAGCTCCGGCGCGTCGGCGCGCTCGGACCAGCGGTCCCAGTAGCGGAAGGGGAACAGCACGACCGGCGTGCCGAAGGTGTGCGCGCTCGGCTGCGTGCCGAAGCGCCCGCGGAAGATCGCACCGGCCTTGCCATCGAGCTGGCCCGGCTCGCTCGAACGCCGCGGCATCTCGAGCGCTCCGCCGACGATGCGCGTGTAGTGAACGAGCTCGTTGCCGACGAGCACCGTGCCTTGGAACGGGAAGCCGTCGACGGTTTGCAGCGGCAGCGTGTTGTCGTCCGCGCTGATGTTCGCCGCCAGCGAGCTCACCGCGAACGCGTCGAGCACCGTCACCGTCTGGCCGAGCTCGTGGGACTCCTCGACCGTGCCCAGCAAGCCGCGGCCGCCCGGCGGAATGTTGAACGTGCCGTTGCTCGAATCGAACGTGTCGTAGCACACGATCTCCTCGCCGAGGCGAGCGAGCCCCGGGCGCTGCGGAAGCGAGCCGAGCGGGTTCACCAAGCTCGTGAAATCGCCCAAGCCCAAGCGCAGCGTGTTCTGCGCGATCGTGAACTGAGTCGGTCCCGGCGGCACGTCGTTGATCAGAACCAACTGACCGCCTTGCTCTGCGCGCCCAACCGCGCCGCCGAAGACGGTCGCGCCGAAGGCGATCTCGTCCACGACCGCCGAGGTCACTTCCGCGCCGCGCAAATTGCTGCCGACGAACACGCGGTCGACTTCGCGCGGCCGCTCGCCCGTCGGATGCTTGAGCACGCGCGCGAACTGGCGCGAGTCGAGCACCGTGGTCTGCGAGTTCTGCGTCGCCGATCCGGTGCCCGACGCGATCGGCGCCGGCGCGGGACTGTCGAAGGCGACGTAGATCGGCGCGGGACTGCGCAGGAAGATCTCCGGGTCCTCGAACCACACGCTGCGCCCCGGCAAAGCGCTGGCGCTCGGTGGAGTTCCGACGACGCGGTCCCAGGCATACACGACGTGCTGGAACGGCCGGAACGAGCGGTGCACGCGCAGCGGCCAACCGGGCGCGCCGGTCGAAGGCTCCATCGCGAACACGCTGTCGAAGCGGCCGGGGAGCCCTGAGTTGAGGCTGCGGCCGTTGAAGTACTCGGGGATCACGATCCCGGAGTTGTTGTTCGTGCTGAGGCCAGCGTCCGGCACGCGCCAGACCGGGAGCAACGGCGTGCCGGTCGGGTGCGCGTGCGTGAAGGTGCCGAACACGCCGCGGAACTGGAACGCGGAGCGCGCCGCGCGCGTCACGGGCCACAGATCGTCATCGGCGACGCCCCAGAAGGCTTGCCAGTTCGCGAGGCCCTGGCCGCCCTGCGCGGAGCTGCTCGAAGGACTCGACACCGCGGCGCTCGAGGCGAACGCAGAGTTCGACGCGGACCCCGTGCTCGCTCCCGAAGCGCTCGCGGGCCCGGGCGCAAGCAGGCTTGCCGGCACACCGCCGCCCGCACCCGGAATGCTCCCCCCACCGCCCGCCGGCGGAGGCAGCGTCGGAACGGAGATGTCGTCGGGCTGGCTGACCAGCGTGAGCGAGTCGCGCAGGCGCGTGAGAGCGAGCGGATCGCGGCGGATCAAATGACCGGGCCGCAGGTCGTCGTAGCGAACCCACTCGGTGTTCGCGACGACCGAGTTGGCGCCGCCGATTTGCGCGAACTCCGAGAAGCCGGGGATCGGCGTCGGGAAGCCCGTGGCGCTGCCGCCGCCGCTGTCGGGGATCGAGATCGGCACGACGAAGGTCTGCCAGTCGAGCATCTCGAGGAACTTGGTCCCCGCGGAGTTGGTGACGCCGGGCAGCCACCTCCAGATGAACGCGCGCTGAGTCGAGGGGGTGTAGATCGAGGGCAGCGCGTTGCGCTGGGCGATTTGGAGGCTGATGCCGGTGCCCGTCTCCGTGACCGTTCCGTAGCGGATCAGCTCCACGCCGAAAAGCGGCGTGCCGTTCGGAGTCACCAGGTTCGTGACCGTCTGCGGATTCGAGCCGGTTCCGTTGACGGTGCGGCTCTCGCCTTTCTGGATCAGCGCCGCGAAGCCGCCGCCGTTGCGGTTGAACGCGGACGCGAGTTGGTTCGAAGTCACGCCGATGTCCGCGGGATCCACGAGGATCGCGTTGGCGCTGGAGTTGCCGTCGAGTCCGTCGCCGAGTGGAATCGGACCGAACAGTCCCTGGACGGCGATCGGGTCGCCGTCCTGGCTCTGGCCGCCGACGACGCCGGCCATGCGCCCCACGGTCCATACACCGAGGTCCGCGCGCAGCGAGCCGCCGCCCGAAGGCAGATTCGACGTGAGCGCCGACGCGTATCCGTACAGCTCGACCGGCGTGTTCGCCGCGTGGCTCGTCCGCGTGTTCTGGAGAATGCCGCCTTCCGCGGCCCCGAGGTCATTGGGCGCGTTCGCGAGGTCGAAGGGCACGCGCGCGAGCCGGCCGCCGAACATCGTGGTCGTGTTCCAGCGCGCGTCGAAGGTCCGCGCTCCGGTCACGATCGCTTCGATGAGCTCGTTGCCGATGCGCAGCACGACCTGCGCGCCGTTGCCGCCGAAACCCTCGGTGCTCTCGACCGTGATCGTCGTCGCCGAGTCCGCGAGCGGGCCGCTGAGGCGCGTGAGCCCCATCGTGCGCACGCCGAACGCGCGCCCGTCGACGAGCATCGACATCTGGTTCGGCCGCGTGCCGCGCACGTCGAGCGCGACGTGCATCCACGTGTCGGCCGGGATGCCGGGCGAGTTGTTGCCGGTCGCGATCGAGTAGCGCACCTCGCCGCACTCGGTGAAGCCCGCGGTTCCGACGTGGTCGCCGGGCCCGTCGAACACGCGCAACACGAGGTCGACCCCGTCGAAGAAGAGCTGCACACGGTCGGTCTCGAGCGACGTGCGGCCGAGGTCGAACAAGGTCTGGTTCGGCGTCAGCTCGCGCGGACGGAACCACATCGAGAAGTTGAACGCTCCGAGCAAGCCCGGACTGGCGTTCGGATCGACCCAGTTCACGTCCGTGCCCGAAACGCTCTTCACGATCGTTTCGTCGGGCAGGAAGCGGCCCTCGGGATCGCGCGTCTCGTGATCGAAGTGCATCACGTTGCGCACCGGCGTGCCGATGTTGTCGGGCGCGCGCGAAGGCCACAGCGCCGCCCAACCGTTGTCTTCGCGCGACGCCGCGACCGTGCCGCCGAAGGGCAGCGTCGTCGGATCGACGGTCGCGCCCGCGGCCGGATTCGCGCCGCCGGCGCCCCCGCCGAAGAGCTGCTGCGCGTGGACGCCGAGGTGCGCGAGCAGGCGCGACGGCGGCGAAGCCGTGCCCTGCGCGCCGGGCCACACGCGGATGCGCGGGAAGTCTCCGTCGCGGCGCGCGGTCGCGTTCGGACCCGTCGTCCACCACGGCGCCTCGAGGTCGAGCCGCGCCGCTTCGTCGAAGTCCTCCTGGCGCGCCCAGATCTGCATCAACTCGCGCTGCGGCGTGACGAGCTCGATCTGCTCGCGCAGCGCCGTGACGCGCTCGACGCCGCTCGGCGCGTTGACCACCGCCCGCGCCGACATGCGGAACACGTCGCGCGTCGTGAACGCGAGCGGCATCGTGGAATAGCTGAGCAAGCTGTCGTTCGCGTTGAGCGCGTTCGCGTGCAGCGCGATCGCGTCCCACGGATCGATCAACGTCCCGCCCTGCGCAAAGATCGCCGGCACGACGGGCGCGTCCTTCGGCAGCGCTTGCAGGCCCGCCGCGGGCAGCACGAGGCGCAGCACGAAGTCCTCGAAGCCCTCGAAGGGCCGCGACTCGACCACGACCTCGGCGAGCGCGCGCGCTTCGTCGCGGGTGATGCGGTCGTTCACGCCCGTCACCGAGAGGTTCGTGAAGAGCAGCTCGAGCACCTCGACGCTGGCCGTGTTCACGTTCACCGGCCGCCGCGCGAGCGCTTGCAGTTGCGCCTGGCCGACGAAGTAGTCGTTCGCCAGCGCCTCCATCAAGTGCACGGCGCCGTTCTCGATGCGCTGCACGATGGCGAGCTCGGTGGTCTGGCCGTCGGTGATGCGCACGGTCGTGCCCGGCGCGAACCAGCGCGCTTCGTCGAGCTCGAGCCGGCACGTCTTGCCGCCGACGACGGGCGTGAGCACGCGCACGGCGCGCTGCCAGTCGCGGCCCGCGCGCACGCCGGCGTGCACGGAACCGAAGCGCAGGAACGGCTCGACATAGGCCTTGCTCGCCGCCTCGCGCTCCTCGGCGCGCAACTTCGCGAGGTCGAGCCGCTGGTCCAGCTTGTGGCGCTCCGCCGCGGCGAAATCCGCGGCCGCTTCGACGCCGAGCGCGAGCTGCACGCAGTCGCGCACCTGCTCGGGCGCGTCGAACGCGCGCGCGGCGGCGTCCGGCGTCTGCGTGCGCCACAGCACCGGCGCGAACGCGCTCTGGTCGATCACCACCGCGCCGAGAGGGTGGCCGTGCGGAGGCTGCGGACCGCAGGGGATCGGCGATTTGTCCTCGGCCGTGCGGCCGCCGATGCCGCGCACGAGCTTCTTGAACTTCTGCGGCTCGAGCGCGGAGTAGCCGATCAGCTCGTCGCCCAGCCAGACGAACCCGACCGGCGGGAAGCCGAAGGTCGAGCTCACGACGATCTCGGTGTCCTCGGGCTTCACCGCCTCGACCGTGCGCGTGGTGAGGCCGAGCAGGTTCGCGAACACCTGCGGCGACGCGCTGTTCAAGTCGATCGACGCGGCGACGTCCTCGACCTGCGAGCTGAACATCACGCCGCGGTCGTTGCGCGCGTCGAGGAACTCGGGGTCCAGGAAGTCGGGCTCGAGCAGCTCGGCTTCGTCGTCGTAGTAGGGCGTGCGGTCGAGGGAGATGTGCGACTCGCCGAGGCGCGCGCGAGCGTGGCGCATCGCGGAATCCAGCGCGAGGCGCGCCTGCGCGCGGTCGGCGAGCTGCGTGCCGGCCTTCGACGTGTTGCGCGCGGTCATGAGGAACGGCGCGCACAGCACGAGCAGCGCGAGCAGCACCATGAGCACCGTGAGCAGCGCGAAGCCGCGCCGCTCGACGTTTCGATTCGCTTGGGTGCGCGGCGTGTTCATTCGACGGTCCCGTACATGCCGATGCGGATGGTCCGCGTGCTCGCGTCGCTCTCGAACACAAGGCGGATCTCGAGCGGCTCGGAGTGCGACTCGCGGTCGAGCGCGCCGCCCGCGTCGAAACGGATCCAGGCCGGCGATTCCGGCGCGAAACGCACGCCCTCGGGCAGCTGCACGACTTCGCTCGCCCCCACGGCGCTGATCACGAGGTTGTCGATCGCGCCGACGAAGCCCGAGCGTCCGTCGCCGAGGCGCAGCGCGTCGTCGATGCGCCACACCGGCGCGCTCGCGTCCGCGCGCGCGACCTCGACGCCGTCGAGCTCGAGCGCGAGCCGTTGGCGGTCGTAGTCGAGCACCACGCGCCGCCACGTGTTCGCCGGGACCTTCGCCGGCGGCGCTTCGACGACGATCTTGCCGCCCTTCATGGGCCGGCCCGTGCTGTCGACGACCTCCGGCGTCATCCAGCCGCGCACGACGCCGGCGGCGCCGACGTCGAGGCCGATCGTCTCGCCGAGCCGCAACAGCCGTCCGCCGCCGTTCTCGTCGACGCGCACCGCGCACTCGATGCGAAAACCCGCCGAGAGGTCGTAACTGGGGTTGTCCTGCACGGCCACCGACGCGGTCGCGCCGACGCCGCGCGGGAACGAGAGCGCCTTGCCGACGAAGCCGTCGTCGACGAGCACCGTGTCGAGCGCGCCGCCGTCGAGCTCGAAGGCGCCGAGCAGCGTCGGCTGGCTCTCGAAGTGCCACGTGCCGACGACCTCGAGCGCTTCGGCCACGAGTTCGCCGTTCGCGGCGTCGATGCGAACTCGCGCGCCGGCCCCGCGCGCCAGGGCCGCGTTGCGCGCGGCGCGCACGGAGTTCTGCACGAGCCCGACCGCCGCGCGTTCGCCGAGATTGATCGACGCGAGCACGCCCACGCCGGCGCCGAGCAACACGCCGAGCAGACCCATCACGAGCAGCAGCTCGAGCAACGTCATGCCCGCGCGGGAGGCGCGCGGCGCGACGTCGTTCGTGCGGAGCGGACTCGCGAGCATCGGGTTCACTCGCCGCCTTCCGCCTTGGGGGCCTTCACCTGGTAGTTGATCGGCACGTCGTCTTCGGTGCCGAACTCACCGTCGGGGCCCGCGGACACGAGCTGGAAGCCGCGCGGCTCGTAGTAGCGCCCGGTCTGGGGATTCTTCGCCGCGCGCACGACGGTCGTGAGGCTCTCGCCCGTCTCGGGATGTTCGGTCTGATACTGGTCCTCGCGTGCGTAGTCGCGGTGGTGCAAGTACGCGTAGGGGTTGCCCCACTGGTCGCCGAGCTCGAACAGCGTGAGCACCTCGAAGCCCGTGACGCGCCGCGCGAGCTGGTCGCTGTCGACGTTGACCAGGAACTCGTCGAACAAGCCGTCGCCCACGGCCTTGTCCGCGCACAGCGTGAGGTACAGGCACTCCGAGCCGAGGTTGACGTTGTTCGGCGGATCGCCCCAGTCGGCGGTGAAGTTCGAGCGCGGGAAGTCGCCCTTGTCGTTCGAGTACTCGCCGATCGCCGCGACGATCTTCTGGCCGTTGATCCTCGTCACCTGCACGTCCATCACGCGCGATGCGCCCGTGAGGTTGACGACCAGGAAGTAGGCGAGGATCGAGAGGATCACGATCACCGCGAGCAGTTCGATCAGCGTGAACGCGCGCCGCGCACGCCGGCGAACGCTCCCCATTCGTAGCTTCATGACGTCCTCCGCCGCGTCGCCGCGGCTCAGCGCTTCACGCGCCGGATGATGTCGACGTTGTCGACGCTGACCTTGGCCGGCAAACCCGTGGCGCCTTCCACGAACACGCCCACGCGAACGTCCGCGCCGCTGGGGGCCGCGGTGCGCGGGAGCTTGAAGCCTTCGCGCACCGGCACGCCGTCGATGAGCAGCCGGCCGGTGGATTGGTTGCCTTCGCCGACGCGCTCGATGCGCAGCCGCACCGGACGGCCCGTGGGCCACCACGCCGCGCCCTGCGAAGGCACGTCCTCCCAGTTCTCGTCGGCCGTCGCGGTGTCCATCGTGAGCACCACGAGCCCGCCGTCGCGACGCCGCGCGATGCCGATCTTGCTCTGCGTCTGCACGCCGCCGGCGCCGACGCGTTCCTTCGCGAGGAACACGCCCACCTTGGCGTTGCAGTCGGGCGCGATCGTGACGTCGAGCTCGAGCGACACGAACTCGGCCGGGTTGTACTGCTGGAACACGCGCACGACGCCGTTCTGCGTGAAGGCGCCTTCGATGCGCAGCGCGCCTTCGGAGAGCGTCACGATCGGACCGGCCGCTTCGTCCGTGGTCCAGCCGTTCTTGAGCTGCTGGCGCTCGAAGACGTCGGACCACTGGAACTTCGATTCGTGCTCCGCGATGCGCTCCATCTGCGCCTTCGCGTACACGCGGAACGGGTCGCTGTCGGGCTGGGAGCGGCGTGCGTCGTTGAGCTCGGCGTACTGCGTGATCGACTTCTGCGAATCGCCGCTGCGGTAGGTGTGCCAGGCCTGCGCGGCCAGCGCGAGCGGGTGCAGCGAGTCGATCGCGAGCGCGGCGTCCGCGGAATCCTTCGCCGCGTCGCGTTCGCCCTGGGCGAGTTGGTTGAGCGCGCGCAGGGCGTGCACCTCGGCGCGCTGCGGATCGAGCGCCAGCGCGCGTTCGAAGTAGCGTTCGGCGCTCGCGTGATCGGCTTCGCGCAGCGAGAGCTCGCCGAGGGCGACGAGGGCGTCGGTGAAGTCGAGCGCCTGGTCGAGCGCGGCCACGAAGGCCTCGCGCGCACCGGCGCCGTCGTCGCGAGCTGCGAGCAACCGCCCGTGTTGGTAGAGCACCCACGCATCGGTCGGATCGCCCTCGCGGGCGCGTTCGATCCAGCGCAGCGCGTCGTCGCCGTTGCCGGTGATCTCTGCGAGCCACGAAAGCGCGCGCCACGCCTCCGGCGCACGCAGCGGCTCCGCGCCGGCTGCGACTGCGAGCGCGTCGCGCGCCGCTTGCCAGTTGCGCGCTTCGATCTCGAGCAGCGCGCGCGCGAGCAGGAGCTCGAACTCGGAGTCGAGGTCGGTCCCGCTCGAGCGCGCCGCCGCGGCGCCGAGGCGCTGCGCCTGCAGGCGGCCCGCGAGGGCGCGCGGTTCGTCGGGTTCGGCTTGCAGCGCCTTCTCGTAGGCCGCCGCCGCCTCTTCGACCGCGCCCACCGCGAGCAGCGCCGCGCCGAGGTCGAGCCGGATCGCCGCGCGCGTGCGCGCCTCGCTCGGTTCGCGCGGCTCGTTCTCGAACGCGACGCGCAACCGCGCCAACGCGGCCTCGTACTCGCCGCGCTCGAACAGGAAGCGGCCGTAGGCGCGCTGCACGCGCCAGTTCGTGCGTCCGCCGTTGTCCTCGGCGTACTGGAAGCGCTCGCGCGCGCTCTCGAACAGACGCAGCCGCGCCTCGAGTTCCGCGAGCCCCACGTGCACCTCCGGGCGGTGCCCGAAGTTCTCGACCAGCTTGCGGTAGACCTCGTACGCCTCGTCGAAGCGGAAACCGGCCTCGTAGCAGCGCGCGAGCCCGAGTTGGGGCGTCGGGTCCTGCTTGTCGTACTCCGCCGCCTCGCGGTAGAGCCCTTCGGCCACCGTCAGCGCCTCGCGCGCCTCGAGCCGCGCTTCGACGCAGTCGTTCGCCAGCGCGAGCATGTTGCCGTACTTCACCGGCCCCATCGGCCCGTCGAGCTCCGCGAGGCGCAAGCCGATGCTGTTCGAGCGCGTGTCCGCGAGCGCGAAATCCGCGACGCGGTCGCGCGCGTAGGGCACCGGCTTCTGACCCGGGAACTTCTCGCGGCCGTTGTCCGGATCGACCTGCACGAATTGGATCGGCTCGTTCGCGAAGTCCTTGAGCTTCAGGTGGAAGCGCTTGTCGTTGCGGATCTGGCCGAAGAGCAGCTCGGTCTCGCTGAGGCGCAGCCAGTCGTAGAGCTTCTTGTAGCTCGCGATGCGCGCCTCGCGCTCTTCGGGGCTCTCGTTGCGGATCTGCTTCTGGCCCGCGTTCGCCGCCGCTTGAAGCAAGTCCAAGGTCGAGCTGCCGAGGCCGCCGGAGAGCTCTTCCAGCTCCGCTTCGGCTTCACCGGCGTCGTCGGCGTTGAAGAACAGCCCCGAGACCGGCGTCGGCGTGGCGTCCGCGCGCAGCAACTTGCCGAACAGCCGCGCATCGAGCGCCGGCGACGGCGGCGGCCGCAGCGCCGACAGCCGCGGGAGCGGCGGCATGTCGAGTGCGAGCGGCGGAAGCGGGCGCGTGTCCGTGGGCTGCGAGAACACGTCGCGGTCGAACTGGTCGAGCGCGCGCGGGCGCGGCAGCGCGAGTTCGGTCTTCGGCGTGACGAAGCTCTCGAAGCTCGGCGCGGAGTTCGGAGGTCTCTTCGTCGTCGCGCGCGTCGGCGACGAGTTCGTGAAGTGCAGCAGCGCGAGCAGCGCCAGCGTGCCGCCGAAGACGACGTGTTCCTTGCGCAAGTTCACGTTGCTCACGGCGCGACCTCGACTTCGGGGAGCACGCCGACTCGACCGGTGTGCACGAGCGCCAGCACCAGCTCCATTTTCACGTGTTCGTTCTTGAGCCGCGCGGGTTCGATGTCGCAGCGCTCGACGAGCAGCGTTCGTCGGTCGCCCTTCGGGCCCGGGTCCTGCAGCGTCGCGACGAGGCGCGCGAGCGGCAGCGCGGGACCGATCAGGCGCGCTTCGACGAGCGTCTTCTCGAGGTCGTCGAAGGGACGGCCCGACAGCAGGCGCGGGTCGAGCTTGACGCGCAACTGGTCGATGCGCGACACGCCGGAGCGCGTCGCGGCGTTCACGACCTGGTCGAGGGCGTCGAGCGCTTCGAGGTAGCGCCCGAGCTCGGCGTCCTTCGTCGGCGCGACCGCAGGCATCCCGAGGTCGAGCGGCAGCGCGAGACCCGATCGGCTCGCGAGGCGCTTGAGATCGTCGCGCGTGCGCTCGAGCACGCTGAAGTAGCGGCTGGTCGCGGGCTGGCCCTTCTCGAGCCGGAATTCGGGCCGCGCCACGAACTCGACGCTCGAGCGCAGGGCGACACACGCGCTCACGAGCTGCTCTTGCTGCGCCTTCGCGCGGTCGAGGTCCGAGACGGAGAACATCGGCTGGCGCAGGTCGGCCTCGCGGCGCGTGCGCGACGCGCGAGCGCCTCGCAGCTCGGCGCCGAAGGTCGAATCGATCGAGTACCACCCGACGAGAAACACCGCCAGGCCCACGCCCACCGAAGTGAGGAAGCGCTTGTTCTCTTGCCAGTAGTTGTTGAGGTCCATGCGCGACGCCCTACTGGGCGCTCTCCTCGGGGGCGCTCTCGGCCGGCGGCGCCGGCGGCGCGTACAGCGTCAGATCCAGGGTGAATTTGTCGCCCGACGCACTCGGCGCGTAGACGAGCGCGGCGTCGGGGAAGCGCGCGCGCAGTTTGGCCACGTAGGACTCGAGCGCCGCGGCGATCGAATCGATGCCTTCGCGCGCCCGGCCGTTCACGCGCACGATCGGGCGCTCCTCGCCGCGCTTGACGCGCAGTTGGTCGTGGAAGCGCCACTCGCTCGCGAGGCTCTCGACCCAGAAACCGTCGGGCAGATCGGCTTCGAGCTGTTCGACGACGCTCGCGAGCTGCGCACCGGAACCGGCGACGCCCTGCAACGTCGACGCGTCGCGCTGCAGCACCGCGTTCTGCTTCAGCAGTTCCTCGGTCTTGCGGTGCGTGTCCTTCGCGCGGCGCAAGCGTGTGTCGAGCCCCGCGAGTTCGGTTTTCGCCGTGTCGAGCTGCGACTTCGCGGCGTACGCGCTCCAACCCAGGTACGCCACCGCGAGGACCGCCGCGGCGATCGCCCACACGGTGCCGCCGACGAACTCGCGCCGCGCGCGCAGTTTCGCTGGCAGGATCTCGACCCCGTAGGCGTCGGGATCCGAACCCATCGTCGCCAGCCCGAGCGCGACCACGGCCTCGAGCTTGTATTCCTCGAGCTTTTCCGCGTCCTCGGGTGAGAGCCCGCCGGTTTCGACGACGCGGAACGCGTCGAACAGCTCGACCGGAACTCCGAGGCCCGACGACAGGTACTTCGGCAGGCCCGCGAGCGCCGCGCCGCCGCCGCACAGCAGCACGCGGTCGACGCGCAGGTTCGAGATCTTCACCTGCGACTTGCAGAACATCACCGTCGACTGGAGCAGCGACAGCAACTGTCCGCCGGCCGCGAGCGCCGCGCGGCTCGCCTTCTCCTGATCGGGGCTGCGGTGGCGCGCGCCCGGCTCCAGCGTCGCGAGGTCGATCTTGATCTCTTCCGCGCGCTGGCGCGACACGCCGAAGCGCTCGGCGATCGCGTCGTCGAACAGCCGCCCGCCGCCGGTCAGGTTGCGCGCGAACAACAGGTCCGGCCCGCGCACCAGGATCACGTCGAGGTTCTCGTGCCCGATGTTCGCGATCAGGACCGTCTCGTCCTCGACCACGCCGAAGTGCGTCCACGCGTTGTAGAGCGCGACCGCGCACGGGCTGAACGCATCGAGCGCACCTCCGGCGGAGGCGAGGCCGTCCGCGTGCTCTTCGAGCATCGACTCCCGCGCGAGCGCGAGCAGGACGATGTCCTCGTCTTCGACCTCCGGCATCGCCGGAAGCAGGTTGAAGTCCGAGGCGACCGCGGAGCCCGACGCGCCGCCGACCTCTTCGACTTCGAAGCGCATGAGCTTGCGCAACTGCCAGTCGGGGACGCGCGGCACGCGCGTGTAGCGGATGTTGACGTCGCGGCCGGTGAGACCGACGCGCGACAGTCCGAGCTTGAAACCCGCGTCGCCGACGCTCCACGCGTCGGCGATCGAGTTCGCCGAGTGCGGCGCGACGGCGAAGTCCGTGAGCTGGAACTTTCCGCCCTTGTACTGGCCGCGCACGAACTTGTTCGTGCGCGAACCGATGTCGATCCCGGTGACGGTGCGCGCCATCTAGCTGCCTCCACCCTGGGCGCCGGCCGCGGAGAAGCGTTCCTCGAGGTACTTGCGCACGCGCTCGGCGAGCACCGCGCTCTTCGAAGCCTCGAGCGCGCGCGAGATGCTCTCCAGGCGAGCCCGTTCCGTTTTGCTCAACTCGGCCTCCAACACATCCAGGTCCCGCCGCACTTCCGCCACGACTTCGCGCGCCGCGGCTTCGATCTCACCGCCCGCGTAGCGCTCGGCGATCGACTCCGCCTGGGCGCGGCACTGCCGGTACAACTCGACGAGCCGGAAGAAGCGCGCGCGTTCGACTTCGGCGCGCAGCGCGCGCACTTGCGCGAGTCCGTTCTCGGCCAGCCGTCCGCGGGCGGCGTCGCTCTCGGCGAGCAGCTCCGAATCGAAGGGCGCTTCGTCGCGCAGGCGCGCCCACGACGCGAGGGCGGCGCCGAAACGTCCGGCGCGTTCGGCTTCGCGGGCTTCGCGAGCGATTCCAAGCGCGGCTTCGCGTTCGCTGCGGAAGCTGACCTGCACGGTGACGCGCGCGGCGCCGTCGAGCGCGAACTCGAGCCTCAGCCCGGCGCCTTCAGGACGCGCCTGCACGCGCACCGGAGCGTCGAAACCGAGCGCGACGAGGTCCTTGCCGGCGCCGAGCACGAGCCGCGAGAGCCCCTCGCGCTCGAAGGCGCCGCTGTGCGTGCGGTAGCCGCCTTGACCGAGCGTCGCCGGCGCCGCGCTCGCCAGCGGGCCGTCGGCGCGCACGACGAGCGTGCGCGCGGCGCCCTGGGCGAGGCCGGGTTGGAAGTCGCCGAGTTGGAAGCCGCCGTCGACGGCGCTCGCCACGAACTCCGAGCGCTCGCCGTCGGCGCTGCGAACGTGGACGTCGGAGAGCAGCGTTCGGCCGATCTTGACCAGCACCGCGCCCGTCGCGGGCGCGCCGAGAGCGACGAATTGGAAGCTGTCGAACGCGAGCGGGGCCGGCGCCTCGCCACCGGCGAGCAGCACGACATCGTCGAAGTCGGCGGCGCCCTCGCCGCCCGCGCGGGCGGACAGCAGCACGCGCACGCCGTCGAAGCCCTGCGGCACGGCGCAGCTCCACTCGAGCGTTTCGAAGTCTCCGCCGGCGGCGGCGGGCGACCAGGCGCTCGTGCGCGCCGCGGCGTCGGTCGAGGACTCGAACTCGAGGCCGATGCGCGCCTTTGCATCGCCCTCGGCGCGAACCGCCGCCGAGAGCTGGAAGTTGTGCGCGGAGGCGAGCGGCAGAAGCTTGGAGCGCACGAGCGCGGACTGCCCGGCGGTCAGGACGGCGCCGAGTCCCTCGTCGCCCGATTGCCGCGATCCGCCGTCGACGCTGAACACCGCTGCGGCAGCCGGATCGTTCGCCCACGGCGCGCCTTCGGAATCGAGTTCGACGCCCTCGAACGAGAACGCGTCGCCGAGCAGATTGCCCGGCGTCACCGTCACCGTGCGCGGCGCCGCGCCGCCCGTGGCGGCTTGTTGGGACTGGATCCACCACCACCCGCCGGCTCCGACGCCGAGAGCGAGCAGCATGCCCGCCGCGCCGACCTTCGAGAGCTTGGCGGAGCGCGCGACCTTGTCGGCGCTGATCGTTCGGACGGCGTCGCTCGAATCGGAGGCGCCTGCACGCTCGCCGGAGCTGCGCTCACCCGAAGCGCGATCGCTCGCGAAGCGGTCGCCCGACGGACGCTCGCCCGCGGCGAACCCACGCTCCGGCTCGGCCGGATCCTCGAGCTCGAGCTCCGTGCCCGCGTCGCCTGCCGTTTCCCGCGCCCTCGCGCTGGCGGGCCCGGTCGACGCGACGCTGCCTCCGGGAGCGGAAGCAGGCGCCGAAGCAGGAGGCGGAGCAGGTTGATCGACGTCCAGGAACGTCACGCGGATGTTCCCGAGCATCACCTGGTCGCCGTGCACCAGCCGCCGCTCGGAGATGCGTTCGCCCCCGACCCGTGTGCCGTTCGTCGATCCGAGGTCGCGCAGCACGATGCCGGTCGGATCGACCGCGAATTCCGCGTGGCGGCCCGACACCGAAGCGTCCAGGAGCTGCACGCTGTTGCCGGGCTTGCGGCCGATGGTGACCCCCGCGCCGGTGACGGGAACCTGTTCGCCCTTTCGCTCGCCGGTGTCGAAGCGGAGGGCGTAGCGTGCTTGCATGAGGCTCGGTTGGAGGCGCGCTTGCGCGTCGAAGGTCGAGGGAAGTCGGTCCGTGCGGCGCAGGCCGGCGCGCGGCGCGGTAGGAACCGCGCACGACCCCGTGCGTTCCGGCAGACGCGCCGCCGTTCGCCACCAGGACGCGTCGATCTCCACCAAGACGCAGAGGCGACGCCCCAGGGACGCCGGCCGCACTCGCCAGCAAGGCCGAGCGCGCCGCACGTTCCGCCTGGGACCCGAGTCGACCTATCCTGCGGAAGGGACGCGGTAACCGAGGAGCGTGCGACTTCGCTCTCCTGCGCCGGGATCCTAGCGGGCGAAACCGATCCGTGAAAGCACGAGCCACGCCGCGAGCGTGCTGAACGCGTCGACTTCCCGGCGCCTTCGCTTCGCGCGGTGCTCGGCCGACGCGGGTCGGATCCACGCGCCGATGCGCGCCGACCTCGGAGCGACATGCGCCACGTGCGAGCGGCGCCAGGCGCCGGAACTTCGACTCGCGCGCTTGCGCGACGGTCGCGCGCGCCAACAATCGCCGCCCATGGAAGCCACGCCGACGGAAGCCACCTGGCCCTGGGGCGACCGGCGCTGCTTCTTCCTCGAACGCGCGCCGCCGGACGACGAGCCGCGGCTCGACGAGGCGGACGCCCAGCACTTGATCCGCGTGCTTCGCGCGCGCCTCGGCGACCGGATCCTCGGCCTCGACGGCCGCGGCGGCGCATGGCCGCTGCGCGTCAGCGCGGTCGAGCGCTCGGGCCTCGAAGTCGAGCGCGCGGGCGAGCCCTTTTTCGAGCCTCGTCCCGGCGCCGCGGGCGCGCGCGTGCGACGCGTCGAGCTCGCCGTCGCCTGGCCGCGCCCACAGGCCGGCGAGGAATTGCTCGACGGATTGGTGCAGCTCGGTTGCGCGCGCGTGACCGCGCTGGTGAGCGGCCGAAGCCAGGATTGGTCGCGCGATTGGTCCCAAGCGCGGCGCGCACGACTCGACCGCGTGGTCCGCGAGGCCTGCAAGCAGTCGCGGCGCCTCTGGCCGATCGAGCTCGACGGCCCGACCGAGCTGGCGGCGTGGCTCGAGGCCGAGTGCGCAACAGCGGAAGGCTCGCGCGGAACGGTTCTGCTCGACCCGCGTGCGCCGACGTCGCTCGCCACGTGGCTCGCGAAGCTCCGCAGCGAGGCGCCCGAGTCGGCGCCGCGGCTCGTGATCGGCCCCGAAGGCGGCTGGTCGGAGGCCGAGCGCGCGGCGTGCGCGGCGCGCGGCCTGGGGGCCGCGCGCATCGAGAGCTTCGTGCTCCGCACCGAAGTGGCGGCGCAGGCAGCGGCGGCGATCGCCCTCGCGCACTGACCCGCGGCGCGGAAAGGCGCGCCGTGCGGGGACGCCGCGCGTCGCTCCGGGGTTCACCACGAGATTCGCTCCCGCAGCGATACGAAGCAGTTGTCCCCCGCGACGATGTGGTCGAGCAGGGTGATGCCGAGTGTGCGCCCCACCGCGGCCAGCCGGCGCGTCACCTCGATGTCCTCGGCGCTCGGCTCGGGATCGCCGCTCGGATGGTTGTGGACGCACACGATCGCCGCCGACGCCGTGCGCACCGCGAGCCGAAACACCTCCCGCGGGTGCACGATCGAAGTCGTCAAGCTCCCCACGCTCACGACGAGGTTCTGTTTGACGCGGTGCTTCGCGTCGAGCGCGAGCACGCGGAACTGTTCCTGCTCGAGCCCCGCGAAAGCGAGCGCGCATTGCTCGAAGGCGTCCCGCGCGCAGCGAATGCTCGGAAGCTCGGTACGCGGGCGCTCGAGCACACGGCGCGCGAACTCGAGGCTCGCCACGAGCCGGCGCGCATCCGCGGCGCACAGGCCGAGCTCGACGGCGAACTCCTGGGGCTCGCGCCGCAGCCAATCCACGGCGCGCACGGTCCATTCGGGCGCAGGCCAAGCGCTCGGCGGCGCGACCCCCGCCACGTGCGCGAGCAGGTCGCGGTCGCTCAGGGATCGGAAGTCGACCTCCGCGCTCCACTCTGCGTCGCCGTCGAACCGACCACTCGGCGCGTGCAGCGTCGCCGGCGGTGCGGCCTCCGGCGCGACCTCGCGCCCATGCGCCCCCTCGACTCGCGCCCCCTCGACTCGCGCCCTTTCGATACGGGAAGCGTCGGCGTCCGCGCACGGTGGCGGGTAGTTCCGACTCAGCGCGATCGTCGTATTCGCCCGCGATCCGCCCGCGCTCTCGCCCCAGCACTCCATCGGGACCCGAGACCGGCCCAACCCGCCTCGGGTAGCGGAAATTCCGCTTTTGACGAGCTCGAACGTCCCGGCCGCCAGCCGGCCCGCGCCGCGGCCCACTTTCACGGGCGAGCGCGCGTCCGGCCGCGCCACCACCGGCCCAAGGCGGCGCCTCGCGCAGCGTCCCGATTTCGAGATCTTCGGCTGCGGACCTGAAAAATCGGCCCCCGGCGGGCCAGGACCGGCGGCTTTTCACCGATGCACCAAATTAGCTACGTCTTCATCTCCCCTTTGTCGCGCGGACCTCGACAAGCATGAGCACCCTTTTCTGGACCCTGGGCGTCGCCCTGATCGGCGTCTGGATCGTCGAAACGGCCGTCTTCGTGCTTTCGTACCGCCTCGGCGCGCGGAGCGAAGACGGCAGCTGACCCACCCAGCACCGCGGCGACGCGCCTCGCCAGTCCAGGTCATGGAGGAACTGGACTGCCCCGGCGCCCGCCCGGCACGAGGTGGGCCGATCGATGGCCCGATGGCTTGGGCCGGGGGATTGGGGACGACGGTTCGCGCCGGGCTTGGATGGAGGTCGACGGCGCTCGGTCCTACGGGACCTCTCTCCTTGCGATTGTGGTGCGGGTCTCAACGGGGCCCGCACGCGCCGCTCGCCGATCCTGAACGGCGGGCGGCGGTTTCGGCGGGCGACGGTGCTCCTGACACCGCCGCCCGCTCTGCGTGGGTCGCGGCGCCGGACGAGCGCGAGGCGCTTCAGAGTCCGCGCCGGAAGTGCTGGAACGCTTCGGCGAGCGACACGCGGGTCCAGCTCTCGAAGGTCGCGTCCGCCGTTTCGCCGCGCGCGCAACCGGCGACCATCGCGAGCAGCACGGCGCGACCGTGGCTCTGGTCGATCCAGGCGCAGAACGCGAGCGACTGCGCGTAGGCGAGCGCGACGGTCTTCGTGTCGGGCAAGCCGGTGAGCGCACCCTGCAAACGCGAGAGCTCGATCGCGGCTTCCCCCGCGAGGGCGGCGCGCGCGCGTTCGACCTCGGCGCCCGGCGTTCGCTGCAGCCACTGCGCGAGACCTTCGTTCAGCCAGCCGGGCACGTCGCGCCCGCCAGCTTCGCGCACGAAGGCGTGGATCAACTCGTGGCGCAGCAACTCGTCCAGAGCCGCGCCGATCGAGCGGTCCTCCGCAACGGGCGCGCGGATCACGCCGTCGTAGGACGCGCCGGCCCACTCGGCGAGCCCGGTGATGCGCGAGAATTCCTTGGGCCGGTAGAGCGAAACGGGGATGCGCGGGCGGCCCTGCTCCGCGGGGCGGACGCCGAAGATCGCCGCGAGGTCGGCGTAGTGGATCTCGAGCGCCTCGAGCAGGTCCGCGGTGCTATCGAGCAGCCCTTCGCGCCAAACCTCGTAGGCGAGCTCGAAGTGCTGCGACTGCACGCGGTGGAATTCGCTCTCCGTCTCGAGTTCCCGCCGCCAGCGCTCGAGCAACACGCCGAGTTCCGTTCGCGAGGGCGCGAGTTCGAACGCGCGCGCGAGCAGCTCGACGCACTCGGCGCACGGCCGCACGAGCTCGTGGTCGCGCACCGCCTTCCGCGTGAGCGCTTCGGCGAGGTTGCGCGCGAAGATCGGCTCGCTGCGATCGCCCGCGTAGCACGTTTCGAAGTGCTCGATCGCGGATTCGAGCTCGCCGGCCTCGAGCGCGACGATGCCGCGGTTGTTGAGCTCGGCGAAGCTCGACCGCGCAGGCGCGGGCGCGGGCGCGCTCCGCGGCACGAGCGCGGGGTCGGCCGAGGATCCAGCTCGCGGCGCGACCTCCTGGCGCTCGGTCGCGGGCGGCGGATCCGCGGCGGTGACGAACGTGGGCTCGGCGGAGGTCGTCGTCGCCGCGTTCGAACGGCGCCACGCGTCGACGGCGAACCAGCCGCCGACGAGCGCCGCGAGAGCGACCAGCGAAACGACGACGGAGCGCGGCATCAGCCCCTCTTCGCGCTCCCCGTGCTCCGCGCCATGCTCGCCTCCCCGCTTCTCGACCCCGTGTCTCTCGAATCCGCGGCTGGAGTGTTTCAGCGCCGGCGCTGGGCCTTCGCGCGGATCTGGCTCTCGAAATCGAGCTGGTCGCGGCCCTCGATCTGCGAGCGCACGTCGTCGATGAGCTCCGCCCACGACTGGTACCGCGCCTCCGCGTCCTTGGCCATCATCTTCTCGATGAAGTACTGCAAGTGGTGGCTGAGGCCGCGGCTCTTGAGCTCCGGCGACTTCAACGACTCCATGACCTGCATGCGCAGCACCTCGCGGTCGTCCGAGCTCTGGAACGGCAAGCGGCCCACCACCAGGTGGAAGAGCGTGACCCCGAGGCTGTAGATGTCGCTGCGCTCGTCGGCGGCGCCGCCCTTGGCTTGCTCCGGCGAGAGGTACTGCACCGTGCCGACCGTCGTGTCGCCGGCCGCGGCCGCGGGCTCGGCGGCGTCGACGCGCCCGGCGAAGCCTAGGTCGATCAACTTCAGCTCGCCCGAGGAGGCGAGCATGATGTTCCCCGGCTTGATGTCGCGGTGCACGATGCCGTTCGACGCGAGGTAGTTGAGCGCTTCGGCGACGGAGAGCACCACGCGCAGCGCCGCTTTCTCGTCGAAGGCGTGGCCGTCGTCGAGCAGCTCGAGCAGCGTGTGCCCCTCGACGAACTCCATGCGCGAGAAGTACAGCGAGCCGCTCTTGAGCACGCCGTAGCCCTTCACGAGCCCGGGGTGCTGGAGCTTCTCGAGCAGCTTCGCCTCGGCGACGAACGCCGCGCGCGTGCGCGGGTTGCGCGTCGATTCGACGTTCAGCACCTTGAGCCCGAGCACGCGCTGCGTCTTCTTTTCGCGCGCGCGAAACACATCCGCCGTGCCGCCGCTGCCGGCCTTGCCGAGGATTTCGTAGCCGGGGATCTCCGGGATTTCGCCGGCGCGCGTGCGGCGCCACTTCTCGATCGTCTCCGGCGCGAGGCCGGTGTGCTCGACGAGCAAGCGATCGAGATCGACACCGCGCTGGAGATCGGGAAAGACCCGCTCGGCCACTTCGCGCAGGACGAGCCCGCGGTGGACGAGCAGAGCCAGGAATTGCGTGTCTTCGCCACTCACCATAAGTCGCACTCTAGCCGCCCGTGCCGCGGACGTTGCACGTAACGAGCCTTGGATCGATCAAGAACGGACGCTCCGCGGATCGATGCTAGCCCCGGACCTCGCCCCGCCTACACCGACCATGCATCCCCGCCCCAGCCGCAGCGTCCTGCGCTACTTCGTGCCCAGCGACGCCTTCGTGCGCATCGCGGTGCTCGACAGCGGCCACGCATCGCTGTCGGCGCAGCCCGGGCTCACGCGGAGCGCGTACCGGCGGCTAGTGATCGACGCGTGCTGTCCGCAGCTCGGCCCCGACGCGTGGACGCGGCTGCGCGTCGAGTGCCCGGACGACCCGCTGGCGGCCGAGGACCTGCTCTACCAGTTGTGCATCGAGGTCAATCCGCACCTCGACATCCACGTCGTGCAGCTGCGCGAAGCGAGCGCGGAACAAGCGGCGCCGGCCGTGGAGAGCGGCGAGGGGTGGCGCAAGGCCTTGCAGCGCCGCGTGCGCGGGCTCGAGAAGCGCCTCGAACGCCGCGTGATCGGACAGCCCGACGCGATCGCCGCCGTGACGCGTTGCGTCGGGCGCGCCGCCGCGGGGCTGCACGCCGCCAACCGCCCGCTCGCGGCGCTCTTGTTCGTCGGACGGACGGGCACGGGCAAGACGGAGCTCGCACGCGCGCTCAGCCGCGAGCTCTACGCCGAGGGGCCGCACCCTCGCCTGCTGCGCATCGACTGCAGCGAGTTCGCGTCGTCCCACGAATACGCGAAGCTGATCGGCTCGCCGCCCGGATACATCGGCCACGAGCACGGCGGCATGCTCACCGAGGCTTTGAAGCGCACGCCCGATTGCGTGGTGCTGTTCGACGAGATCGAAAAGGCTCACCCGCGGCTCCACAATCTGTTGCTGCAGGTGCTCGACGAGGGCCGCCTCACGGATGGCCGCGGCCGCACGATCGACTTCACGCGCGCCGTGGTGTGCCTCACCTCGAACGTCGGCGCGCGCGATGTGCGCCGCGCGGGCCAACGCGTCGGATTCGGCGGCGCGAGCGCGGTGGAGAGCGCGACCGTCGCGGAGCTCACGCAGCGCGCACTCGAAGAACAGTTCGCACCCGAGTTCCTCGCGCGACTCGACGAGCGCCTCGTCTTCCGCGACCTGGCGCTCGCCGACGCGCGCGCCGTCGCGGCGAACTTGCTCGGCGAGCTCGGAGTTCGCGCGCGCGCGCAGCGCGCGAAGCTCTTGCTCTCACCCGCGGTGGCGGGATGGGTCGCGAGGCGCGGCTTCGACCCCGACAACGGCGCGCGCGAGCTGCGGCGCGTGATCCAGACGCACATCGAAGCGCCGCTCGCGGACCTCTTGCTCGGCCAGCGTCCCGCGGGCGCCGCCGTCGAGGTCCGGATCGTCCGCGGCGCGCCGCGCTTGCGCTGGGCCGCCTGAAACGACTTCGAGACGAGTCCGGAGCGAGCCCGGAACGCGCACCCGAAGTTCGACGGCGAGTCGAGCGGGGCGACCCCGCGCGCTTTGCCGTCGCGCACGGCGGTGAGTAGGCTCTGCGGCCCGTGTCCTGCGCCCTTCTTCTCGTCGCCGTCCTCGGATTCGTCGAGCCGTCCTCGCCCGCGGCGCCTGCGGGTTCGATCGGGGCTCAAGCCGAGCGTCCCGAGCCCGCCGCCAGCGCCCGCGGCGTCGAGTTGAGCTGGGCCGAGTTCCACGCGCTCGTCCTCGACCGCCATGCGATGAGCCAGGTCGGCCGCGAGGCGCTCCAGCACTTGTTGCGCGCCCGGCTGCTCGACCGGCTCGCGAGCGAGTCGAAGCTCGTGATCCCCGAGCGCGACCTCGACGCCAAACTGCGCGAGCTCGAAGTCGAGGTCCAACGCGCGGGCGAAGCCGGCTCGCTCGACGAGTACCTCGCCGCCAAGCGCGTCCCCAAGGCCAAGTTCCGCGAGTTCCTGCGCCTCGGCCTCGTTCAGGAGCGGCTCGCGCGCCGCGCGCTCGGCATCGCCGACAACCGACCGATCCACGCCGAGCAGCAGGAGATGTGGCTCGACCAGATCGTGCAGCAGCGCGGCATGCAGACGCCGCCTCCGCCGTGGACCGATGGCGTCGTGGCGCGCTGCGGAGATCTCGAGATCAAGCTCGACGCGTACCTGCCGCACCTCGTGGAGCAGCTCACCAGCGACGACGTCGACGAGGATTGCCACCGCGCGTTGCTCGCGAAGCTCGCGCAACAGCGCATGCCCGATCTGTCGAAGGAAGCGCTCGAACGCGCGCTCGACGAGGAGCTCGCGCGGCGCAAAGCGGCGGCGCTCGTCGACCCGAAGACCAAGGGGCTGAGCTTCGAGCAACTGCTCGCGGCGCAGGGGCTCACGATCGACATGCTGCGCCGCGATCCGGCCGTGCGCTCGGCCGCGCTCGCGCACTTGTGGGTCGAACGCAACTACGGAGAGGCCGGCCTGCGGCGCGTGTACGACGAGGAGCGCGTGTGGTTCGACGCGCGCTTCGGCGAGGCCTACGAGACGCGCGCGATCTTCCTGCGCGCCGCGAAGTTCACCAACGAGTTCAACCCGCGCACGTTCGAGGACGCGGAGCGCGAACTCGGCCGGCTCGCGCCGCAGATCAAGTCGCGCGAGGACTTCGAGCGTTTCGCGAAGTTGCGCTCGGAGGATCCGGCCACGCGCGAGCGCGGCGGCCTGCTCGGCTACATCAGCGCCGGCGACGAGAACGCGCCCGAGGCGCTGCGCACGGCGCTGTTCGTCGGCGGCGGCGGCGCGGAACGGCTCGTCGGTCCGCTGCGGATCCCGGCCGGAGTGCTGCTCGCGTGGGCCGGCCAGAAAAGGCCGACGCCGGGCTGGGAACTGATGCGCGAATACGTGCACAACGAGCTGCGGCGGCGCTTCATCGAAGAGACGCTGCCCGAAGCGGATGTGCTCACCTTTCTCGAGATGGACGCCTTCGGCGGGCGCAAGTAGGACGCGATGTTGATCGGCAAGGTCGTGGGCAGCGTGGTCGCCACGCGCAAGGACGAGAAGCTCGAGGGACGCAAGCTGCTGGTCGTGCAGGTGCACAACCACAAGAACGAGCCGACGGAGCAGTACGTGGTCGCGGCCGACTCGGTGCAGGCCGGGCCGGGCGACATGGTGCTGTACGCGACGGGCTCGAGCGCGCGCCAGACCAGCTCGACCGAGAACCGGCCCGTCGACGCGGTCGTGATGGCGATCGTCGACTCGTGGGACCTCGGCGGCGCGAACGTCTACGAGAAGTGGAGCGGGCGGTAGCGCGATGTACCTCGCTCGCGTCACCGGGCGCGTCGTCGCGACGCACAAGTACGAGGGGCTCGCCGGCGTGCCGCTGCAGTGGATCCAGCCGCTCGACGAACACGGCAAGCCCATGGGCGGCCAGCTCGTCGCTTGCGCGGTCGTGAGCGCCGGCCCCGGCGATCTCGTGCACTACGTCGACGGCCGCGAAGCCGCGCTCGCGTGCCCCGAGACCTTCGTGCCCGTCGACGCGGCGATCATCGGCTTCGTCGAGCAAGCCGTCGCGAACGGCGTGCGCATCGGGCGCGAGGAGCGCTGAAGCGATGTTCCTCGCCGAAGTCGTGGGCACGGTGGTGGCGCCGGTGCAGATCGCGGTGCTCGACGGGCGCACGCTCCTCCTCGTGCGCCCGATCAAGCCCGACGGCACGGCCACGGGCAAGACGCGCATCGCGATCGACAGCGTCCAAGCCGGCGTCGGCGACCGCGTGCTCGTGCTCGACGAGGGCAACGGCGGCCGCCAGATCCTCGGCGATCCCAAGGCGCCGGTGAAGACGCTCGTCGTCGGCATCGTGGACTACGTCGACGCGAACGGCCAGCTCGTCTACGACCACCGCCGCCGCGCGGGAGCGCGCTAGGAACATGCACGAATACCTGGCGGAAATGGCGAAGGCCCGCGGCTGGACCGACGAAGAGGTCCGGCTGCGCAAGGCGATCGTCGAGATCTGCAAGCTGTGCTACTCGCGCAACTACATCGTCGGCGCGGACGGCAACCTGTCGGCGCGCATGAGCGACGGCACGATCCTCATCACTCCCGCGGGCGCGATGAAGGGCTTCCTCGAGCCGCATTCGGTCGCGCGCATCGACATGCGCGGCGAGGTCGTCGACGGCGGGCCCAAGGCTTCGACCGAGCGCATGATCCACATCACGTGCTACGAGGAGCGGCCCGAGATGAAGGCCGTCGTGCACGCTCACCCGCCGCACGCCGTCGCGATGACCATCGCCGGCATCGACATGCAGGCGCCGTTCATCCCCGAGATCATCGTCACCATCGGCGGCATCCCGACGGCGAATTTCGGCACGCCGGGCACGAGCGAACTCGCCGACTCCATCCGCCCCATCGTGCGCTGCTCCGACACCGTGGTGATGACGCACCACGGCTCGGTGACGATGGGCACGAACCTCCTCGACGCCTACAAGAAGCTCGACATGGTCGAGCACACCGCGCGCATCCTCTGGCTCGCCCACTGCGTCGGCCACGCCAAACCGCTGAGCGCCGATTACGTCCAGAAGCTGCTCGCAACCCGCAAGTTGCTCGGCATCCACACCGTCAACACGCTCGAGAACAACTGCGCGCCGCGGCGCTAGAGGGCCCGTAGTGTCGAGCCGGACGCCACTTCCTTCAGAGGAACACTTCGGCGTCACGCCGTACGTGATCGTCCTCGAGTCCTTTCGAGAGCTCGACCCGGAAGCGAGGAGACTTCAGATGCTCCTCGAAGCGAAGGACGTTGGCTGCGTGCTGCGTCGAGTCACGTCCCGCTCGGAACTGGTCGAGGCGCTGACAGACGCGGTCGCGGTGGTTCGCGCTCGCTCGGCCGGCCGCCTGATCGTGCCCACCATCCATCTCGCCGCGCATGGGGACGCGTCGGGCGTGAAACTGGTCGAGGAGTTGGTCGACTGGAGCGCGCTCCGTCATGTTCTGTTGGACTTCGCTGAGGCCGCTGACCGGATGAACCGCAGCGGGCTGGCATTGCTCGGTCTCACGCTTTCGAGTTGCCGCGGCCTCCACGCCCGCGAGATGTTTGCTCTCGGGCCGCCCTATCCGTGCTTCGGCGCCGTCGGGTGTGGTGAGGACGTGGAGGCCGTCGACGCCACTGAGGCGTTCGTCCGCTACTACACGGACTTCGCCGAACTCGACGCGCAGGCGCCCGAACTCGTGCGTCGCATGAACGACGTGGCAGGTCCATTCCGGTTCGAACTGGCCCTGCCGGCCGACGTCTGCGGGCGAATCAGCGAAGGGGGCCGCCGCCGACTGGCGATCTGGGAACAGAGTCGAGCGCGTCGTGGCACGGCGCCTGATTAGCCCCCCCGCCCCATTCGAAGTCGTCCGACTTCCAATTGAGAAACAACCGCTCCAGCGCGGCTGCGTTGCGCTAGACGCCGTTGACTACTAGCGGTGCAGTCGCGCGCGAATCTCGGGAGGAACGGAGCAGGTGGCGAGCCGAGCGAGCATCGCAGTTCTGTCGACCACGCCGGTCGGCGAAAATCGGTACAGCCCGTTCTCCGCGAAAGTGAGTCCAAGGAACTTTCGGAACTGGTTAGGGCGGATCCACTCCACGTCGTACAGGCGCCCTTCGATATCGAAAGCAGCTCGCACCTCGCCGGCGTCAAGCGCCTCGATGTCGCACGCGGCCGCGGCGGGCGATTCGTACGCATGCACACACGCTTCATCGAGGATGACGAGGAACATTGGCCGTGGCTCCGCAAGAGCTGATCGGCGCCGTGGGATCCCGAGCTCAATGGACGAGCGCGGACCGCCGCCGAGAGCCCGCCGCTCTGCTTCCGCACAGTGCGGAGGAAGAAACGTGTTTCTTGCGTCCGAAACGGAGTGTCCCGGGGCTGACACGGACTAGTGGGTGCGCGCGCGGATCGGGCGCGTGCACTTCAGGTCGAGGCGGCAGCCGCCGACACCGAAGCCAGGCGCGCTCGGCTCGCGCGCCGCCGGAGGTTCCCCATGCGACGACTTGCGTTCCTGTTGGCTCTGCCGCTGATCGGCCTCGCCGGATTCGGGCTGTCGTTCTATTCGCCGCATGCCTCGCAGCGCCAAGCGGCGCGCACGGGAGTCGAGCAGGGCGCGCTGCAGCCGGCTTCGGCCGAGGGCGGCGCGGCGAAGGCTTGCACCCAAGACGGGCGCTGAACTCGCCGACTGAGATCGGACGCTGAAATCGGTCGCGGGGGGCCGCGCGTCAGGACGGAAGATCGGCCCCGTCCGCTTCGGCCCCGTCGACGAGCGGTGCGCCACGGCTCGGAAGGATGTCGAGCACCTGCGAGGCCTCCGCGAGCACCTGGGCCCCGCGCGAGATCAGTTCCGCGGGCCACGTCATGCGCGGGTCGTCGAGGATCGACGCCATCAGGAACAGCGGCCGGCCGAAGCGCAGCGCCTCGCGAGCCGTCGCGAGCGTGCCGCTGTCGGGCAGCGCTTCGACGACGACCACGGCGTCGGAGAGCAGCGCGATGAGCTGGTCGCGCTGCGCGAAGTGCGACTTCTGCGCCATGCGCTCGCGCGGAACGGTCGCGAGCACGAGGTTGCGAACCGCGAGCGTGCGCTGGAGGTACTCGCTGGTCTTCGGAAACACCTGGTCGTGGCCGGTGACGAGCACCGCGATCGAGCGCGCGCCGGAATCGAGCGCCGAGCCGTGCACCGCCATGTGGATGCCCTCGGACATGCCGCTCACGAGCACGACTCCGTCCTCCGCCAGCTCCTCGACGAAGCGCACGGCGCGCTTGATCGCCGGCAGCGTCGGACGCCGCGGGCCGAGCACCGCGACGCGCGCGCCTCGCGCGAGGATGCCCACGTCGCCCTGCGCATAGATCACGGGCGGCGCGAGCTTCACGTGCGCTTCGCTCAACTTCCCGAGCAACTCCTCGGGTCGGAATTCGCTCACCGGCAGGCCAGGTTTCGGGCTCATGCGTTCCTCGCGCGCTCGGCGCTCACACCGTGCGCTGCGACTTGGGGCTCTGCGCTTCGATCTCGGCGCGCCGCTGCTCGAAGCCCGTGCGCCCCATCAGCGCGTAGGCCGCGATCTTGCCCGCTTCGACTCCGGGTTGATCGAACGCATCGACGCCGTAGTGCTCGCCCATGCACGCCACGGAGACTTCGAGCAACTGCAGGAACTGCCCGACGGTGTGCGGCGAGACGCCGGAGAAGTTGAACGTCACGTTGGGGCGCCCAGCCTCGGTCAGCGCGACGCGCGCGCCGTCGCGCTCGGCCTGGAACAGCTCGGTGAAGCTGCGCCCGCCGAGGTAGCTCACCGAATCGAGGTCTTCGTAGGCCGTCGGAATCGTGACGGCGTGGTCGGGTTGGTCGACCGACAGGAAGGTGAACCACTTGTCGAAGGGCCCTTCCATGTAGAGCTGCATCTGGCTGTGCTGGTCGGTCACGCCAAGCGCGCGCACCGGGGTCGGACCGGCGAACACGTCGCGGCCGTCGCGGCCCTTGCGCTTGCCGATCGACTCGGCGAGCAGTTGCGCGTACCAGTCGGCGACGAGCGACAGCCGCTGGCTGTAGGACATCGTCACCGCGATCGGCTTGCCCTTCTTCGACTGCATCAGCCACTGCAGCGCGGCGTGGAGCAGCGCGGGGTTCGAGAACAGGTCCTCGTTCAAACAGCGCTCGTCCATGTCGGCCGCGCCGCTCAGCACGCCCTTGATGTCGATGCCGGCGAGCGCGAGAGGCGCCAGTCCCACCGGCGACAGCACGCTGTAGCGGCCGCCGACGCCGTCGGGGACGACGAACGAAGCGTAGCCCTCGCGCTTGACGATCTCGCGCAGCACGCCCTTGCGCTCGTCGGTCGTGACGCAGATGTGGTCGACGTGCGCGGCCTTGCCGACGCTCTCGATCAGGCGCTCGCGAAAGAGCAGGAACTGCGCCATGGTCTCGGCGGTCGTGCCCGACTTCGAGATGACGTTGAACAGCGTCTCGCTCGGATCGAAGTGGTCGACGAACTCGCCGATCAGGTCCGGATCGATGTTGTCGAGCACGAACAGCCGCGGCAGCGAGCCGTTCACGCCGAGGTTGTGGTAGGGCGAGTTCAGCGCCGCGTGCAGCGCGATCGTGCCGAGCGCCGAGCCGCCGATGCCGAGCACGACGACGTTTCGGAAGCGGCCCGCGACGCTGGCTGCGTAGTCGAGCACTCGCTCGTGAACTTCGGCCTGGTGCGGGAGGTCCAGCCAGCGCAGGTCCTTGGTCCGCCGCGCTTGCACGGCCCGCAGCGCGTCGCGCGACGGCGCGGCCAGCGCTTCGAGCTCGGCTTGCGTGACGCCGTGCGCGGGGCCGACCACGTCGGCGAGGGCGTTGGTGTAGTCCAGTTCCAGTCGGGCCATGGCGGAATCTCCGGCGGCGCTCTCACCGCTGCTCGAGTCGTGCGTCGATCCCGTGGAGACTAGCGAGCGCGCGCGAGGCGGACCATAGCCGCCCCGCACGCGCTCCCGTGCTCGCGCGATTCCCGCGCCGCGATCGAGCGCCTCAGCGCCGATCTTGCGCCCGCAGGATCATGTAGACGAGCTGCATGATCGACGAGAGCAGCGCCGCCACGTAGGTGAGCGCCGCCGCGTTCAGCACCTTCGCGACGCCGACCTCTTCATCGCTCGTGCGGACGATGCCCACGCTCGAGAGCATCGCGCGCGCCCGCTTCGACGCGTCGAACTCGGTGGGCAGGGTCACCAACTGGAACAACACCACGGCGCTGAACAGCCCGATCGCGACCCAGATCAGCCCGGCCATGTTGAGCAGCAGGCCGGCGATGAACGGCAGGTACCAGAGCTGCGAGCCGATCTGCACCAGCGGCACGAGTTGCGAGCGCAGGTTCAGCGGACCGTAGTCGGCCGCGTGCTGGAGCGAGTGGCCGGCCTCGTGCGCGGCGACGGCCACCGACGAGATCGAGCGGCCGTCGTAGACCTCGGGCGACAGCCGCAAGGTGCGCGAGCGCGGGTCGTAGTGATCCGAGAGGAAGCCCTCGTGGCGCTCGATCTTGAGGCCGTCGAGTCCGGAGGCGCGGAGGATCGCGGAAGCCGCCTCGGCGCCGGTCATGCCGGAGCGCACGCCGACCTTCGAGAAGCGCGCGAAGGTCGACTTGACCTTGTATTGCGCCCACAGGCTGAGGATCAGTGCGGGAGCGGTGAGGAGGAGCCAGAGGGGGTCGAACATGATGGTGGAGTCGCCGGTCGGCGACGCGGCGAAGGCCGCGCCCTAACGCCGAAGGGCGCCCAGGAATCGTTCATTTCAGGTCCGAAATCAAGCTCGCCGCGGGCCAATTGGACTCTGACGGAAGCGTTCGGGTAGTCTGTGAAGGCACGGGCAAGCTCGCCCCTCGCCCACCCAAACGCCACGAGGCACGCCTTGAGCCAGACCGGACTCCTGAAGATCGGCGACTTCGCGAAGGTCGCGGGGACCAACCTGCGCACGCTGCGCTACTACGAGGAGCTCGGGCTCCTCGCCCCGGCCCAGCGCAGCCAGGGCGGCTTCCGCTACTACCGGCACACGGACCTGAACCGGCTCAACATGATCCGGGACCTCCAGGAGCTGGGGCTGCACCTCGACCGCATCCGCGAGCTGATGAGCACGCGCGACTCCGCCGAGGACCGTGGGGTGTTCCTGCGCCGCGTCCGCGAGGCCCTCGACGAGCAGGACCGGCTGCTGAGCGAACGCATCGCCGGACTCGAGGAGCAGCGCGCCCGGATCGCCACCGCGGCCCGCAAAATCGCCGACTGCCAGTGCTGCAAACTCTTGCCGACCTCGACGAACAACTTCTGCGAGCCCTGCGCGATCACGGGCGAGCCGCTGCCGGCCAAGGTCAGCGCGCTGTTCTGATTTGGTGCTGATTCGGCGCGCGCGGGGCGCGGCCCCATCGCCGGCGCGCGCGCAGTTCCCGCTCCCAGCGTCCCAGCAGAGTTCCAGCAGCATTCCCGCAGCGTCCCGCGCCATGAATGCCATCTACCTGGACAACAACGCGACCACCGCCGTGGCGCCGCAGGTGGTCCAAGCGCTGCTTCCGTACTTCACGGAGAACTACGGCAACGCATCGAGCCTGCACGGCCTGGGCGAGCAAGCGGCCCAGGCGCTCGCGCAGGCGCGCGCCCACGTCGCCCGGCTCCTCAACGGCTCGCCCAAACGCGTGGTGTTCACCTCGGGCGGCACCGAAAGCAACCAAACCGCCATCCGCGCCGCGGTGGCGCGCGCGGGCGGGCGACGGCGCATCGTGACCAGCGCGGTCGAGCATTCCGCCGTGCTCGAACCCACGGCGGCCCTCGAGCATGAAGGCTTCGAGATCGTGCGCGTCGGCGTCGACGGCGAAGGTCGGATCGATCTCGAAGCGCTCGCGAACGCCGTCGACGAGCGCACGGCGCTCGTGAGCGTCATGTGGGCGAACAACGAAACGGGCGCGATCCACGACGTGGCGAGCGTGCGCGAGTTGAGCCGGCGCGTCGGGGCGCCGTTGCACGTCGACGCGGTCCAAGCCGTCGGGAAGATCCCCGTGGACGTCGCGGCGCTCGGTGCGGACTACGTTTCGCTGAGCGGACACAAATTCCACTCGCCCAAGGGCGTCGGAGCGCTCTACGTGCGCGACGACGAGGGCTTCGAGCCGCTGCTGCGCGGCGGACCGCAAGAGGGCGAGCGGCGCGGCGGCACCGAGAACGTGCCGGGCATCGTCGGCCTCGGCGCCGCGGCGAAGCTCGCGCGCGCGTGGGTCGAAGGCCCCGGGCCCACCGAGTTGGGCGAGTTGCGCGACTCGCTCGAGGAGGAACTCGCCGAACGACTCGACGGCCTCCATTTCCACGCCCGCGGCGGGCCGCGCGTCCCGAACACGATCAACCTGCGCCTCGAGGGCCTCTCCGGCGAAGCTCTGACCCAGTGGCTCGCCGCGGCCGGCGTGTGCGTCTCGACGGGCGCCGCCTGCTCGTCGTCGCGCCACCGCCCGTCGCACGTGCTCCTCGCGCTCGGCCTCACCCCCGCCGAAGCCTCGGGGAGCCTGCGGATCTCGCTCTCGCGGCTCACGACCGCCGAGGAAGCCGCCGAAGCCGTCGAGCGCGTCGTCGAGGGCGTCCAGCAACTTCGCTCCTTGGCCGCGAATTGATCTCCGTCCCGCAAGGATCGCTGTCCCTTAGGAATCCCGTGCGAACGGCCGAAGTCTGCCTCTCCGCGCCCGTGGACCCCGTGCCCGCGGCGCCGCCCGTTCGCTAAGCTGCCCTGTCCTCCATGCCCGAGCCCGTAGCCACCTACCGCGCCAGCGTCCACGGACTGTGGAACTCCGAGCACCGCCTCGCGAGCGGCGAAAGCGACGTCGGGGTGCTCCGCGTCCGCCGCAACCGCTGGGGCCTGGTGGTCGGCGGCGAATGGCGGCCCGAGAAGGGCGAGGTGCTCACGGTGCGCCGCGACCCCGGCCTCCTGCGCAGCCAGTTCTCGATCTGGACCGAGGGGCGCGAGTGGCTCGGCTCCTCGCTCCGCTGGCATTTCGTGCAGCGCGAAGTCGTCCTCCACACCGGCTCGCGGCCGCTGCGGCTGCTCCCGCTGCCCGGTTTTCAGCGCGGCTGGACCCTCCAGGCGCCCCGCACGGGCGAGATGGCGCGCATCGAGTTGCCCTGGCTCGGCCGGACGGGCCGCATCGAGCTCTATCGCAAGCTAGAGTTCGAGCTCTTGGTCTTCAGCTACTTCATCGGCTGGCAGATCCGCTTCGAGTCCGCCTGGCCCGGCCCGGCGATCGACGAGGATCCGACCACCGTCGCCGCGCCGCCCAAGGGCGCGTAGCGCAGCGCCGATCGCCAACCCTTTCGCCCCGCGGAAGAAAACCGAACCTGCGTCGTCGGACGCGCCTCCTCCAGTTGCGAGCCCTTCCCTTCGTGCGCGCTCTCTCCGCGCGCCCTGACCCGGGGAAGCCGTTCGCGGCCCACACTCTCACGCTATGAAGCCCATCCACGTCCTGATCCTCGTCCTCGTGGCCGCCGCCGCCACCGCGCTCGTCTACATGTTCTCGCGCGAAGAGCCCACCGGCGAAGCCGCCGGCGCTCCCACGCGCATCGAGGCGCCCGCGCAGCCGAGCGGCGACGCCGCGCGCGTCGAGAAGCCCGCCGAGCTGCCCCCGGAGCCCGCCCGCGCCTCGACCGCCGTGGCCTCCGACAAGGACGAAGACGAGCCCGAAGCGCAACTGCCCGTCGCGAACACCGTCGTCGGCGTCGTGCTGAACCAGCAGAACGCGGGCGTGCCGAACGCGCGCGTGCAGCTCTCGCAGGACGCGCTCATGGGCGAGTCGATCGCGATGGTCTGGTTCGCCAACCGCGAGCAGAAGGGGGTGATCCTCGAGACCCAGACCGACGCCAACGGCCGCTACAAGTTCATCGGCGTCGACCCGGGCCGCGACTACTTCATCATGGCCACGCACCCCGACTTCGCGCAGGTGCAGGAGGAAGGCCTCAACGTCGTGCGCGTGGGCGAAGTTCGCGCTCCGGACCTCGTGATGCGCGAAGGCTCGAAGCTGCGCGGCTACGTGTCGAACGTCGAAGGCGACGCGCTCGCGAACGCCGAGCTGCACCTCGACTCGGCCTACAGCATGGGCGTCGACCTCCAGAGCCCCGACCGCCTCACGGTCACCACCGACGCGAACGGCTTCTACGAGTTCAAGAACATCGCCGCGGGCCCGCGCGTGCTCACCTGCTGGTCCGACGGCTACGCGCGCGAGACGCACCACCAGAAGATGTTCACGGGCGAAGCGACCGACGTGCAGGAGCAGAACTTCCGCCTCAACATCGGCAATTTCCTGGCCGGCCGCGTGTACGGGCCGCAGGGCGAGGGCGTCGCGAAGGCCAAGGTCATCGCGATGAACTACGGCGCGAGCACGCAGTCGCGCGGCGAAGGAATCACCGACGACGACGGCAACTTCCAGGTCGACGGGCTCGGCCTCGGCTCCTACATCTTGATGGTGCAAGCGGTCGGCTACCGCCCCGCGAGCCACACGCGCGTCCAGGTCGGCGACCTCAACGTGCAGATCCCGATGCTCAAGCAAGCGGAGCTCACCGGCCGCGTGCTCGAGGCCGGCACCGACAAGCCGGTGGGCAAGTTCAAGGCGCGCCTGCTGCAAGTCGCAGTCGGCATCCCGAACCAGTCCGGCCAGCTCCAGTTCGAGGCGACGCACATCAACGCCGAAGCGAACCCGGGCGGCGAAGGCACGTTCACGCTGCCCGGCGTCAACCCCGGCACGTACGCGGTGAAGGTGATCGCGAACGGCTACGCCACTCGCACCACCGACACGTTCCAGATCGTCGAAGGCATCCTTCCTCCGCCGCTCACGATCTACGTGACCAAGGGCGGCTCGATCAAGGGCCGCATCGTCGACGCCTCGACGGGCCGAGGCGTCGTCGGCGCCCAGATCGCGAGCTTCGACGGCGACGTCCCCGCCGGTCAGTTCGATCCGTTCTTCGAGAACCTCGGCGCGACGCGCGCCACCGAGCGCAAGGCGCGCAGCGGCGACGACGGTCAGTTCGAGCTCAAGATGCTGACCGCCGGCCGCTACCGCCTGAAGATCGAGCACCCGGACTTCACCGGCGAGTGGGTCGAGAACCTCGTCGTGACCGAGGGCCAGGCCACCGAGGGCGGCGCCATCTCGCTCAAGCCGGGCGGCACGATCACGGGCAAGGTGATCGAGGCTTCGGGCACGCCCTGCACGCGCGGCTGGGTGCGCATGTTCCAGGTCGAGACCGGCGAGATGTACCAGGCGCGCACGGACGGCGAAGGCCGCTACTCGATCCCCCACGTCCGTCCGGGCAACTACCGCGTCAGCGCGTCGCGCGCGTCGGGCGCGGGTGTCGACGCCTTCGATTCGATCGCCGAGCAGCAGCAGTCGGAGGTCACCCTCGAAGTCCGCGACGGTCAGACGATCCAGCGCGATCTGCAGCTCGGGAACTGACCGGCGGACGCGCCGAGCGCCTGCGAGGAGCCTTCGCCCGCGCGCGAGAGCTCGCTCGCAGGAAGCTGCGGCGTAGGATGCCCCGGTGAACCCGCCCGCGCGTCCCGAGCCCGAAAACAGCCTCCCACTCGCCCTCGACGAGAGCGCGTGGGAGGCGTTGCTTTCGGCGGCGCTCGACGCGCCGATCGAGGTTCGCTACGGCCGCGCGCGGCGCGAGGTCATCCAACTTCGGCGCGAGCGCGGCCGCCTGCAACTGCGGCTCAGCTCGCTGCTGGCCGATGCGCCGGTCGAGGTCCAACAGGCGCTCGCGGAGTGGATCCGGGGCCGCGGACGGCGCGGACCGGCCCAGCGCGTGCTCGATCTGTGGATCGACGCGCGGCTTCGCCGCGAGGCGCGCGACGCGCCGCCGCAAGTCGATCTCGAGCCGCGCGGCGCGCACCACGAGCTCGCCGAGCTCGCGCTCGAGCTTCGCGACGACGAGTTCGCGCAGGACTTCGGCGACGGCCGCCTGCCCGCGATCGGCTGGGGTCGCGCGGGACGCTCGCGCTCGCGCCGTGCGCTGCGCCTGGGAAGCTTCGACCCGTTCAGCTTCTCGGTGCGAGTCCACCCGGTGCTCGACTCCGCCGATGCGCCGCGCTTCTTCCTGCGCTACATCGTGTTTCACGAGCTGCTGCACGCCGTGCTCGACGGGCCGCCGGGCGAGGATGGCCGGCGCCGCGTCCACGGCCCGCAGTTCCGCGCGCGCGAGCGCGCCTACCGCGACTTCGAACGCGCGCTCGAGTGGGAGAAGCAGCACGTGAACGCGCTGATCGCCAGCGCGCGCGCCGGCCGCGCGCTGCAGCTCGCCTCGCCGAAGCGCGCCGCGCGCCCGCGCAAGCATGGGAACGCGCCGCACGACGCCGCCGGCGAGAACTGGCTGCAGCGGCTGCTGTTCTGACTCGCAGGTCTCGCTGGAAGCTTTCGCCGCCGCGGGATCCCCCAGCGCACCACGCTCAGAAGCGAACGGCGAGCTTCTCGCGCGCCAGCGCTCGCGGCGGGACGCGCACTCGGCCGCTCGCGACGCCGCAGCTCCACTCGTACTCGCCGTGCGGAAGCCCGCGCACGAGCAACTTGCCTTCGGCGTCGGTGCGCGTCGCACCGAGGACGCACTCGACCCGGCGTTGGGCGATCCACTCGTCGACCTCGGTGGAGTGCTCGACAGACACCAAGCGCACCGCCGCGAAGCGCACAGTCCGGCGCACGACCGTCGTCGCTCGCGACGAGTTCGCGAACGCCGCGTCTGGGATCCAGGACGCCACGCGAGCGCCTAGCGCCGCTTCGCCGTGTCGGGCAGGTCCGCGCCCGTGAGGCACGTGCCGAGCAAGTTCGCGCCCATCGCTTCGAGCGTGCGGCACGCCTGGTCGACGAAGCTCTTCGGCGTCTCGCCCATGCGCACCACGAGCACGACGCCGTCGGCGAGGGCCGCGAGCAACGCCGCGTCGCTCGTGGTCGTCGTCTCGGGTGTGTCGATGAGCACGTAGTTGAAGCGCTGCTTCAGCGAACGCAGCAGCGCGCGCATGCGGTCCGATGCGAGCACTTCCGAAGGCTTCGGCGGCTTGGCGCCCGGACCGATGAACGACACGCCGCTCAGCGACGTCGGACGGAGCGCCTGGTCGGGCGCGATGCGGCCGCCGAGCAACTCGCACAGTCCCTGCGCGCGCGCGACGCCCAGGCTCTCCTCGATCGACGGCGCGTGCAGGTTGGCGTCGATCACGAGCACCTTGGCGCCCGGGGTCTCGGCGAGCGCGAAAGCGAGGTTCAGCGTCGCCGTCGTCTTGCCTTCGCCGCGCAGCGCGCTCGTGAGCACGACCGTGCGCGGCGCGTTGTCGGGGTTGAGCGCGACGATCGAGTTGCGCAGTGCGCGGAACTGCTCCGCGTGTTGCGAACCGGGGTCGGAGACGACCACCAGCTCTTCGCGCGTGATCGGCACGCGGCGCGAGGCTTCGGGGTCGGCGATCGGGAGCGGACCGAGCGGAGAATCTTGTGCGGAGGGCATCGAGGGGACCGGGGGGCGCCTACTCTGCTCCATCGGACGGCCGCACTCCAGTACCCAACCCGAGGGCGGCCCACCGTCCCAGGGCTGACCGCAACCGCGCCGGGCCAGCGAAACGACGGCCGAGCGCTTCCGGCATCGACGCCCCGCCGTTCGACTCTCAGTACTCGACGCTGAGGGCGATCGGCGCCGGCCCTGGCGGAGGCGGCCAGGCGCCGAACTCCATGCGCTCGCGCAAAGGATGCGCGGCGCGCCGGACCGCGACCCACAGTTCGCGCCGCATGCGCTCCGCAAGCTCGGCGTCGCCGCGCCCGTTCACGCCGGCGTACGCATGGGCGAAGGCGCCGATCCACGGGCTCTCGAGTTCCTTGTCTTCCACCACCGCGGCCTTGGCTCGCTCGAGCACGAGCTCGGCGTAGAGCGGCGACGGCCCCACGTGCGCGAGCGCGCCGAGCAAGGCCCAGTCGTCGGCCGCGAGCTGCGCCTTCGAGCTCAACTGCTCGAACCACCGCTGGCGCTCGAGCATCGGGGCCGTCCCCGCGAGCACCGCTAGGCGCCGCAGGCGTTCGAGCGCCGGTCCCTGCGCGTCGGCTCGCGCGAGTTCGAGCAACTTCGCGATGCGCGCGCCGTCGCCGAGGCGCACGCGCGCTTGCAGCCGCTCGGCGAGCGCGTCGAGCGCGGTCGAATCGCGCGCCCAGTCGAGCACGAGCGGCGCCGCGGGATCGGGCGCGCCGTTGCCGACGAGCACCCAGTCGATCCACAGCGCGCGCGCGGGCGCCTCGAGCACCCGAAGGCGCTCGCGAGCGGCGGCGTCGTGCGGCGGCGCCGCGGAGAGCTCCTCGCTCCACGCGAGCATCTGCGCGTCGACGCGTCGCTCGAGCGCGCGCTCGAGGGTCGCGGGCGAAAGTGCGAGAGCCCACGGTGCGCGCGCCTTGCGTTCGAGCGCCGCCGCGAGCCGCAGCGCGGAGTAGGTTTCGTCGAACGCCGCGCCGCGCCCGAGCGCCGCGAACGCGCCGTCGAGCCACTTCGGCGGCGCGCGGCGCATTCCCGCGAGAATCTGCGCTGCGCAAGCTCGGCGCGCCTCGCTCGCTCCTTCGCGATCGGCCCACTTCGCGACGAGGTCCGACAGCGGCGCGCCCTTCAGATCGAAGGCGGGGAACTGCGCGAGCGCGAGCGTGAACTCACGGCGAAAGCGTTCCCAGCGCGGCCCCGATCCTTCGCGCTCGCGGGCTTCGAATTCGGCGAGCAAGGCGCTCACGGCGTTTTCGTCGACGAGCCCCGTCGCGATGCGTCCGCGGCCCGCGGCGACAAGCAGCCCCGCGAGCGCGTTGCGGTCGCCGTCTTCGCGCCACAGCCGCGACAGCCACACGAGCGGCGCCGGCCAGCCGCTCTGGGCGAGCGCGCGCGCCGCCGCTTCTCCGCGCAAGCGATCGCGGCCCGCGACGACGTTGCGGCACCAGTGGCGAAGCAGGTCGGCGCCGTTCAGCTCGGCGCTCGAGGGCGACGCGTGGACCCAAGCCCACGGCCACGGAGTGTCGAGTCCGAACACTTCGACGTAGGCCTGCCGCGAACGCGCGAGCTCGCGCAGCAGCACGTCGAGCGAGCCTTCGCTCCACTGCGCCGAGCGCTCGCCCGCGATGCGCCCCTCGGCCTGCGCGCGGAGCAGCGACTCGGCGAGCGGCGGATCGAGCACGATCGCGAGCCGCGCGTCGCGCCCGCCCTCGCGCACGAACGTCGGCGCGCGCCGCGCGAGGCACTCGAGGCTCTCGTCGAACTCGCCCGCGCCGAAATCGAGCGCGAAAACACCTTCGAAGCGCCGCTCCAGCGCTTCCCAAAGCTCCTTACCGCCCTTCGGTTCGAGCTGCGGCGCGCCCGTCCAGCGCCGCACCATCTGCCGCAGCGCCGCATCGCCGGCGCGCCGCGCGTTCGCCGCGCCGTCCGCCGAGAGCAACACCGCGAGCTCGAGATGCGCGTCGCTACCGGCCAGCGCTTGCCCGAGGCGCGTGCGGGCCTCGGCGTCGGCGGCTGCGACGAATCCGGCGACTTGTGGATAGTCCTCGTGGCTCAGGTGGCTCGCAAGCCAGCGCTCGGCCTCCTGGCGCTCCGCGAGCGACGCCGACGAGAGCGCCTGGAGCTTCGTCGGCGTGTCGTCCGCGCCCCAGGCGAGCGCGGCGAGCATGAGGGTCCCGAGCCACACGCGCACAGCGTACTGTCGAGCCGCTTCCTCTTGGCTTCGCTCCTGGCCGCGCGCGGCGAACACTGCTAGCTTTCCGCCCCATGTTCCGTCGCCTCCTGATCGCCAACCGCGGCGAAGTCGCCGTTCGAGTCGCCCGCGCCGCG
>CALFYL010000403.1 GCA_937952135.1 uncultured Planctomycetia bacterium
ACGCGATCCTGATCGTGCACCAGGCGAACAACTTCCGCGCGGAGGGCCGCTCGCGGCGCGACGCGCTCATTCACTCGTGCCAGACGCGTCTGCGCCCGATCTTGATGACCGTGATCACCACGGTTGCGGGCATGATCCCGCTCGCGGCGGGCGGCGACTCGGGCGCGGAGCTCTACCAGGGCCTCGGCGCCGTGATCGTGGGCGGACTCTTGCTCTCGACGCTGTTCACGCTCGTGCTGGTGCCGATCGTGCTGTCGATCGGATACGACTGGATCGAGCGCAAGTCCTGAGCGCCGAGCGGCGCGCAGCCGCCGTCGTGTGAGCGCTGGTCGACGGCCCGCCGTGCTTCAGCACTCGGGCTGGGGAAACTACCCAGTCTCCCGCATGGACGGCGCGGTGCGCCTCGATCGAGCATGGTCGGCGAGGAAGGCCTCTGCTCGCCGTCGGGAGTCTCCTCACGATTCGACATCGGCGCTCTCGCGGTTTGCACCGAAGCGCGTGACGCACTTTCGGAGGGACTCGGATGAGCTATCGCTACTTGCCGGACTACTCGGAGCCGCTGAAATCGCGCGTGCTCGAGCTGCACCGCACGCGCCCGGATCTTCAGGCCGCGTTCCCCGAGTTGGACTCGCCCGAGTACCTGCGTTGGATCAATGTGGACGCGTACCTGGCCTACGAGGACGTGCGCGAGTCGCTGCCGCCGATTCCGCCCGAGGAGCGCATGAAAGTGGTGAGCATCGGCGGCGTGCCGGGCTTCTTGATCGGCGGCTTTTCGGCGTTCGCCGCGCTGCAACGCGCGGCGCATCGAGTGAACCGGACGCTCACGGACTTCGCGGAAGTGCTCGACTTCGGCTGCGGTGCGGGCCGGACGCTTCGCTATTGGGCCCCGTACGCGAAGAAGGTGCGGCTGGCGGGATGCGACGTCGACGCGGCGGCGGTGGCCTGGGTCGAAGAGACGTTCGACTTCGTCGCGGCCCGCGTGAGCTCGACCCAGCCGCCGCTGCCTTACCACTCGGAGCGCTTCGATCTGATCTACTCGATCTCCGTGTTCTCGCACCTTTCCGAGCGGAGCCATCGGGCGTGGATCGGCGAGCTGGCGCGGATTGCGCGGCCCGGCGCGCACCTGGTGCTCACGACCCACGGAGAGCGCGCCCTGCAGTGCGTTGTGGACGACCCGGAGCGTCGCGCTCTCGTCGGACTGAGCGCCGCGCAAGTCAGCAAGGCGCGAGAGGCCATGCGGAGAACGGGATTTGCCTTCTGTCGTCAGGAGGAGGTCGCCAGCCCCGATGTCTACGGGATGACGTTCATCTCCGAGGACTACGTGCGGTCGCGCTGGTCGGGCGCGCTCGAGGTCGTCGACTACGAGCGCGGAGGGATCGATGGCTGGCAGGATGTCGTGACGCTGCGCAAGCGCGGGTGACATCGGAGTGGGGGGGGCCGTGCAGGAATCGCGAAGTATCGAGAAGATCGTCGCGCCCGAGCGCGAATCCACGGCCGTTTCGCCGCCCGGGCGTTTCTCGCTCGGCTATCGCGTGCGCCGCAAGTTGAGGCGGTGGACGAACGAGCTCCGCGCGCAGGCGGCCGAGCGCGCCAAGGCGCCGCTGCTGCTCTCGGCGCCGGTGCACCTGAATCTCAACCACACCACGATCTGCAACCTGCGTTGCACGATGTGCGAGCAGGGACTGGGCGGTGTGCCGCAGCGTGTGATGGAGCGCGGCGTGTACCGGCGCGTGCGCGACGAGTTGTTCGATTCGGTCAGCGAGGTTTCGCTCACGGTGATGGGCGATCCGTTCTGTGCGCCCAAGGACTTCCTCGACGAGCTGTGGAGCGACATCGAGCGCTACGACCTGCGGCTCGAGATCACGACCAACGCGCTGCTGCTGGGGGACGAGGCCGAGCTAGAACGCCTGCTGCGCCTGCTCCGCCGCATCGTGATCTCGATCGACGGCGCGACGCGCGAGACCTATGAGCGCATCCGCAAACCCGCCAAGTGGGCGCGCCTCTGCGAGAACGTCGAGCGGCTGTTCAAGGTGCGCCGGAGCTTGCCGCCCTGGCGCCGGCCGGTGGTGCACTTCAACTTCGTGGTGATGCGCAGCAACTACGAGGAGCTGCCGGACCTGGTGGACCTCGTGGCTCGCTGGGGCGGGAACTCCGTGTCGGGCGCGCTGCTGATCGCGGTCGATCCGGCCATCGCGCACGAGGCGCTCGACGAGCGCGACGAGCACCTCCGCGACGTGGTCGCCGAAGCGCGCCGCCGCTCCGTGCGCCACGGCATCGGCTTCGGTGTCGGCGGCGCGAAGTCCGACCTAGCCTTCGACCGGCGCGGCGCGAGCTCGGGCGCGCGCGAGCGCATCGTTCGGATCCGGTCCGCGCTCCGCCCCGGGATCGCGCTCGGCGCCAACTACTTCATCGAGCGCATCGGCCGGCGCTGGAACCGCGCGCCGCGCGAGTGTCCGTTCCTGTGGAGCAAGATCTACGTGGAGTTGGACGGCACGGTCGGCACGTGCTGCCACCCGCGCTTCTACCTGACAGGCGACTTGAAGCGCGATTCGATGAGGGACATCTGGAACGGCCGGCGCTACCGCGGATTGCGCGCCTCGCTCAACTCGGAGCACCCGGCTGCGTCGTGCCGCGACTGCCACTTGTTGAAGCGCCAGTCGCCGAAACACTGAGCGCGCGGCGGGCGGCTCACTTCCAGGAGCGCACGAGTTCGAAGCGCACGACGTGGTGGGGCTTGCCGTCCATCGTCGCGGTCCAGGTCGCGTTGACGCGCGATTCGTCCACGAACTCGAACTCCGCGCGGCTCATGTACAGCCCGCGCTTGCGGTCGACGTTCGAACCGCCGACGCACTCGAACTCGATGCGCGCGGCGTCCGCGCTCGGTTTGGCGAGCATGTACGGCTGGTTGCCCGCCGAGCAGTAGTGCGTCATCGCGAGGCGTCCGTTCACCGCGTGGTAGACGCTGATCATCTCGTGCTCCGTGCCGGGCATGATCGTCTCGAGCACCGTCGAGCCCGCGCCCGTCACGCGGTAGTGGATCTGAGACCCGGGAGGCGCGCCCTCGCTTCCATTGGCCGTCACCCAGGCGCCTTCGAGCTGCTTGAGACGCTCGAGCTGCGCGGCGGCGTCGCCGGCGGGTCCGCGCGGAGTTGCGGCGCAAGCAGAGAGAGCGGCGGCGAGCGCTGCGCACGCGAACCGCGACGCGAAGGAGGTTTTCATCGGCGAGGGGAAGGGTGGGGGGCGAGAGAGGAGCGAAGCAGGAAAGTACCGCCTCGCGCAGAGCGGCCGCAACATCGGCGCGCCAGTCAGTAACTTGGGCCGCATGCCGATCCTCACTTCCGCGCTGCGAACCGTCGCGTCTCGAACCTCGCACCGCCGCGTCGCGCGCCTCGCGGGCGCCGCACTCGTCCAGGCGGCGCTCGTGAACGCCGTGTTCGTCCCCGCCGCGCTCGCCCAAAAGGTCACATCGCCCGCCGAACACCTCGGCCGGCCGGTCGGGGCCGATTTCCAGTTGGCGGACTGGAACGAGGTTTCGAGCTACTACGCGAAGCTCGACAGCGAAAGCGCTCGCGTGAGCGTCGTGAACGCCGGTGTCACGACGCTCGGGCGAGACTTTCCGCTCGTCATCCTCGGCGCCGAACGCAACCTCGCGCGCCTCGACGAGATCAAGGCCGCGGCGAAGAAGCTCGCCGACCCGCGCGGGCTCTCGGTGCAGGAAAAGCAGCGCGCCGTCGAGAGCTGCGTGCCGATCCTGATGGTCTCGCTCGCGATGCACTCGAACGAGACGGCCGCGCCGCAGTTCGGGATGGAGCTCGCCTACGAGCTCGCGACGAGCGACCGCGAACCGTGGGCGAGCGCGCGCGAGAAGTGCCTCGTGCTGATCCTCCCGTGCACCAACCCCGACGGGCTCGACGGTCAAGTCGCTTGGTACCGGCGCATCGTCGGCACGCCCTTCGAAGCGGCGGGCATGCACGAGCTCTACCAGCACTACTGCGGCCACGACAACAACCGCGACTGGTTCGCGCTCACGCAAGCCGAGACGCGCAACGTGACGCGTTTGCTCTACCACGAGTGGCGCCCGCACGTTTACTGGGACGTTCACCAACAGGGCCAGACGGCGGAGCGCTTCTTCACGCCCCCCTTCCGCGATCCGCTGAATCCGAACGTCGATCCGCTGGTGATGGGCTCGATCAATTCGCTCGGCACGCGCGCGCAGCTCGACATGTTGCGCGAGGGGCTCACTGGCGTCGCGACGGGCGTGACCTTCGACCAGTGGTGGAACGGCGGCAACCGCAACGTTCCCGTCCGTCACAACATCATCGGCCTGCTCACCGAAGCGGCCTCGGTCAACTTCGCGAGCCCGGTGTTCCTCGAGCGTTCGCGGCTGCGGCAGCCCGGCGGCAAGGGCGAGTACGGACCTGCGAACAACTTCCCCGCGCCGTGGCCGGGCGGCTGGTGGCGCCTGCGCGACATCATCGAGTACGAGTTGAGCTTCGCGCGCTCGCTCCTTCGCAGCCTCTCCGCCGAGCCGCGCGTGTGGCTCGAGCAAGCGATGAACATGGCCGAGCGCGCCGTTCAACGGGGCCGCGACGAAGCGCCGCGCGCGTGGATCGTGCCGGCGGCCAACGCCGATCGCGGCGCGGCGCGGCGCCTGATCGACGGCCTGCAGCTCGGCGGCGTCGAGGTGCACGTCGCGACGAGCGCGGTGATGGCGGACGGCGTCGAGCACGCGGCCGGTTCGATCGTGATCCTCGCCGACCAACCCTACGGCCGGCACGTGAAGGACCTCTTCGAGGTGCAGCGCTACCCCGAGGGCGATCCGCCGTACGACGTCGCGGGCTGGACTCTTCCGCTGCTCTACGGCGTGCAGCGCGTCGAGTGCATCGCGCGGCCGAGCGGCGAATGGCGGCTCGCGAGCGACGCCGAGGACGCGGTCGAGGGCTTGAGCGGCGCGAGTGCTCCGGACGGCGTGTCGGCGCGCGACAGCGACGGCTGGGAGCGCGCGATCGCGAGCTTGAGCAGCGGGAAATCGCTGACCTGGGACGCGAACACGGCGACGTTCTTGGACGGCGAGCGGCCGGGAGAAGGGCGCAAGGTGCTGCGCCGCATGCCGCGCATCGGCGTGTACGCGCCGTACAACGCGAGCATGAGCGAGGGCTGGATGCGCTGGGTGTTCGACACCTGGAAGCTGCCCTACACGACGGTGCGCAATGAGCACGTGCGCGCGGGCAAGTTGAGCGAGCGCTTCGACGTGCTCGTCCTGCCGGACGTGAACCCCGCGTCGCTGGACGAGGGGCGCGACGAGGGCACGGTGTTCGGCGAGTTCGTGCGCGGGCTCGAGCCGGAAGGCGCGGCGGCGATCGAGGAGTTCGTGCGTGCGGGCGACACGTTGATCGCGATCGGAGGCGCCGCGCGCTGGGCGATCGAGCTGTTCGATGCGCCGCTCGTCGACACGACGCGCGAGAAGCCGAAGGAGGGCGCGAAGGAGTTCTCGTGCCCCGGGAGCGTGCTTCGCGCCGTCGCGGAGCCGTCGAGCTTCACCGCGGGCCTCGACGGATCGCTGGCGCTGATGTTCGCGGGCGGCTCGGGCTGGCGCGTCGAGGAGCGCAAGGGCGTGCCGAAGACCATGCAGCCGCAGGTGCTGTTGAAGTACGCGGCGGAGCGCCTCCTGTACTCGGGCTGGATCCAGAGCCCCGAGGCGCTCGAGGACCGCGCGGCCTGGGTGCGCCTGCCGCACGGCGAGGGCGCGGCGCACGTGTTCGGCTTCAGCCCGCACTACCGCGGCTGGTCGCAGGCGACGTTCCAGTTGCTCTTCCGCGCGGCGCTCCTCGATGGGTGAGGTACCGAGCCAGAGCAAACTCTCCCCGCTGATTGCAGGGAGGCCTCCGTCGACCGGCCGCCACTGGATCAGCGGGGAGAATTGGCTCTGGCTCGGTACGTTCGCGCTCGCCGGCTGCCTGCCGAACTTCAAACCCGCTGCGCGTTTGCTCGGTCAAGGGCTGCCGACGCCGCGCGAGGAAGTGTTCGAACGCCAGCGCTCGTGGTTCGACTCGCGCGCCACGCAGCCTTCGCGCGAGCAAGGCGTGCTGATCCGTCACGACCACTCGCTCGTCAGCCACGGCCGCGACACGGCGTGGTACTCGAACGGGTTCAAGCGCTTCGAGCGCGAGTTCGAGCGCGGCGAACCGCGCGGACGTTGGCGCTCGTGGTTCGAGAACGGAGTGCTCGAGTCCGATGCGACCTACGAGCCGGGCGAGCTCACGACGATGACCTGGTGGCGCGAGGACGGACAGCTCTCGTCGAGCGGAACGCACGTGCTCGGCGCGCGCGAGGGCGAGTGGAGCTACTACCACGACAACGGCTTGCTCGCGGCGCGCGGGCAGTGGTCGCGGGGCGAACGCCACGGCGCGTGGGCCTACTTCGACGCGCTCGGACGGCTCGTGGAGTGCGGCGAGTTCGTGCGCGGCGAACGCTCGGGCGCGTGGGAGCGCTGACAGCGATGTACCGAGCCAGAGCAGATTCGCCCCGCTAGTCGCGTCGCTGGCGGCGCGATTAGCGGGGCGAATTTGCTCTGGCTCGGTACGCCGCGTTGTGGCCTCAATACGGCGATCGCCCTGCGAACGCGCGCCAGGCGTCGAAGGCGCCGAGGCCCGCTTCGCGTGCGAGCTGAAGCGTCGGCACGGCGCGCTTCTCGATCGGCAGAGCGAGCTCGCGGTAGATCCACTCGTCGTCGAAGCCCGCGGCGGCGGCGTCGGTGCGCGAGCAGGCGAACACGAGCCGCTCGAGACGCGCCCAGTGGATCGCGCCGAGGCACATGGGGCACGGCTCGCAGCTCGAGTACAGGGTCGCGCCCTCGAGCTTGAAATCGCGCACCTTCGCGCACGCCGCGCGGATGGCGTTCACTTCGGCGTGCGCGGTCGGGTCGAGGTCGAGCGTCACGCGGTTCGAGCTCTCCGCGAGCTGTTCGTCGCCGCGCGCGATCACAGCTCCGAACGGACCGCCGCCGTTCGTCGCCGCTTCGCGCGCGAGCTCGATCGCGCGTGCGATCCAGCGCGCGTCGTGGACGTTTTGCGACGGAGTGGCGGGTTGGGGCTCGGAACGGGCGGGGTTCATCGTCGCGGAGAGGATCGCGGGCCGCCGCTCCCCATGCAAGTCGGCGCGCCGCTACGATGCGACGCCCGCCACGCTTCGCGGGCTTCGGCCTCGAAGCCGCGCCTGCACTCGGTCCCCACGCCGGATCCCCACGGAGTTCTCGATGTCTCGAACGCTGATCGCCGTCCTCTCGCTGGCCTCGCTGTGCGCCGCTCAAACGCCGTACAAGACTCCGCCGAAGGCGGTGGTCGAGCTGCTCGACGCGCCGACGACGCCCGCGCAGCGGCCCAGCCCCGACGCCCAGTGGATGTTGCTCGTCGAGCGCCCGGCGATGCCGTCGATCGCGGACGTGGCGCGGCCGTGGATCGGGCTCGCCGGGTCGCGCATCGATCCGGCGTCGAACGCTCCGGCGCAGGCGAACTTCGACACGGGCCTCGTGCTGCGCGACCTCCCAGGCGCGAGCGAGCGTCGCGTCGAGCTGCCCGCGGGCGCGAAACTCTCGAGCGTGAGCTGGTCGCACGACAGCCGCCACTTCGCGTTCCTCGTCCACGAGGACGAGGACGTCGAGCTGTGGACCGGCGACGTCGACAGCGCGAAGGCGAAGCGCGTCGCGGAGCGCGTGAACGCGCTCTTCGGCGCCTTCGATTGGATGCCCGACGGCCGGCGCTTGCTCGTCACGTTGATCCCCGCGGGCCGCGCGAAGGCGCCGGGCGAGCCGAAGGCGCCCGCGGGCCCGACGGTGATGGAGAGCTCGGGCAAGCGCTCGCCGCTGCGCACCTACCAGGACTTGCTCGAGAACGACCACGACGCCGCGTTGTTCGAGCACTTCGCCACGTCGCAACTCGCGCTCGTCGATCCCGTGGACGGCAGCGTCAAGCCCTTCGGCGCGCCGGGGCTCATCAAGCGCTTCGACCCGGCGCCGGGCGGCGAGTTCGTGCTCGTCGCGCGCATGCAGCGGCCGTTCAGTTTCCTGCTCACCTCCGAGCGCTTCCCGGCGCGCACCGAGGTGTGGCGCCTCGACGGATCGCTCGCGCACCTCGTGCACGAAGCTCCGCTCGAAGACCAGATCCCGATCGAAGGCGTGCCGCTGGGGCCGCGCAGCGTCTCGTGGCGCCCGCTGCAACCGGCGACGCTCGTGTGGGTCGAAGCGCTCGACGGCGGCGATCCGAAGACGAAGGTCCCCGCGCGCGACCGCTGGATGTCGCTGGCCGCGCCGTTCGAGGGCGCCGCGGAGGAGCTCGTGCGCACCGAACACCGCGCGCGCGGCCTCGCCTGGTTCGCCGACGGGCGTCACGCGCTGGTGAGCGACTACGACCGCGACCGGCGCTGGACGCGTTCGACGCTGCACGACCTCGTGGCGAAGAGCGTGGTCGCGGTGCTCGAGGACCGCAGCGTGAACGACCGCTACGGCGACCTGGGCGCGATCTCGATGAGCGTGGAGCTCGACGGCTCGCGGGTCGTGCGCCAGAGCGGCGAGTGGATCTTCCGCACCGGCGAAGGCGCGACGGAGAGCGGCGCGCGGCCGTTCCTCGACCGCCAGAGCCTCACGACGCGCGCGATCGAGCGGCTGTGGCGCTGCGACGAGTCGTCGTACGAGAGCGTCGCGGCGTTCGTGTCCGTCGATCCCAGCGGCGTGCCGACCGTGCTCACGCGCCGCGAGACGCCCGTCGAGCCGCCGAACCTGCACCTGCGCGACCTCGCCGCGAAGACGGTGAAGCAGATCACGAACTTCACCGACCCGCAGCCGCAGATCCGCGGGATCAAGAAGGAGCTCGTGAAGTACCAGCGCGACGACGGCGTGCAGCTCTCGGCGACGCTCTATCTGCCCGCGAACTACGAGCAGGGCGAGCGCCTGCCGATGTTCGTGTGGGCCTATCCGCTCGAGTACAACGACCCGTCGACCGCCGGACAGGTGTCGGGCTCGACGCAGCGCTTCACGACGATCCGCGGCGCGTCGCACCTCGCGCTGCTCACTCAGGGTTACTGCGTGCTCGACAGCGCGACGATGCCGATCGTCGGCGACCCGGAGACGATGAACGACACCTTCGTCGCGCAGATCGCCGCCGCCGCGCGCGCGGCGATCGAGAAGGCGAACGAACTCGGCGTCGCCGATCCCGCGCGCGTCGCGGTCGGCGGCCACAGCTACGGCGCGTTCATGACCGCGAACCTGCTCGCGCACACCGACCTGTTTCGCGCCGGCTGCGCGCGGAGCGGGGCCTACAACCGCACGCTGACGCCCTTCGGCTTTCAGTCGGAGCGCCGCTCGCTGTGGGAAGCGCCGCAGATCTACTCGGCGGTTTCGCCCTTCATGCACGCGGACAAGATCAACGAGCCCTTGCTGTTGATCCACGGCGAGAAGGACTCGAACCCGGGCACCTTCCCGATGCAGTCCGAGCGCCTGTACCAGGCGGTCGCGGGCCACGGCGGAACGGTGCGCCTGTGCATGCTGCCCGAGGAGAACCACGGCTATTCCGCGCGCGAATCGATCCTCCACGCCCAGGCGGAGATGATCGAATGGCTCGACACGCACGTGAAGAACGCCCGCGCGGTCGAAGCCGCGGCGCCTCGCGCCGGGCGGTGAATTCCGGGCCTCGCCCGCCCGCGAAGCGCGGACCGATTCGCGCCGACGGGCGAGCCACGGCTCGCATCAACGCGCGAGCAACTGCTCGAAGCGCGCCTTGCCGAGCGACTTCGCCGCCTCGCGCTTCTTGGCGCTGTCGAGCTTCGCGTGGGCTTGCGCCCAGGCGGGCAGGCGGGCTTCGAAGCCGGGCAGGAAGCGCTTGAGGCGCTGGCGCGTTTCGAGCACGCGCAGCGCTTCGGTCCGTGAGACGTAGCGTCCGCTCGCGCCCAGCAGGCCCAGGGCGGCGCCCTCGAGCCCGTGGCGAGAGAAGGTCGCCACCGCTCTCGCGCGCGTCGCGGCGAGGCGTTGCAACTGCGTGATGCGGATCGTCTCGCGCGACGGGTTGAGCGTCGAGAAGCCCGCGCGGTCGACGGTGACGCCCCAGCTCGCGAGGCGCTGTCCCATGCGCTCGGCGAGGCGCTCGTCGAGCTCGCGGCCGACGCGCAGCTCGTCGCCCTCGAGTTCCGAGAGCAGCTCGTACACCGACAGCCCGAGGATCTGCAGCATGCCCTTCTCGAGCGAGTCGATCTGGATCAGCGCCTTCTGCGGATCGACGACGCGGTAGACGACGTTCGCATCGACCTCGAACACGAAGCCGTTGGCGGTGGTGAGGCGCTGGCGCGGCAGGTCGAGCGTGCGCGCGCGCGACGGCACCGTGCGCACGGTCTGGAAGATCGGGATCAGCGGGTAGAAGCCCGGCTCGCACACGCGCACCGCGCGGCCGAAGCTGAACTTCACGCCGATCTCGCCGGAATTCACGGTCTTGCCCGCGAGGCGCGTCACGCCCCAGAACCCGGCCCAGGCGGCGACGAGCACGTCGCGCTTGTGCTCTTCCCAAAGCCACTCGAGCGTGCCGCGCAGCCACGCCGGGGCCGCCGAGAGCCACTCGGACTCGAACACGAGGCTCGACAGGCCGGCGAGAAGCACGACGCGGGGCTCCGTCAGGCCTTCGGCGTCTCGCCCGGCGCCGCTTCGTCGTCGTCCTCGGCGCCCTCCGCGCCCGAGGCCGCGCCGGGCGTGCTCGAACCCGGCGCACCCGGCCGCGCTTCGCCGATCAGGTCGGCGACTTCGGTGAGGATGCGTTCCTCCTCGGTGCGCAGTTGCGCGCGCGTGAGCGTCGCCTCGGGTTGCACCGCGACGACCGCGCCCGAGATGAGCGCGACCGAAGCTTCGCTCGAGATTCCGCGGCTGCGGAAGCGCTCGTAGAGCGAGAGCTTCTCGGCCGCGAGCAGCTCCAGCTGCGTGATCTCGAGCGTCGTGGGGGAGGGCGAGATGTTCGAGAAGCCGACTTGCAGGATGCGCGCGCCCCACTGGTTCTCGATCGGCGCGAGCTCGGCTTCGATCTCGGCCACGAGCGACGCGGCCTCGCGGATCGACTTGCGGTTGCGCTTGCGGACCACGGTCTGGATCGCGAGCACGACGCGGTTCTTGAGCCCTTGCACGAGGTCGTCGATTTCGATCATCGCGCGCCGCAGGTCGACGATCTGGTACATGACCTTGCAGTCGACTTCGTACACGAGATCGTCGGAGAGCTGGATCGTCTGCGGCTCGAGGTCGAGCGTGGTGTGCTTGGTCTCCTCGACGCGGAAGCGCTGGACGATGGGCCACTTGAAGTGCACGCCCGGGCCGACGACTTCCTTCGCGCGGCCGAGGGTGAAGCGCAAGGCGTGCTGGCCGTCGTAGACGACGACCCACAGGCCGGTGATGGTGCCGACGATGTCGAACATGGCCGCGAGCTTGGCCTAAGGCGCCGTGCGGGGTCAATCGCGCGGCCCGCGCGGGGTGCGAGTTGTGCTCCGCCCGCGGCTGGCGACCGAAGGGCCCGACGCCGCTCGAGAATGCGTCGCGGGCGCCGCTCGAGCGCTACGATCCGCGCCCCATGCCGCCCCTCGAGAAGCTCCCTCGTTCCAGCGACGACGATTTTGCGCCCGCGATCGTCTCCAGGCGTCGCGAGCATGCGGAGCGCGCCGCGGGCTGCGCGCTGCCCCTTCTCGCCGGCGCTCCGACGCCGCCGTCCGAGGCGCGCGGCAACGTCGAAGGTCTGATCGGTTTCGCGCAGGTGCCCGTCGGGCTCGCGGGGCCGCTCCTCGTCGACACGGGCGCCGGCTCGCGCGAGGTGTACGTGCCGATGGCGACGAACGAGGGCGCGCTGGTCGCGAGCTACACGCGCGGCATGCGGCTCCTCGCGGCGGGCGGAGGCGCGCGCTCGCGCGTCGTGCGCGAACGGCTCACCCAGAACCCGATGTTCGTGTACGCCGACGCTCGCGCGGCGCTCGAAGCGCGGGAGCACGTCGCGCGCTCCTTCGACGCGTTCGCGGTCACCGTCGCGGCGCAGACGCGGCATGGGAAGCTGATCGACGTCGCGCCGCGCATCGTAGGCAACCGCTTGATCGTCGAACTCGTCTTCACGACCGGCGATGCGATCGGCATCAACATGGCGGCGCGCGCCGCGGAAGCGATCTCGCAGATCATCGAGCGCGACACGAACCCGCGCGCGCGCTACGTGCACGGCCAGGACGTCGAGAAGCGCGCCAATTCGCGCGCGCTGTACGCGGGCCGCGGCCGCAACGCGATCGCCGAGGTCGTCGTGCCGCGCAAGGCGCTCGAAGAGCTCGCGCGCGTCACTCCCGAGGCGCTCGTGGCGATCCAGGCCTCCTACGCCGTCGGCTTCGCGCAGCTCGGCACGCACAACTGGCTCGTGCAGTCCGCCAACGGACTCGCGGCGGTGCTGCTCGCGTGCGGACAGGACGTCGCGTACTTGCCGGAGTGCTCGAGCGGCCTGCTCGACTTCCAAGTCACACCGGCGGGCGATCTCTACGCGAGCGCGAGCCTGCCCAACTTGCTCGTCGGCACCGTCGGCGGCGGCTCGGGCAAGGGCACCGCGCTCGAGTGCCTGAAGATCCTCGGCTGCGCGGGGCCGGGGCACGCGAACACCTTCGCGGAGCTGCTCGCCGCGACGGTGCTCGCGGGCGACCTGTCGCTCATGGCGTCCTTCTGCACGCACGAGTTCGTCGCCGCGCACGAGCGCCTGGGCCGCAACCGACCGGCGGAGAGTTCGGCCGGCGAGGGTTCGGGCGGCGGCTCGACTGGCGGCGCGAAGCATGGCTCGTAAGCGCTCGAGATCGAACGCGCCGCCGCCGCTCGACGTGCGCGCGCGCGGAATCGAGGCGGCCAAGCACGCGGTGTCCGACTCGATGCCGCTGCGCCCGGAAGCGTGGGTGCTCGCAGCTTGGGTCGTCGTCGCGCTCGAGGCGCTGCTCGCGATGTACCTCGGCACGAAGCAGGCCGGCGCCTGGCCGATCCGCGCCTACGTGTTCGGCTTGCCGCTGCTCGCGGCGCTCGCGCTGCTCGTCGGCGTCGTCGGCGCAATCCTCAGCTACCGGAGACGCCCGTTCGCGACGCCGCAACGCACCGTCGCCTTCTGTCTGCTCGCGTTCGTGTTCGCGAGCGCGAGCTACCACCTGCCGTTCCCCGCGCAGCGCTCGGGCCGCCCGAGCCGCGCGCGCATCGAGCTGCCCTTCGAGGGCGAGTGGACGCTCGCGTGGGGCGGCCCGGGCGAGTCGAGCGCGCTGCTCGCGACGCGCCCCGACCGGCGCTTCGGGCTGTTCTTCGTCGTCGCGATCGACGGGAGCACGCGCGCGGCGCCCGACGATCCGCGCAGCGCCCACGCGCTCGGTCGCGCGGTGCTCGCACCGTGCGACGGGACCGTCGTGCGCGTCCACGACGAGCTCCCCGACGACGGACTCGCCGCCGCGGACGACCTCGGCAACCACCTCGTGCTCGAGATCGCCCCGGACGAGTTCCTGTTCCTCACCTGCCTCGAGCGCGGCTCGCTCGCGGTCCGCGTCGGCGAGCGCGTGCGCAGCGGCCAGCCTGTCGCGCGCGTCGGATTCTCGGCCGCTTCGCCGATCCTCCCCGAGCCGCACCTGGGGATGCACGTGCAGGACACCCCCGATCCGATCTGGGGGCAGTCGATTCCGTTCTACTTGCACCTGCTCGCGGTGAACGGCGAGCCGCTGCAGCGCGCGGCGCCGGAGGGGCGCGGGTACTTCCCGGGCTATCCGCCGCAGGGCGACCGGGTGGCGCGAGCTCCCGCGAGCGCGCTGCCCGACAGCGCACCGCCGGCGGCGGACGAAGGCGCGCCCGCGGACGCGGACTCCGAAGAGAACTGACCGCGCGTCGAGTCGCGCGACTGGGGGCGAGTTCGCGTGGGCGTCGGCCTCGCGTGCGGCTCGCTTCGGGCGCACTTGCGGCGTGTGGCCGACCCCCGACGGAACCGCGCGTCGCTCGTGGTACTTTCGCGCGCTTGAACCAGACCGTCCTGCTCGCGATCGCCACCCTGGCGCTCGTCGTGGGCCCGCTGCTCGAGCGGGTCGCGCGCCGCTGGCCGATCGTGCCGGCGCTGATCGACGGCGCCACCGTCGGCGGCATCGTGGTGGTGTCGTTCCTGCACCTCATCCCCGAGGCGGGCGCGCACTTGGGTCTGTGGGCGCTCGCGCTGATGGCCGTGGGGCTGCTGCTGCCGGTGTACGCCGAGCGCATGATCGCGGCGAGCGGCGACCACATGCGTCTGTCACTGGGCGTGCTGGTGGTCGCGTTGTTTCTCGCGCACGAGGCGATCGAGAGCGCGGCCCTCGCGTCGGTGGCGAACGACGAGCGCGTCGGCATCGCGACCTTGCTCGTCGTCGTGGGCCACCGCCTGCCGCTCGGGCTGCTCCTGTGGGGGCACACGCGCCGCCGCTTCGGGGTCGCGTGGTCGCTCGTCGCGCTCGCCGGCGTGGCCTCGCTCACCTGGTTCGGGCCGCTCTTCATCCCGATCGAGCCGGGCGTGTTCACGGCGATGCTCTCGGCGCTGCTCGCGGGCGGGTTGCTGCACCTGGTGTTGCAGCACGCGCCCTCGGCCGAATCCATGCACGAGCGCGAGCGCGAGCGCCACGCGTGGTCGGCGCTCGGTCTCGTGCTCGCGGTCGCGTTCTTCGTGCCCTACCTGATGGGCGGCGCGAGCGTGGACGGTCACGATCACGACCACTCGGCGCTGCCCGAACGCCTGCGCGAGCTGGTGCTCGAGACCTCGGTTCCGTTGCTCATCGGCGTGGTCGGCGCGGCGCTCATCGAAGCCTTCCTGCCGGGCTCGATCACCCGCTTTCTCGCGGGCGGCTCGCGGCTGCGGCGCGCGCTCGCGGGCGTCGCCGTCGGCACGCCGATGCCCGTCTGCTCGTGCGGCATCCTGCCGATCTATCGCTCGCTGATGCGCAAGGGCGTGAGCGCGACGGCGGGCCTCGCGCTGCTGGTCGCGGCGCCCGAGCTCGACCTCGCGGCGATCCTGCTCTCGTGGCCGATGTTGGGCGGCCCGACGACGCTCGCGCGCATCGCCTGCGCGCTGCTTCTCGCCCTCGGCGTCGCGTGGATCGTCGGCGCCGCGGCCGAACGAGGCGGCTCGCGCGCCGAGGGGCATGCTCACGACGCTTCGCGGCCGGCCGGCGCCGCCGGTGCGATCGCGCACGGCCTGTTCGAGACCTGGGCGCACCTCGCTCCGTGGATCCTGTTCGGCTTGCTGCTCACGGCGATCGTCGAGCCGCTGATCTCGACCGAGTGGGCGAGCGCGATCCCGCCCTCGGCCCAGGTGCTCGTGATGTGCCTCGCGGGCCTTCCGACCTACATCTGCGCGACCGCGGCGACGCCCTTTGCGGCGCTGCTCCTCGCCAAGGGCTTTGCTCCCGGCGCGGTGATCGCCTTCCTGCTCACCGGGCCGGCGACGAACTTCACGACCTTCGGAGCGTTGCAGCGCGTCCACAGTCGGCGCGTGGCGCTGTTGTTCGTCGCGGTTGCCGTGGGGATCACGTGCGCGCTCGGACTCGGCGTGAACGCGGTGCTGGGGGAGACGGTGCTCGCGCCTGCGGCGGACCCCGCGGGCGAGCACGGCGCGGAGCACGTCCACGGCCCGCTCGAGTGGGGCGCGGCGTGGGTGTTGCTCGCCCTGACGGTGTGGGTGGTGTTCCGCGTGGGGCCGCGCAAGTTCCTGGCGCAACTGTGGCAGTCCGACCCCGACGCGCCGCACGTGCATTCCCACGCGCATCCGCACGAACCTTCCGCGCACGGTCACGAGCACCGTTAGCGCGACGGATCGCGCGGGCCGGCGCCCCTGGAGGGGGACGAGCAGCGCACCGCGGGCGGCGGCTCGCTTGACGCTCGACGGCCGCTCGCTACCCTATTTGGCTCGCAAAACCGGGCGAGGGCGTGTCGAACGTCCGCGCCTGCCCGTTTGCTCGCTGCTCAGGCTTCGCGCCTGACGGCCGCCCGTTTCTCCGGACCCGCGTCCTGCACCTCTCCGAAGCCAGCCTGCCATGAGCACCACCACCGCGACCGAAGCCAAGTCCAACTCTTCGGCCAAGCGCCTGATCAACTACCGCAACATCGGGATCATGGCGCACATCGACGCCGGCAAGACCACGGTGTCGGAGCGCGTGCTGTTCCTCGCCCAGAAGATCCACAAGATGGGTGAGGTCCACGAGGGCGCGGCGACCATGGACTACCTCGAGGAGGAGCGCAAGCGCGGCATCACGATCCAGTCGGCCGCCACGCAGGTCGAGTGGAAGGGCATCACGATCAACCTGATCGACACGCCCGGACACGTCGACTTCACGGCCGAGGTCGAGCGCAGCTTGCGCGTGCTCGACGGCGCGGTCGCGGTGTTCGACGGCGTGAACGGCGTCGAAGCGCAGTCCGAGACCGTGTGGCGTCAGGCGGACCGCTACAAGGTCCCGCGCGTTTGCTTCATCAACAAGCTCGACCGCGTCGGCGCCGACTTCTACTACTCGGTGCAGACCATCATCGACCGCCTGGGCGCGCGCCCGGTCGCGGTGCAGATCCCGGTCGGCCAGGAGAAGGACTTCAAGGGCGTCATCGACCTCTTGAAGATGCGCTACTACGAGTTCGAGGAAGACGCTCAGGACAAGAGCTTCAAGGACCTCGACATCCCGGCCGAGATGCTCGACAAGGCCAAGGAGTGGCGCCACAAGATGCTCGAGGCGGCCGCGGAGTTCGACGACCAGTTGCTCGACATGTTCGTCGAGGACCAGGAGCCGCCGCTGGAGCTGGTGATGAAGGCGCTGCGCCGTGGAACGATCGCGATGCAGATCTTCCCCGTGCTGACCGGCTCCGCGCTCAAGTACAAGGGCGTGCGCTTCATGCTCGACGCGGTGCTGCAGTTCCTGCCCAGCCCGATCGACGTGCCGCCGACCGAGGGCACCATCCCGCGCTCCGACGAGAAGGTCATCCGTCACCCCGACGACAGCGAGCCGCTCGCGGCCATGGCCTTCAAGACGATCGCCGAGCCCACCGGCGACCTGACCTTCGTGCGCGTCTACTCGGGCGTGCTCAAGCAGGGCGACAAGATGCTCAACACGCGCACGGGCAAGACCGAGCGCCCGGGCCGCATCGTGCGCATGCACGCCAACAAGCGCGAGCCGATCGACGAGATCCGCGCCGGTGACATCGCCGCGGTGGTCGGACTCAAGCTGACCGTCACCGGCGACACGCTGTGCGACGAAGACAAGCCGATCCAGCTCACCAAGATCCAGTTCCCCGAGGCGGTGATCGCGATGTCGCTCGAGCCGAAGAAGTCGGCCGACCGCGACAAGCTGAGCGAAGTGATCGGCAAGCTGATGCGCGAGGACCCGACCTTCAAGGCGATCACCAACGAAGACACGGGCGAGCTCGTGATCTCCGGAATGGGTGAGTTGCACCTCGAAGTGCTCACCAACCGCATCACGAACGACTACAAGTGCGAGGTCGTCACCGGCAAGCCGAAGGTGGCGTACAAGCAGCGCCTCTCCAAGGCGGTCGACACCGAAGCGCGCTACATCCGCCAGTCGGGCGGCCGCGGTCAGTACGCGGTCATCAGCGTGCGTTTCGAGCCGGTGCAGTGCGAGGACAACGGCTTCGAGTTCGTCGACGGCATCGTCGGCGGTTCGGTGCCGCGCGAGTACATCCCGGCGGCGGAGAAGGGCCTCGAGGCGGCCTTCAACGGCGGCGGCCGCAACGGCTACCCCTTCGTCAACGTGCGCGCGACCCTGTACGACGGCAAGTCGCACGACGTCGACTCCAGCGAAATGGCGTTCCAGTCGGCGGGCTTGCTCGCCTTCCGCCAGGCCGCGGACGGCAACGTCACGCTGCTCGAGCCGATCATGAAGATCGAAGTGCGCGTGCCCGACGAGTACATCGGCGCCGTGGTCGGCGACTTGAACTCGCGGCGCGGCGAGATCACCGAGGTCGAGTCGCAGGGCAACCTGCGCGTCGTCCGCGGCACCGTGCCGATCGCCGAGATGTTCGCCTACAGCTCCGCGCTGCGCGGCGCGACCCAGGGCCGCGGCTCGTACTCGATGGAGCTCCACGAGTACCGCGACGTCCCGCGCAACATCGCCGAGAAGATCCTCAAGGGCGACGAGAAGTAAGCGCCCGAAGCAAGCGCCTCGCGCGCGCGAGCGAGCTTGGCGCCGAGCGAATCCATGGCGGGCGGCCGACCTTCGGGTGGGCCGCCCGCTTCGCTTGATGGGAGCGGGCTCGCCGGGATTCGGCGGAGTCCGCGCGGCGCGGCGCAAAGAACTCGGACGCCGCGCCCGAGTGAAGGCGAGACGGCGGCCTTTGCGCTGCGTATCCTCTGCGCCATGACCAAGACCGCCCGCAGACGCTGGTCGCGCGAATTCGACAGCGAAGTCGACGGCATCGCCATGGGCGCGGCCGGCCCCGTGCTCGCGCACCTCTACGATCCGCCGGCCGGCGATCGCTGGATCGACGCCGCCATCCCCGGAAAGCTCGCCGCCCTCGACCGCAACAGCGGCGAGATCCTGTGGACCTCGCCCTGCGAGGTCGGCTACGGCCGCGGCTTCGGCGCCGGCTTCGGACGCAAGAACGACGCCGTGGTGCTCGGACCGTCGACCCAGGGCCACCGCATCGTGCGCATGTCGCTCGACAGCGGCGAGCTCGTGGCCGCCGGCGCCATCCCGACCTTCGACGAATCGCTCGTCGCGCCCGACCTGTGCATCGTGCTCGGCATCCGCCGCATCACGGGCTACGACAGCGAGTCGCTGCGCGAAGTGTGGAACTACGGCCGCGACGGAGAGCGCTACCACCACGTCGCGCGCTGCGGCGAGCGCGTGTTCGTCGTGTACTCGGTGATCGCGACGAAGAAGCGCGGCGTGATCGTGCTCTCGGCGAAGAAGGGCCAGTTCCAGGGCCTGCTCGTGATGCCGAAGCAGCCCGCGATCCACGACGTGACCGCCGACGAGCGCGGCGTCACGGTGCTGCTCGACGATCTCGAAGCCGCGCTGCCGCGCGAAACGCTGCTCGCGTACCTCTCGCAGACCGCCCACGGCGACGCGCTCGGACGCGGCCCGTCGCTGGTGGTCTTCGATCCGGCGGCGGACGACGAAGCCGCGCCGCTGTGGTTCGAGAAGCTGCGCCTCTCCGACCCCGACGAGGTGGGCGAGATCGCCACCTGCGCCGACAGCGGCAAGCTGTACCTCGTGCGCGGCGCGCTGCTCGAAGTGCGCGACGCCCTCACCGGCCGCGCGCTCGGCGACTGGGCCGTGCCGGGTCTCGACGAACGCGTCGGCTGGACCGTCGCCCAGGGCGCCGGATTGCTCGCCGAGGAGACGCGCGTTTCGATGTTCGAACTGCCCGCCTGAGCCGCCTCCCCGCAGGCAGCGCGCCCTCCGCACCGCTTCAACTCTCGACGCTCCCTCGTTCCCTCGCCATGTCCAAGAAGAATGACGCTGCACCCGGCGCGGAACTCGACGCCGACGGGTTGGTGATCCAGAAGTACAAGAGCATCGTGCTGCTCGTCGTGCCGCCGTCGGACTACGGCGAGGAATGCCTGCGCTACGCGCGCTCGAGCCTCTACAACGTGCACGTGGGGACGCGCTCGGTGTCGTCGAACGCCGCCGAGCTGATCAAGGGCCGGCACCAGGACGAGTTCATGGTCGACGAGCCCCTCGAGGGCGTGTCGCTCGAGCCCTACTCCGGCGTGATCTTCGTCGGCGGCGAAGGCGCGGCCGCCCTGGCCGAGCATCCCGACGCCCTGCGCCTCGCGCGCGAAGCCGTCCAGCAGCGCAAGCTGCTCGCGGCGTGGGGGCGTTCGGTCGAGGTGCTCGCCCGCGCCGGCGTGCTGAAGGGCAAGCGCGTGACCGGCGATCCCGCGGTGCGCGCGGCGGCGGAGAAGGCCGGCGCGAAGTTTTCCACTCGCCAGGTCGAGGTCGACGGAACGCTCGTGACGGGCCTCGACGACGCCGCCGGTATGCGCTTCGGCAAGGCCCTGGCGGCGATTGTCGGCATCTGAGCGCCGCGCCGCGAGCGCTCCGAGTGGGCGCGCTCGCGCTCACGGGCCGCACGCCGCGTAGCCAGCTCTCGCGCGCCGCCGCTAGAATGTCGCGCCCTTTTCGGCGCCGGGCAACTCAAGCGCCCGTCGTCGTCCAACGCTCCCACGCGGAGCCTTCACACCTCGCGGAGTCGGTCTCGTGACTTCCATTCAGATCGTCGAGCATCTCGGGAAAGAATTCTCCATCAGCCCCGAGCAGGTTCGCAGCACGCTGGAGATGCTCGACGCCGGCCTGCGGGCCCCGTTCATCGCGCGAGTGCGCCGTGAGCGGACGGGCGGCTTGCCGGAGTACGCGATCCGGCGGCTCATGCAGCGCCGCGAGGAGTTGACCGAACTCGATCGCCGGCGCGGCACGATCCTGCGCGCGCTCGAAGGCGACGCGGCGCCGATCAAGCCCGACGAAGCGTCGCTCGAGCGCATTCGGCGCTCGATGGACCGCTTCGAGCTCGAAGACTTGTTCCTGCCGCACCGCCGGCCCGAGCCGGAGGTCCAACTCGCGCTCGACCGCGGCCTCGGCCGCCTCGCCGACGAGTTGCTCGAACCGCTGCCGAAGGAGCAGCGCGCGGACCGCGCGGAGCACGGGGCGGAACACGACGAGGAAGCGTCCCACGCGGACGAACCCGCGGCTTCCGTGAGCGCCGCCGAGCCCAGCTCGCACGAAGCGAGCGCGGCCGGCGAGCCGGCGCCTTCCGAGGGCGGCGCGGACCAAGCGGACGCAGCGTCTGCCGAGGGCGAGCACGAAGCCGCGCACGAGGAAGGGCACGAAGCCGAACAAGCCGCGGCGCACACCGAAGGGGAAGCCTTGGCGGAAGGCGAGAGCGCGGAGCACGGCTCGAACGAGGCCCACGAAGCGGCGACCGCGAAGGTCGAGCTCGGCGGCATGAATTCGGACGAGCACGCGCTGCTGCACGGTCCGATCGAGGTCACGCCGGAGCTGGCGCGCGTCTGCGCCGCTTACGTCAACCCCGACCGCGGGCTGCACTCGGAGAAGGAAGCGCTCGAAGGCGCGATGCGCATCCTCTCGGACCGCCTCGGCCGCAACGCGCGGCTGCGCGGCGTGATCCGCACGCTGCTGCGCAAGCACGGCGTGCTCACGGTGCGCGCCACGATCGAAGAATCGCGCCTGGGCCGCCACAAGCCGCTGACGCGCATTCGCCAGCCGCTGCGCCAACTCCAAGGCCACCGCTTGATCGCGATCCGCCAGGCGCAGAAGGAGCGCGCGGTCACGACCGCGATCTCGCTCGAGCGCCGGCTCGCGGTGTCGAAGGTGCGCGCGGCGCTCGGACGCCACACGAAGCCCGAGTTCCAGGGCATCCTCGACGCGGTCGCGCTGCGCACGCTCGAGCACCGCTTGCTCCCGCTGATCGAAGCCGACGTGCGGCTCGAGCTGAAGGAGCGCGCGGACGACGAGGCGCTGCGCTTCCTTTCGCAGCACCTTCGCGAAGTGCTGTTCACCTCGCCGGTCGGACGCAAGTGCGTCGGCGCCGTCGACGTGAGCGCGAAGGGCGACTGGAGCTTCGCCGCGCTCGACGAGAACGGCGCGCCGCTGTTCGCGCCGGTGAAGATCGAACTGGCGGAGAAGGACGAAGCGACGCTCGGCGCCGAGCTCGTCGCCGTGCTCGCGCAGGCGGGCGAACGCGCGCCGGTCGCGATCGCGCTCGGCCACTCGAAGGTCCCGCGCGCCGCATTGCCGAAGCTGCGCGCGGTGCTGCGCGCCGCGGGCGTGCACACGCCGGTGATGCTGGTCAACGACTCGGGCGTGTCGAGCTACACCAACTCCGACATCGCGCGCGCCGAACTGGGCGAGCTCGCCGTGCCGCAGCGCGCCGCGGTTTCGCTCGGCCGCCGCCTGCAGGACCCGATCACCGAGATCCTCAAGATCGACCCGAAGAACCTCGGCCTCGGCGCCGAGCAGGGCCTCGTGAGCAAGGCGAACCTGCGCCGCGTGCTCGACGAGACGATCGAGTCGTGCGTCGCGGCGATCGGCTGCGACGTGAACCGCGCGCCGCTGTCGTTCCTCGCGCACGTTCCCGGGCTCGGCAAGGAGCTGGCCCAGAAGCTCATCGCGCGCCGGGACGCGACGCCGTTCGAGAGCCGCGAGGAGCTCCGCGCCGCCGATCTGCTCGACGAAGTGCAGTGGACGAACGCCGTGTCGTTCCTGCGCGTGCACAGTCGAAGCGAGCCGCTCGACCGCACGAGCCTGCATCCCGAGCAGTACGACGTCGCGCGCCGCGTGCTCGAGAGCTCGGGCGGCACCGTGGCCGACAACCTCGGCCGTCCGGGGGTCACCAAGGGTCTGCGGCGCCAGGATTTCGGCGTCGAGGAGTTCCTCTGGCGCGACCTGATGCGCGAGCTGTGGCACCCCGGCCGCGATCCGCGTCCGCCGA
>CALFYL010000404.1 GCA_937952135.1 uncultured Planctomycetia bacterium
AACGGCCGACTGTCCCGACCCTCAAAGCGGAAAGGTTTGGTGTGACACCACACACCACACGGCGCGCGTGTACGTGCACCTGGGCGTCGAGGAGATGCGTGGGGTGGTCGAGACGGCGGGCCGGCCAAGTCTAAGTGGACCGTGTCGTTGCCTTCGTAGTGCGCTAGCGTTTACAGCGCGCGACGGGATGTGCTGCAGTTCGCTAAGAACCGACCTCTGGCCCCACTCCTTACTCGCTCATACTGGCATGAATCCGGATCCGGCATCAAATAGCAACGACGTTCTCGCTGGATGGAAGTTCTCCGCCGACCTATCGCTCAGCACTCCGCTTCGTTCGTTGGAACACGACGGTGAGATTCGGGCGTCTGGGCAACCGCCCCCGAAGTCGGGGGAGTATGCAAATGGTTGCTGGGTTCCAGTCACCAAGTCGTGGGAGGAGCTTGGGCTCGGCGACCTCTTCAAGGAAGGGGACTCCTCTTTGCTGCTGCATGAGTCCGAGATGGGCCCCGTATCCGAAACCGAGAAGGCAGCCATTCTGGCCTTTCTCGTCGGCTACCGACGCATCGTCGAGTCGATGATCCCAGAACGAGAGCGGTGCGCAAGCCTGCGCGAGTACCTTGCTTTGCCTGCGCACGCTCAGATTGTGAGTCGCATGGGCGATCCGCGACCCGAGGATCCCGGAATCGTTGCACTGGCCACGAAGCTCGGTATTGGGCCGGCGCTGGCTGAGCGCCTGTACTCGGCGGGCTTCGTGGACTCAGCGGAAGTCCGGCAGGCCTCGGATGAACAGCTCCTGGCAGTCCACGGCGTCGGGCGGCGGCGACTCGCGCTACTCAGGCGTTCCATGCAGCCGAATTGCTAGGGGGCTTCGTCGCACAGAAATCGACCGCCTCGATCGGATCAGTTTGGCTTCGGATACCACGGCATCGGCCGAAGTCTAAAATCGTTTACCTAGGGCTGCCAGTCTCGCTTCAATCGCACTTCGGTCCAAGTGCGCCGCCAGAGCAAACTCGCGAAGGGTAAGGTCTCGTTTGGCTCGGTTGCAATTGGCGCATACAAATACCAGGTTGGAATCATCCGAAAGTCCACCGCGGCAAACGGGCCAGATATGGTCCGCGCAGCAATCGTCACCGAGAGGACCGCCGCAGTATGGACACTCGTCTGGACGCTCCAGCCTGCGCTTTAGTCGACTCGCCAACTTGCGTGACATGCCGTCTGACGAAGCAGCTTTCGCGACAAGTTGCTGAGTCTTGCGTTCGGACTGCCTCAGCCGCTGGAGGCGTGATTCACATTTGGCTGCAATCCGCTCCACTTCAAGCAGAAGCCGGGGCAGCAACTTAGGACCACAGATTCCACAGAAGTAGTAGGTAGTGGTCGCTCCAGTGAATGGGTTCATTCCATGACGTACTTTTGCATAGGTTCGACCGATTCTCGCCAACTCAGAATCGGTCGGAGCCCCCTTCCCTTCTAGGATCGCTAATGTTGCACGCAGTCGATCTCGCTCAAGCAGAAGTGAAGCGGTTACGTTTTCCAGCTGCTGAATACTCAGATGGTCGCTGGAGAGCATCTGCCTCGCCTTCAGTACAAGCTTTTTGATCTGCTGTAGTGCGCTAACTGTCATGTGATCCGCCGAATGCGACTATTTGCTTGATAGCTTCGTCGAGATGGGGCTTGACTGTTGTCATCGAAAATTCAGTCTCCTTCGGCCGGGGGCTCAGTCGCACAGCGAGAACTTCAGCCCATCGCTCAGGTTCGTACCCTTGGCAGCCCCGGAATCACGGAACCAGCCCTGCGCATGAAACAGCTGCCCGGCGGTGAAGGGGAAGCCGAGCGCGTTCGGGTTCGCCGTGCGCCACGCATTGAAATCCACGCGCAGCTCCCCGTCGCATGCGCCCACGGAGCCGCCTGAGTTGTGCGCGCCGGTGCGGTTCACGGGATAGAAGATGCACAGGTAGCTCGTGCTGCCGAGCGCCCAAGGCTGCGGCGATGGGATCGCGTTGAGGCCGTAGAAGATCAACCCCATCTTCTGTGTCGGGACGTTGTCGACGACGATGTCGAAGCCGCTGGAGGCCTGGGAGCTTGGAGCGCCTTCGCCGCGAATCGCTGGGACGCAACCGGCGACGGTCGTGCCTGCGGTGCAGTAGCTCGCGATGAACCCTTCGTCGATCACTCCGTCGCAGTCGTTGTCCAGGCCATCGCAGATCTCGGGCGCGCCTGGAAACACAAGTGGATCGAAATCGTCGCAGTCGCCTGAAATCTCAGTGAGTCCGGACGTGCACGGCGATGTTCGATTCTGAACGTTCCCAGCGCCAAAGCTGTCGCTATCCGCATCGGTGTAGCATGCGTATGTCCGAGCAAACACCCGGGCAAGTCCGGGACGTGGAACTCCCTTGTACGATGTAAAGCCGCCCGAAATGATGAGATGACCGTCGGGTTGTACGGCGATACTAGCGACGTACGGGTCCGAGCCTTGCACGCCTGGGATATCGGCACCCGCGCCTACTTTGAAGGAGGCGTCCAGCGATCCGCCTCGGAAGATCCGAGCGAGTCTTTTTCTGCCTACCAAGTCGTAGGAAATGAATCGCCCGCCGAGCAGGATCTTGCCATCAGCTTGCTCTGCAATCGTTCGCACAATCCACTTCGCACCATCGCCTGCGTTCGCACTGAATTCGGGGTCCGCAGCGCCCGTCGATGTGACGCTGACAACGCACCCAGTTTCGACGCTAGCGTACGACGAGAAATACCCAGCGACGAGCGTGCTTCCACCGTCGAGTGGCCAAACGGCATTGACAACATCGTTCGGAGCAAATCCAGAGACGAAGCCAGGTGCAAATGCCCCATTCGGCAGAAGACGCACGATGTTGGTGCTTGCGATCCCGTTGTATGTATCGAAGCGACCGCCAAGCAGCATGCTGCCATCCGGGTGAATCGCAACGCCCGTAACCCATGAGGGTGAACCGCCGATGCACGCGACGCCACTGCCCGGATCAAATGTGAGATCCACGCTGCCGTCTCCCGCAACGCGCGCGATACACTTTCGGCTAACTCCATTGCAAAGAGAAAACTGTCCAGCAAGCACTAGCCTGCCATCGCCTTGTAACTGCAGCGCCATGCACTCGCCGTTGAGCGTAGTCGAAAATGTCGCGTCCACGGAGCCATTGAGATTCAGCCTAATCAGCCCCGAGGATGCAGTCGTTACGATCTTGCCGTCCGGAAGCAACACCAATGGATGGCCCAGTACCGTTGGTTGCGTCACGTCAAACGTCGAATCGATGGCACCGTCTTCATGGAGTCGAACCACCCCGTCGATCGGACTGCCATTGTAGATGCTTACACCCCCCATGATGATCTTGCCGTCCGGCTGCACACGTATCGCGGGCACGGGAGCGCCTGCTCCCGAGCCAGGTTCGAAGCTGGGATCAAGATCTCCCTCTTGGGCGCTCGCCACGTTTGAGAACTCTCCTGCCGCCAACACGATGAGCGCCCAGATCCATGGTTGACTGCGGCCGCGATGTCGATTCATACTCATTTGGAGCGTTCCTTGAGTTCGTGCGCACCGTGCGCCATGGAGCCCAATGTCGCAAGCGCCAACGACGATGGTGCTCTTCAGCTCTAGTCGCACAACGTGAACCTCAACCCATCGCTCAAGTTCGTCTGCTTGGGCGCGCCTGGATCGCGGAACCAGCCCTGGGCGTAGAACACTTGGCCCGCGACGAATGGGCTGCCAAGCGAGCCTGGGTTCGCAGCTCGCCAAGCGTTGAAGTCGACGCGCAGTTCGCCGTTGCATTGGCCTGCGCTGCCGCCACTGTCGAAGATGCCGAGCCGCTGCACGGGCGATGCGATGCACTGGTAGCTGGGGCTGAACGGAGCCCACGGGATCGACGCCGCATAGAACCCGTAGAAAAGCGTGCCGTAGCGCTGGCCGGGGACGTTGCTCACGACGATGTCGAAGCCGCTGGTGGCCTGTGAACTGGGTGCGCCGATGCCCGCGATCGACGGGACGCAGCCGTGCACGGTGGTGCCGGCGGTGCAGTAGGTGTAGAGCGACAACTCGCTCAGGCAGGTGTCCACCAAGTAGATGTCAATCGCGCCGTTCGTGTCTCCAGGCACCAAGTTGGTCGCTGAACTTTCGAACACGACGAATCTTCCATCGGACGAAATCTGTGCATTGGCTGACCAACCATTCGACTGCACCGCACCGCTGGATCCGCTCACCCGCGCAGTGCGGCCCGATGTCCTGTCGCGTACGAAGATGTCTCTTTGACCGTTAAGGTCGCTCGAAATCAGATACGGCGACGAGCTTTCGAACGCAACGAACCGACCATTGGTCGAGAGTGTTCCGTTGACCGCGCCAGCGCCGCGACCGGAGAGAGTCAAACTCTCGCATGTGATGAGACCCGAGACAGTGTCCCGAACGTAGATGTTCATCTGGGGCACGGTGTCGCCCGGCATCAGCGCATCGTGTTCCATTACGAGGTATCGGCCGTCGGATGAAACTGCAGCCATCCGGGTATTCGGGTCCTCAAAATGGACACCGCCGTACGCGTAATAGCTCTGAGCGCCGTTTGGTCGGCGGATGCGAGCGACGTTTCCGCCACCAAAGCCGATGGGCTGATAGCCCCACGCGGCCAGGGTCTGCCCGTCGGCGGAAAGCCAAGGACGTTTTGCTGATGCCGGAGAGTTCGGCACTATTCCTGGCGCGGTGATCGAAGTTTGGCGGTCGCGCAGATACAAGCCAGCGGCCCCGAGATTGGGGCTTGCGGCAGCGAATGCCAGCCAGCGACCATCGGCGCTGAGAAAGGGCGTGGCGCTTCCATTAGTAAGTTGCTCGCCCGAGGTGGTTACGCTCGCGCGCTCTGTGGAGGCGGTAGTGAGATCGTGGACGAAAATATCCGTGACACCGTTGGTGTCTCCCGCCACCAAATTGGTGGCGGCACTTCGAAAGGCCACAAACCGTCCATCACCAGAGATGGCGGCGTAGTCGGACACGCCATCGGCCTCCGCTCCGCCAGTGGCTACGCTGGCACGCACGGTTGTGCCAGCTAGAACGTCTCGCACGAACACATCTCTCAGCAGGTTCGCGTCTCCGGCGACTAGGTTGCTCGCCGTGCTCTCGAACGCCACTGCAAGCCCGTTGTAGGACAAGGAAGGGCGCGCTGACGGGCCGTTGGCGTCGCCGCCGAGAAGAGAGACGGATACGCGCACAGTGGATTGCGCGACACCCGCACCGGACGAAAGTAGGAACGCCGCGAACACCGCGAACGCTGAACGGTTGTGCGTGGTCAGTCTCATCCGGGCAAGTGAACCCGCCCACCCCGATCCTGTCTACCCGCTCCAGTGCGAATACGGGGCGCTCAGGCGCGCGCGGGGCGGCGGTGGGACAGCGGATGTGTAGGCGTGCGGCGTGCGCCAGATCGCGCCGTGGGCGGCCGTGGGGGACGCTCTCGCTCCACCGGCCTGTTACACCGTCGGCGTAGCGATGCGGTAGACTTGGGGCGCGATAGGCGTTCCGCCATGCCCGCCAAGAATTGGCCACTCATCATCGGTGCCAGCATGCTCTTCGGCGTGTTGACGGCGATCCGCTCCGAAGTTGACGGCGCTCTGTCGCGCACGCTTGTGGCTGCGCTGGCCGGCTGCGTACTCGGAGTCGCTATTCACTCCGGGCCACGCGACAGAGACCGCTCGCAGCGACGACATCCTGGCAAGCTGTTCAGCATCGTCGGCGAAGTCCGGCGAAAGCGCCGCTGGCCGGCCAGAGCGCCTCGCATGCTGACGGGCATCGAGGGCGGCCCGCCGTACTGCAACGGCGCGTGAGGGCGCGCGCTCGCGCTACTACGGCAAGAAGCGCCTGAACTCCTGCGGTACGTCGGGGAGGCCGATGTGGTTGGGCGTGCGCAACGCCTTGGCAGCCTCTGAGATCCGCTACCGACGTTCGGGCGGCGCTTGGTCGTGCGGGCTCTCCTTCTCGTACGCAGATGTGATCCAGCGCTCCGTCCGTGCGGCTGCGTCGATCGTATCGGCCAACGCGAACAGCGCTTCATGGACCGGCCAGTCCTGAACTTCGCGACCCTGAGGGTCGAAGCGCTCTCGCATGGCGTAGTGCACTACGCGCTTGGACCGGTCGTCCAACTGGAGCGTGATCGAAGTGGCGCTCAGGTCCGTCACGCGTTGCCGGTAGCTGTCGGCAAGGTCCAGGAAGCGGGCTTCCTCGAACGCGCGTAGGAGGCCGCGCACGGTCGACTCCGATACCTGCGTCTGCCGAGTGCCTACCTCGTTCACGTGGCTTCGGCCGATGAATGTCACGCGCCCGTTGCCCTCGATCGTCACCACGTAGCTCGGGCACCGTCCGAAGCACTCTTCGCGTTCGAGCTCGATCCGTACGTCATCCAGTCGCTCTCGTTTGGCGAGGCTCGTTGCCTGGACAGGGGTGTGCACGGCAGGCGTGGAACTGGGGGCTTCCCGAGAGCATCCCAGCGCGACCAGGGAAATCAGGGACACACCGACCAGGACTCGCCGACCGCGGCTCATCTGCTGCGAGTAGTTGCGTTCCACCTAGGTGGGTACTCCGAGTCCACGGGGTGGTTGCGGAACGTCGCGGCGATACGCCAGTTCGCGGACGGGACCAGATGCCGCGGTGGAGTGTCAGCCTCCACCCGCCGCGCCGCGCGCTCACCCCTCGAAAACACCGAGGAAACCGAGCATCTCGCGCGCGCACTTGGCCCGGTTGGCCGCGCCTGGGTGCAACATTACCGCAACTCGTGTCCGCTTCCGCCGAGGGAGCCTGCGCGGGCGACGCCGTAAGTCGCTACGAACACGCGAGTTATGTGGAGCGGGCGATGGGGTTCGAACCCACGACATTCAGCTTGGGAAGCCCGCGGCATAGCTACCGCACGTCATCACGCTCGCGAACCGGCCAGGAGCGGACACAGGCGGACAAGAGCGGCCAGGAGCGGACAGACGCGCTGTCGAATCGTCTTGATGCGTGTCCGCTTGAACCGGCCACAGGCGGCCAGGGGCGGCCAGGAGCGGGGCGGGAGGGTGCGACGATGATGCGACAAGGCACACGGAACTGGTCGTGCTGGGTGGTAGCTCGCAGCCTCTTTTCTCAGCACTCGGGCGAATTGCGGCCCGTCAGGCCATCGCTAGCCTTCACGCGGCTGCGCCAGTCCCGGCACGGCTGCTCTTCGTTCGTTCGTCCCGGAGTGCCCCCGATGGTCGTTCTTGCTCGCAGAACCGCGGCGGTGGTAGTGGTCGGCGGTGACGTGGCTCGCGTTGCTGAGGCGCAACAGTGCTGCGCGGGTAACGTGCTACGCGACTGCACCGATCGCACCTCAGCGCAAGGCTGCGTGCCACAGATCTCGGGCGCTGGCTCACTGAGCATGAACGCCGGGTCGGGATCGCGCTATTCAAGAAGGACAAGGAACAAACGAACCCCGCGGTGCCAGTCCTCGATCCTGCCGCAAGGTCGGTCGGGGCCGCGCAGGCGAGCGAAGGCCTGTCGATTCCCACTACGTTGACTTTGAGTGGCAACATCCAGAGGAGCCGCCATGTTCAAGCTGTTTGCCCCGCTGATTGTAGGTCTGTTGTGCGCGCACCAACTCTCGGCACAGCAGTCTATGTATCGAGCATGCGCTTTGCCCCCCCAACCGGAAGCTCCGCCTCAAGTGTGGGCTGGCGGCACTGTCTACTACGAGTTCCTCTCAGTCCCGCCGACCGAGCAACTTCTAATGCGACAGGCGATGAACGAGTGGGAATTCTGCGGAGCCGGAGTTCGTTTCGTAGAGCGGACTCCAGGCATCGCCGATTACGTCCAGATTCAGGTCGATTCGGCGAACTGGTCTGAGCTGGTAGGCCGCAAAGGTGGCATGCAGACTCTGCATATCCTCGACTGGTACGACCACGGCTTACTTTTGCACGAACTAGGGCATGTGCTTGGACTCTGGCACGAACATAGTCATTGGAACCGAGCGCAGTACGTCACCGTTCAAATCGCCAACATCTGCGATACGTGCTGTCAAAACTCATGCCCGAGTTCAACGCCGACTTGCATGTGCAATTTCAAGATAGTCGAGCAATCTGATTGGCTCACTCCAGCGTCCCTGTATGACTTTGAATCAGTCATGCACTATCACCAGTATGAGTTCTCAAGCTCGCCGGGCCTCATTACAATTCAGACGCAGCCAGCATATCAATCATATCAATCCACGATGGGGCAAGTGAACCAGCTCAGCGCTCTTGATATTCAAGACATCACCACAATCTACCCGCCGCCTTGTGGCAGCTTGAGCATATCTGGTCCGTCAAGTCTTGTACTCTCCAACTGCGGAACGACGAGCGGAGCGTACATGGTGACCAGCTCTTCGGGATCGCTCGTCGGTGCACAGCCCGTTTCGTTCACACTCACCGCGCCCAATGTCCAGGGTTGGAGCGCCACGCTTCACCTTCCGGATGGCGTGGCTACCACACTCTTTTTTTCGACAACAAATGCTCCGGGCGGGACACACAATGCCACATTGACTTGGAGTGGGCAGTGTAACGGACAGCAAGTATCAGTGCAAAAAGGGATACAACTTCAGCTAATTGCCGGGTGCCATGCAGCCGCTTCGACTTCTGTCGCAAGCGTAGGGATCTCCGGTGCGCAGTCGAACGGAGACTCAAACTCCGCTGCCTTGAGTGCGGACGGCAGTCGCGTAGCATTCGTAAGCTGGGCCAGCAATCTCGTTAGTAATGACGGAGTTCACAACTATGACGTATTTGTCCGAGACATGCAGAGCGGCCTCACAAAACGAGCAAGCCAAAGCACAGCCGGAGTAGGTAACAATGGGTCCAACAGAGCTCCTGACATATCAGCTGACGGTCGCTTTGTTGTTTACTACAGTGACTCGTCAACGCTTGTCGCAGGCGATTCGAACGCAAAGCGAGACGTGTTTGTCTTTGACTGGAACTCGAATTCAACCACACGAGTGAGCGTGGCTGCTAGTGGGGCTCAGGGCAACGGCCACTCAGAAGACGCCGCAATTTCAGGCGACGGTCGCTTCGTAGCATTCTACAGTAGTGCAACCAACTTGACTGCCGGTGGATCGAGCAGCTCCAATGTGTTTTTGCGCGACCGATTGATCGCGACCACGACGCAGGTTTCTCTCGGAGTTGGCGGCGCTCAGCCGAATAGCATTTGCATCGACCCCGCAATTTCAGACGACGGACGCTATGTTGCGTTTCGAAGTCGAGCTACGAATCTCACAGGCGCAGGCGGCAACGGATTCTGGCAAGTCTACATCAAAGACATGAACGGTGGGTCCCCACGGTTGGCAAGCGTCAACTCGGCAGGGTTGCTCGCAGACAATGACTGCCTGACTCCTCGCATTTCCGGCAACGGTAATTGGGTCGTTTTTCAGTGTCGCGGCTCAAACCTAATTCCTAGTACATCAGATCAGGTCTATGCATTCAATGCTGCCGAAGGACAGCTTCATCTCTTAAGTGCTGATTCGTGTTGGCAATGCCCCGGAAACGCAGAGTGGCCGGACATATCTGCAGACGGCAGATACGTGGTTTTCAGTAGTAGTCACGGAGGCTGGGTTGCCGGGGACACAAACGGAGTGTACGATCAATTTGTGCGCGACCGACTGAACGCAGAGTTAACTCGCGTGAGCCTGACTTCGCTTAACCAGCAATCTGCAGGAGACAGTCGGGCTTCACGGGTATCTTCAGACGGTCGGTTCGTTGTCTATCATAGCTTGGATTCGGTTACACCGAATGACACAAACAGCTTCAGTGATATTGTATTGCGCGACTTATGGATGTACTCGCAATGGCCGTGCTGCGTACCAAACAACTACTGCACGGCTGGCACCAGTAGTAACGGGTGTGTGCCGACGATGAGCGCGTCCGGTTCGCCGAGCAACTGGAGTGGATCAGGGTTTACTATCGCTGCGCTTGGGGTTGAGGGGAGCCGGATTGGCTATCTTTACTACGGTGTAACTGGAGCCTCCGCGTCACCGTGGGGCATGAGCTCCAGCGTAATGTGCGTGCAGGCTCCGCGACAGCGCATGGGAAATGTCCATTCGGGCGGAACGGCGGGCCAATGCAACGGTGTAGTCGCCGCCGATTGGAACAGCTACATAAGTTCACAACCAAGCGCGCTGGGTCAGCCGTTCGCGCCCGGAACTCAAGTCTGGGCACAGGCTTGGTATCGAGATCCTCCTAGTCCAAAAACAACGAATCTCTCGGATGGCATCTTCTTCGTCGTTTGTCCATAGTGCAGTTCGGCGCGGAGATGTCGTTTCACACCAATCTCAGCGATATGAGGATCGGGACTGTGTGCCGTTTTGTCGTGTTCCACCGAGCCGCCAGCGCTGTGGTGTCACACCAAACCTTTCCGTGTGGTGTCACACCAAACCTTTCCGCTTTGAGGGTCGGGACAGTCGGCCGTTTC
>CALFYL010000405.1 GCA_937952135.1 uncultured Planctomycetia bacterium
GGCGAGCAGCCGGTCCATGCGAGCCACGACGTCGCGCAAGTGCTCTTCGTCGCCCGCCGCGACCTCGGCGGAGGCCCAGCCGCTGTAGCCGCCCTCGCGCAGCGCGAGCGAGACCGCGCGCCAGTCGACGTCGCCCTCGCCGAGCTTCACGTCGAAGCCCTTCCAACGCCCCTCTTCGTCGAGCCGCTTGCGCGAGTAGTCCTTGATGTGCAGCTTCGCGAGCCGCGGCCCGAGGATGCGCACCCACTGCTCCGCGAAGCCGTTCGCGATCAGGTTGCCGCAGTCCAGGTGCCAGCCGATCCACGGGCTCTCGAACTCGTCGATGTAGCGCGCGGCTTCGAGCGGCGAGAGCAGGAAGTCGTTCCACACGTTCTCGATCCCGATCTTCACGCGCAGCTCGGCCGCGAGCGGCAGAACCTTGCGCAGTTCGACCTGCGAGCGGCGGTAGGCCTCGTCGTAGCTCACGCGCTGGTTCACGAGCGCCGGCACGAGCAAGACACTGTCGCCGCCGAGCGCCTTGCAGTCGCGCAGCGCCGTTTCGAGCGCCGCGAGCGCCTGCTTGCGCACTTGTGCGTCGGGGTCGGCGAGCGAGAGCCTCCAGTGCACCGAGTCGACGACGCCGCACACTGCGAGCCCCGTCGCGTCGCGCGCGGCGAGGATCTCCTCGAGCGGGATCGGCGACGGACTGTCGAGCTCGACGCCGTCGAACCCCGCGCGCTTCAGGACCTCGAACTTCTCGCGCAGCGTCTTGCCCGGCTTGCACATGTAGAGCATGCACGCCTTGCGCAGCGCCAAGGGAGTGGAACGTGGCGTGGAGGCCGGACTGTCCGGCGCCTGCGCCCGTCGCAACAGGCCGCCGAGCGCCGCCGCGCCGCTGCCGGCCAGCAGCGCGCGGCGTCCGATCCGCAGCGGCGAACGCGCGTGGCTCACAGACGCTTGCGCCCGAGGAAGTCGACGTTCGGCGTGCGGTCGTTGGGGCACGCGCGCAACCCGGGGTTCACCGCCAGATCGCACTTGGGGCAGTGGAACTCGAGGGACGCATCGCGAAGGATCCAGCGTTCGAGCTCGCGCGAGCGCTGCGGGTCGAAGTCCGCTCCAGCCGACGGCGCCTCGTCGATGCACATCACGGCGAAGCGGTAGGCCTGCGTTTCATCGCGGCCGCGCTGGTAGTCGAAGAGCGCCGAATAAAGCCACGGCCGTCGCCCCGCGAGCGGCGCGTTCCGGGCGAGGTCCGCGCACGCTTTCGCGTCGTGCAGCTCGGGCGAGCGCTGCAGGAACGCGTTGACGCTCGCGCGCAGGCCGAGCCGCGAGTGGACGACGAGCTCGATCAAGTTGGCATTGCGCAGTGCGACGGCGACGCTGTCCGCGGGGTCGGCGAGGGCCGCACGGGGCGCGGCGGAACGCGCGATGGCGAGGTAGTTCGTGGCGGCCATCAAGTGCGCCACGGGCGAAAGCTGACGCACCCCGGCCGCGTCGGGCTCGCGCAGGAACGGCGCGCCGCTCGCCGCGCGCCAGTGCGCTTCCGCGGCCAGCATCGCCGCCGAGAAGCGCGCCAAGGCGCCTTGCGGGGCGCCCTTGTCGGCCAGCGCGAGCACCTCGTCCGCCTGCTCGATGGCGCGAAAGAAGTCGCCCGTGCTGTTGGCGTCGGAGATCGCCGCCAGTTCGGCCTCGAACACGCGCTCTTGGGCGCCGGACTCGGAGCTCGACCCCGAACCCGAAGCGGAGCTCGACGGATCCGGCGTCGAAGCACAACTGGCGAACCCGGCCGCAACGAGGAGGACGCCCGAGAGAACGCGCAAGCGCCGTCGAGTGTTCATGATCAACGCCCCTTCGCGCCGTTCGCCACGGAGATCCCGACGTACACGCTGCGCTTGCGGCCGTCGAACTCGAGGTCGAAGCCGAGCAGCACCTCATCGAGCCCGAAGGTCTGCGCCAACTCGCCTTCGCGCACCGAAACTTCGCCGCGCTTGACGAACAACTCCCCCGCCTCGCCGAGCTCGAAGTACAGGTTCGCTTCGCGCGCCGAACTCCACGGCGCCAGCACGCTCGCGCCGAGCGCCTTCGCCGCGAGCGTGGCGTTCACTTGCTTGTACGAGGTGCGGATCTCGTCGACGGGCTTGCACGCCACGACCGTCCCGTCGGGCAGGTACAGGCGCGGCGCCGCCTCGCGCGGATCGAAGCGCACCGATGCCCCGGCGCCGGGGGCGATCCCGACCTTCACCGCGATCGGCAGCACGCGCGCCTCGCGCGGCAGTTCCACGCCGAAGGTGCGCTTGTGGTCGAGGTAGTAGCGCGCCTCGACCGCGATCGGCCCGTCGACGTTCTGGGCGGGAAGCGCGGGAAACGGGCGCGCGTCGACGCCCGAGCTCGCTTGCGAAGCGGACTGGCACGCGCCCAGCGCGAGCCATCCGCCCGCGGCGAGAGCGAGCGCCGCGGCGAGGGATCGGCGGCGAGGTTCGAAGTTCGGCATGCGAGGTCGGGGGACGCGCGGGGCGCCGGACACGGATCTCCAGGGAGATCGGGGCTCGAGTGAATTCAGGGCTCGAGTGGATTCAAGGCTCGATGGACACGAGCTGGCTGACCGCCGGCCCGTTCGGAGTCAGGGTCTCTTCGCGCACGAGGCCCAGGCGCGGCGAGTACCAGCGGCGGACGTCGCCTTGCACGTAGATCAGGCAACTGTCGCGCTGCGCCGCGCTGCGGGCGCTTTCGAGCGCTTCGAGGTTGAGCGCGAGTTCCGCCGGGGGCGCGGCCGCGTCGAACACCGGCGTCGGCCCGACGAGCACTCCTTCGCTGTGCGCGCGCAGGTCGAGCATCGGCACGCTCGCGCCGGGGAACGCGAAGAGCCCGCCCTTGCGCTCGATGCGCAGCAACCCCTCGCCGAGCGACGTGCGCCCGTCGGCCGAGAAACGCGCGCGCCGCAGGCGCCACACGCCGTCCTCGACGCCTTCGGCGCTGTCGCGCCACCACTCCACGTTGCCCGCCGCGTCGACGCTGCGCCACCAGGCCTTCTGGCCGGCGCGCAGCGGGAAGGGCGAGTCCTCGCGCGCGAGGCGCCATTGCAGCGCGAGCTCGGAACGCCAGTCGTGCGTCGGCGCGCTCACGCGCGGCGCCTTGAACTTCGAGAGGTCGAGCTGCGCGTCGTTGCCTTCGTCCAGGTCGTACCAACGCTGCGCGTGCGCGAGCAGCGTGAGATCGGCGGAGAGGTCCGCGGGCAGCTTCACCTGGCCGCTGTCGACGCGCTCGGACCAGCTCGCGAGCTGGTGGAAGGTGTTGAGGCGGCCGATGTCGAGTTGCTCGCCGACGAGCACCCACGCGCGCAGCTCGCGCGCGAAGCGCTGCCCGAGTTCGTCGAGGTGCCCGCAGCCGTAGCGCTCGGCGTGGCGGAAGGCGTCGGCGGGATCCTGGATGCCCGGAGAGGCCATGATGCTCGACCACTCGCGCGAATGCGCTTCATCGCGCGCGACGGTCGCCGAAGCGAGACGCGCGCGCAGGCTCTCGAGCGCCCCCGAGATGCGTTCGGAGCGCGGCTTCGCAACCGCGTCGGGGAACTCGAGCGCCATCCAAGCCGACGTCTCGGCCAGGAACGCGTCGCGCTGGGCGTCGGCGCGTTCGAGCGCTGCCGCGGCCTCGGTCACGGCGCCGACGTCGAGCGCCGCGTCGCCGGCGCCCTCGGCGGTCCTCTGCGACGCCGCGAAGCGTTCGAGGTGCGCGAAAGCCGCAGCGAGAGTGCTCACGAAGCTCGTGCGCGTCCCGAACAAGCCCTCCGACTCGAGCAGCGCCGCGCGCTTGTGCGCCTGCTCGCCGCGGCCCTGTTCGATGAGTTGCAGGGTCGCGTCGAGCCCGCGCGCCGCGCGCACCGATTCCTCGACGTGCTGCGAAGCCTGGCGCAACTGCGCGCCGACCTGGTTCAGACGTTCGCGGTGATCGTCGAGTTCGCCCGCGAGCTGCGCTCCCTTCGCGCGCTCGGCTTCGGCGAGCGCAGCCAGGCTCCCGCGCTCGCGCTCGATCTGCTCCTGGGCCTGCTTCGCAGCTTCCAGTTCGTCCGTGCGCAGCGCGAGCGCCGCCGTCAGCGAGTCGATCCGCCCTTGCAGCGCCGCGCGTTCGGCGACTTCGTTCGCTTGCATCCGTTCGGCGCGCGAACGCTCGTCCGCGACGTTGCGCTCGGCGGCGTCGACTTCGCTGCTGAGCCGCCATCCGAACCAGCCCAGCGCGAAACAGCCGGCGGCCGCGAGCGAAAACGCGATCTGCAGCCCGCGCGGCGACGTCCTCGAGCTCGCGGGCGCTGCCGTCGCGCGGCCGGCCGTCGTCGCAGCTGCAACCGTCGTCGGACGCCTCTCGCCGCGTTCCGTCGCGAGCAAGGCCTCGATCGCGTGCCGCGCCTGGTCGGCGCTGGCGTACGCGGCTTGCCCGTCGGCGCGCAGCGACTCCGCCAGCGAGCGCGCGGGCGCGTAGCGCGCCTGATCGGCGCCGGCGCCGCCCTCCAGCATGTGCGCGAGCACCGCTCCGACGGCGCGCAGATCCGCCTCGGGGCCTTCGCCGAGTTCGTGTCGCGCGAGACCGGCGTCGACCAGCTTCGCCGCGATCCCGAACGGGTTCGCGTCGGACTTCGCGCTGTGGTGCGAGAGCCACACGCTCTGCGCGCCGAACGCGCCGTGCGCGAGGCCGGCCTCGTGCAGCGCCGCGATTCCGAGCAGCGCCTGGCGCGCGATCTCGAGGGCCTGGGACGCGTGCAGCGGGGCTTCGCGCTCGAGGAGTGCGGCGAGCGTTTCGCCGTCGGTGTGCTCGCGCAGCGCGAAGACGCGCCCGTCGCCGAGCCGGCCGACCTCGACGCAGCGCGCGACGAACGGCGAGTGGATTCGAGAGATGGCGCGCAGCGCTTCCTCGAGCGCGACACGCGCGGACTCGCTGCCGGCGTGGGCGCTCGAAACGACTTCGAGCCGCAGCGCCGCGCCGCCGTGCTCCGCGTCGCGCACGACGAACAGCGGGCCGACCGGTCCGTCGCCGAGGTCGCGCGCGAGCTCGAAACGCTCCGGCAAGTCCCAACCGCTGTCGCCGAGGCCACCCTCGGCCGTCCACAGCACCTCGAAGGCGCCTTCGAGGTCGCCCTCGCGGGCCGCTTCCAACGCCGGCGCCGGCGTCGTTTCAGGCTGGACCGGGGGCGTAGGTGCGCGGGTCGGACGGGGATCGAGTTCGCTCGGCATCGGTGGGCAGCCCGAGGGAACGGCGACGCTCTCGACGCACGAAAGCCCCGCGAAACGTCCCCCTCGGACGACCGGCTACTCTACCTCAGCCCCCGGCGCCGAGCACCCGTCCGGGGGGCGCCGAGGCGCCGGCGCCGACTTCCGAAAGCAGGGAAATCACGGCTGAAAAGGCCTGGTCGACCGGAATGTCCTCCATGCGGCCCTGCCCGGGCTCGCCGTGGAACACGACCCGGCTGCGCGCGTGGAACGGGCCGTAGGTGCGCGGGTCCTTCGGGCCGAAGAGCGCGACACTGGGGGTCGAAACCGCGCTCGCCAGGTGCAGCGGTCCGCTGTCGCAGCCCACGAAGATCCGCGCACCGGCGATCAGGGCGGCGAGGTCGAGCACGCTGGTCGTCTGGAGCGCGAGGAGCGCCGACCCGCCGCTCGCGGCGACGACGCTCTCGGCCAGCGCTTGCTCGCCGGGTCCCCAGGTGATCACGGGGCGAAGGCCGCACTCGCGCGCGATGCGCGCCGCGAGCTCGCCGAAGCGCTCCGCCGGCCACTTCTTGAGCGCGCCGCGGCCGCTCGCGCCCGGATGCAGCGCCGCGTACTCGCCGACGTTCGCCGCGCGCCGGAACTCCGCGACGCGCGCGCTCGAGGCGCCGAGGTCCGGCAGTCGGTAGCTCGCCCGATCGACCGGCGCGCCCAGGTATCCCGCGAGCGCGAGGAACTTGTGCACACGGTGCTGTCGCTCCGTCGCGCTCGACGGCCGGACCCGTTCGTTCGAGAACAGGTGGTTCAGTTCCTTGTTGAAGCCGCGTGCGAACCCGACGCGCCGCGGCGCGGAGCTGAACACGGCGTGCAGCGCGCCCTTGAAGTTGCCTTGGAAGTCGAGCGCGATGCCGTAGCGCTCCGCGCGCAACTCGCGCACGAAGCCCGCGAGTTCGCGCCGCGCGGCGAGCCACTTGCTCGGCGAGCGCAGCATCGTCCGCCAGCGCTTGCGCTCGAGCACGTGCACGCGGTCGACCGACGGGTGGCCGACGATCAGGTCCTTCGCGCGATCCTCGACCGCGAACCCGATGAAGGCCTGCGGGAATCCGCGCCGCAGCGCCTCGAGCGCGGGCAGCGTGTTCACGACATCGCCCAGGGCGCTCAAGCGGATGAAGAGGATGCGCGGGCGCGCTTCGGGAGTCGGCGTCGGCATGCGGTGGACGCCGCGGCGTCCGCGCCGGATCTTACGGAGCGCGCCCGGGCGGTCAGATCGAGAAACCCGCCACGAGCGCGAGCTGTTCGTAGTCGGTGTCGCCCGAGGCGTCGAACAGATCGACGTCCGTGCCGAAGACGGCGCGCACGTCGACGCCCAAGCGGAAGCTGTCGGTGATGCGGAATTCGAGCCCGCCGTGGGCGTAGCCGCCAAAGGTCGTGTCGTCGTCGTCGACCGAGACGCCGCCCGCTTCACCCTCGGCTTCGACGCCGATCGCGGTCACACCGGCGCCGAGATAGGGCCGAACGGCCGCGTCCGCGAAGAAGGTCTTGCGGAGTCCGCCGTAGATCTCGAGGGCGCGGTTGGTGAACTCGACGTCGCCGAGTCCGGTCACGAACTCGTCCTCTTCCGCCGCGGCGATCGAAACGCCGACTTCGAAGCCGAGCGCTGCGTTGGCGTGTTCGTTCGCGTACTCGAGGCCGATCACGCCCGGTTCATCGACGGGTTCCCATTCGTCCTCGTCGAGTTGCCGCTTGCCCACGAGCAAGTTGAGCGAGCTGACGCCGGTGTCCGCGCTCTCCTGCGGACTCGCAGGCGCGCTGCGCGAGGGAACGGAACTGCAGGCGGTCGCGAGCAACAAAACCGTTGCGGCGCAGCCGCGGGAAAATGCCGCGAGCAAAGGCGTCGGGTTCTTCATGGCGCAGCATCTCCTCCGGATCGAAGTCGGTGTCGGGAACTTTCCACAGCACCCGCTCTCTCGCTCCAACCGGCGACGCGGTCCACCGAACGAAGACTAAAAAGGCCGTTGTTCCGGCCTTCGGTCGGTGGCCGCGCTTGGGGTGGGCTCGAGCGCAGCCTGCGCGCTGCGCTGAGTCCACTCGACGTGCGATGAGACCCTCGAAGGAGAAACTCGCGCGAAGGAATCAGATCGAGAATCCCGCGACGAGCGCGAGTTGCGTGTAGTCGGCGTCGCCCGACACGTCGAACAGTTCGAGGTCGGTGCCGAACACGGCGCGCAGATCGAGCCCCAGCCGGAAGTTGTCGGTGATGCGGAACTCGACGCCGCCGTGGGCGTAGCCGCCGAAGGTGGTCTCGTCGTCGTCGACCGACGCGCCGCCCGATTCCGCTTCGAGCGCCGCGGAGATCACGGCGAGCCCCGCGCCGATGTAGGGCCGCACGCCCGCGTCGACGAAGAACGTCTTGCGCATGCCGCCGTAGATTTCGAAGAAGGAGTTGGTGAACTCGACGTTGCCGATTCCGGACACGAACTCGTCCTCTTCCGCCGCCGCGAGCGAGAAGCCGATCTCGAAGCCGACCGCCGAGCCCGCGCGCTCGTTCGCGTACTCGAGGCCGAGCACGCCCGGTTCATCGATGGGCGCCCAGTCGTCTTCGTCGAGCTGACGCCGGCCGAGCAGCACGTTGAGGGAGCTGAGATCGGCGCCCGCGCTCTCTTGCGAACTCGCCAGGGAGGCGCGCGTCGGAACGGAACTGCAGGCCGTCGCGACCAGCAGCGCCAGGGCGGCGCAACCACGGACCGAGAATGCGGACAGCCGATTTGAGAGCTTCATTGGCACGGACTCCTCGAGATCGAAGCCAAAGTCGGAGACGGTTCAGGGAGACCGCACTCTCGCTCCGCTCCGCGGCGCCGTCCACGGGCCGCGCCGGAAAAGGAGCTTCCTACTCTCTTCGCACCGCGGCCCCGGGTACGAGTGGGCAGCGCCCTCACGGGTCCGAGTGCGAGTTCACGACCCTACGCGAACGCGCATGTCGACGGCGCAGACTCCGGTGGGAAACGCGAGTAGCGGGTTGATCTCGAGCTCGGCGATTTCGGGATGGTCGAGCGCGAGTTGCGAGAGGCGTTGGATCACGTCGACGAGCGCCGCTTCGTCGATGCCCGCTTGGCCGCGCACGCCCGCGAGGATCGGCCAACCGCGGATCTCGCGAATCAATTCCTTCGCGCGCACGTCGCTCACCGGGCACAGGGCGAACGACACGTCCTTCAAGACTTCGACGTAGATGCCGCCGAGCCCGAACATGAGCAGCGGACCGTAAGAGGGATCCTGCGTGAAACCGAGCACCACTTCGCGGCCGCGGTCGAGCATCTTCTGGACGTTCACACCCTCGGCGTCGGGATGGCGCAGCTTGTCGAAGGCCGAGCGCACGGCCGCTTCGTCGCGCAGGTTGAGCAGCACGCCGCCGACATCGGACTTGTGCACCACCGACGGCGCCGAGAGCTTCGCGACGACCGGATAGCCGACGCGCGCCGCGATCGCGACCGCTTCCTTCGGCGTGCGCGCCAAAGCGCCTGGAACCGCCGGAATTCCGTAGTTTTCGGCCAGCGCGCGGCGCGCTGGGACGCCCAGCCAGCCGGGGCGCAGCGCGCGGCGCGCCGCTGCGGCATCGACCTTGTAGTGCGTGACCTTGCCCTCGGCGCGCGCGAGCAGCCGCCGCCGCTCGTCGAGCGCCGCGAGCGCGCGCACCGCGGACTCCGGATAGAGGTAGACGGGCGACCAGTCCTGTTGCGCCTGGCGCGCGATGTCCTTGAGCACCTCGTCGCGCGACATGAAGCAGCTCACGACCGGCTTGCGCGAGCTTCGCGCCGCCTCGAACACGGCGCGCGCGACGGCGACCGGATCGTGCGTGATCGGCGGCACGAAGATCACCAGCACCTCGTCGACGCCCGGGTCGTCGAGCAGCACGCCGAGCGCGCGGCGGTAATTCTCGGCCGTCGCACCCGCGACCATGTCGACCGGGTTGGCGACCGAGGCTTCGGGCACGAGGATGCGGCGCAGGTTGGCGCGCGTCGTCTCGCCGAGCGCCGCCATCTCGAGCCCCGAGCCGATCAGGGCGTCGGTGGCGAGGATCGCCGGGCCGCCCGCGTTCGTGAGCACGGCGACGCGCTTGCCTTCGGGCAGCGGCAGCTTCGAGAGCGCGAGTCCGACGTCGAACAGCTCTTCGACGGAGTTCACGCGTTGCACGCCGCACTCCTTGAGCAGCGCATCCGCCGCGACGTCGGCGCCGGCCAGCGCTCCGGTGTGGCTCGAAGCCGCGCGGGCGCCCGCCGCGGAGCGACCGGCCTTCACCGTCACCAGCGCCTTCTCGCGGCTGACGCGCCGCGCGATGGGCACGAAATTGCGCGGATTTCCGAAGGATTCGAGGTACAGCAGGATGCAGCGCACCGAATCCTCGCGGCCCCAGTATTCGATCAGGTCGTTCGCGCTCACGTCGGCGCGGTTGCCCATCGACACGAACATCGAAACGCCGAGCTGCAGGTGGTCGGCCTGCGCGAGGATCGCCTCGCCCATCGCGCCGGACTGCGAGACGAAGGCCACCGGTCCGCTGCGCGGGAACGAGCGCGAGAACGACGCGTTGAGGCGCACTCCGGCTTGCGCGTTCTGGATGCCCATGCAGTTCGGTCCGACCATGCGCATGCCGTGCTTGCGCGCGACGCGCAGCATGCGCGCTTCGACCTTCGCGCCCTCGGGCCCGGTCTCCTTGAACCCCGCGGTGATGACGACCACCGCGCCGACCTTCTTGCGCGCGCACTGCTCGATCGCGCGCGGCGTGAGCTCCTTCGGCACGGTCACGATCGCGAGATCGACGTCGTCGGGAATCGCGAGCACGCTCTTGTGGCACTTGATCGAGTGCGCGACCTCGGCGTTCGGGTTCACCGGGAAGACCTTCCCCTCGAACCCGCCCGTGATCAGGTTGTGGAGCACCTGCCAGCCGATCGAGCCCGGCCGCCGCGAAGCGCCGATCACGGCCACCGAGCGCGGACGGAAGAGCTTGTCGAGCGAGTCGAGCGGCGCGGTGCGCGTCGAACGCTCGAGTTTGGCTCGGGGACGGCGCGTCGCGTTCTTGTTGGGCTTCGTGGGCATCGGCGCAGTATCCACCGACGGCGTGCGCGGCGGCGCTCCGAAGTTGGACGTAGCGTTCGAAGAACGGCTTTCGGCTCCGGAGCTGCGCGGAGGCTCAGAAGCTCCAGTTGAGGCGCGCGTACACGGCCGTCGCGACTTCGTGCGAGAGTCCGAAGACCGACGGTTCGAACTCGCGTTCGCCGTCGTGGAACACGTTCTGCACCCCCACGCTCAGACTGCCGCGGTCGGAGATGCGGCGGTGTAGGTTGGCGTCGAGACGCCAATAGGCCGGGATGTCGCCGGTGTCGAGCCGCTCGACGCGCCACAGCAGCACGTCGGCGCGCCATTTCGAGTTGAAGTCGTGCTGCACATGCAAACGAACCTGGCTGCTCGGCGAAGTGCCTTCGGCGGCCGAGTCGGCGGCGGATGAGCCCGACCCCGGGTGGACGTCGATTTCCTGCACGGTCCAAGCCAGCGACACGCGTGTGTCCTGGCGCGCGAGCCATTCGCCCGAGAGCTCGAAACCGTAGGAGTCCGCCTCGCCCGCATTGACGGGCGCGAACGGGATCACGACGTCGGGGCCCGACATGACGGGCGCACCTTGTCGGAACTGCACGAGGTCGTCGTAGCGCTGATAGTAGAGCGCGGCATCGAGCGAGATTCGATCCGTGGGCCGCACGCGGTAACCGAGTTCCACTGCCTCCATCGTCTCGGGTTCGACGTCGCGGTCGCCGAAGTAGGTCACGTATTGATCGGGCGGGCCGGGGATGATGGCCGCCACGAGCTGCATGTCCTGTTCGATCTGACTGGGAGTGCGCACGGCTCGCGACAACGCGCACCACCACGTCTGGCGCTCGTCGGGCGTGAACAGCAAGCGCGCGCTCGGCTGGGCGTAGGCGCCGACGACATCCTCGTGCTCGAGGCGCGCGCCGAGGGTCAGTTCCCAGCGATCGGGCTGCAGGATGATTTGGTCTTGGAAGAACAAGCTCGCACGCGAAATGGTTCGTTCCGGGCTGTTCATCGAGAGCGCGAAGCGGTCTGTCGAGTCGGCGCGCGTGACGCGCAGCGCGGCGCCGACCGTGACGTCGTGGGCCCCCCACGGCAGGCGCCGGTGCAGTTCGACACCCAAGTTGGTGCGCTGCTCGGAGTACAGGAACACGTCTCGCTCGGAATAGTCCGCGTAGACGCCGAGCCTGAGTTCGTTGCGCTCCGCGAATTCGCGTGTCCAGCCCGATTGCAGGCTGCCGCCCACGACGTCACTGCGCGCCTCGCCGGAGAACGAGTACTGCGGCGGCGGTGCGGCGATGGGCTGGTACTCGTTGTCGAGTCGACCTTCGTAGAAGTCGCCCTGCACCGTGAAATCGTCGCGTTCGGTCAACTTGCGGTCGGAGCGGAAGCCGACGCGCCCGAGCGACCAATCGGCGTCGCCGCCTCCCGACTTCGTGTGCGGTTCGGCGCGGTCGAGGTACTTCGTCCACAAGCGCCAACTGCTGTTCTCGCTCGTCTCGCCGAAGCGCACGTAGCCGATGGCGCGGTCGGCGTCGCCGACGGTCGCCGAAACGAGCCCGCCCGCGGTCTCCGACGAGTGCTTGGTGATGATGTTGATGATGCCGTTGACGGCGTTGGCGCCCCACAACGGACCGCCCGGCCCGCGGATGACCTCGATGCGCTCGATGTCCTGCAGCGGCACATCCTGCACGTCCCAGAACGTGCCCGAGAAGAGCGGCGTGTAGACGCTGCGCCCGTCGATCAGGACCAGCAGCTTGTTCGCGAATTGATCGTTGAAGCCGCGGATCGAAACCGCCCAGCGGTTGGAGTCGAGGCGCGCGACGTCGACGCCGGGCGCCAGACGCAGCACTTCGGGGATCGAAGTCGCGCCCGAGCGCTCGATGTCCTCGTGGGTGATGACGTAGACGGCGGCGGCGGTGTCCGACAGGCTCTCTTCGTGGCGCGACGCCGAGGTCACGACCACGTCGACGCCCATCAGCTCCTCGAGCGAGAGTTCGTCCAGGTTGACCGACGGTTCGGGGTCGCCGCTCTGGGCGGTCGCGAAGCCGCAGGCCGAGAGCCAAGCGGCGAAAGAGCACGCAAGGGGCGCGCTGGCAAGCGGTTGGGGCATTTGGGGACGCCGCGGACACTTTCAGGGATAGCGGTCGCGCGGCTTCTCCTTCCGTCGACGCCAAGGCGTTGCAGACTTGAAAATCCATTCCGAGCCAGCGCGCAGCTTGGAACGCAGGCGGGACACTTCGAGCACAAGCCTCGTCCTTCCATGGAGTTACGACGCACTACCAGATTCGCGCAGGCGTCGAGACGGAGCGCGTGCAAGGTTGGAAGGCGCGCCCTGGATCCGATCCGGCGCGCGGCGCGAACCGCCCTGCTCGCAAGTCCGCCGCTCGCGCCCTCTGTCGCGAGCGCACACTAGCGGCGCCCGCGCCCCCCACGTCCCCCACCCCGAGGCCCAAGCCCATGCTGCAGCGCAACTCGCTCCTCCTCACGATCGCCGCGACCCTGGCTTCGTGCGGCACGCAATCCACATCCGAGGCCGCACCGAAGGCGAGCGAATCCTCGCCGTCCGCCGCTGCGGCGCCGGCCACGACGAACGCACCCGACACGACACCCGACACCACGCCCGACACTACGTCCGACAACGCGCCCAGCCGGGAAGCGGAGACCGCCACCATGAACAACCTCTACGCGCTCGACGTTCAGTCCCTCGACGGCAAGCCGGTCAGCCTCGCGGACTACAAAGGCAAGGTCACGTTGGTCGTGAACGTCGCGAGCGCCTGCGGGTACACGCCGCAGTACGCCGGACTGCAGAAGCTGCACGCCGAGCTGGCGGGGCGCGGCTTCGCGGTGCTCGGCTTCCCGAGCAACGAATTCGGCGGCCAGGAGCCGGGAACCGCCGACGAGATCCAAGCGTTCTGCTCGTCGAAGTACGGCGTCGAGTTCCCGATGTTCGCGAAGCTCGAGACGAAGGCCGGCGCGAACCAGAGCCCGGTCTACGGCGTGCTCGAGAAGTCCACCGGCAAGCTGCCGAACTGGAACTTCTGCAAGTACCTCGTCGGCAAGGACGGCGCGCCGATCGCGTTCTATCCGTCGAAGGTCGCGCCCGACGACGCCGAGCTCCGCGAAGCGATCGAGAAGGCGCTCCTGTAGGCTGGCGGAGCGCCGGACCGGACGCGGAGTTTCGCCGTCCGCGAGCTCCCCGTTCCGGCGCCCACCGAAAGCCCATGACCCAACGAACCGCGCCGCCCAAGTCCACCCGTTCCGCCCCGAAAACGCAGCGAAAGGCGCGCGCCGCGTCGGACGAAGCCTGGCTCGTCGTGCACGTCGAATTCATGGGCTGCACGTCGCACCCGCGGCTCGATTCGCTGCCGCTGCACGTCGCGAGCACGCGCGCCGGCGCGCTCGCGCGCACCAAGGACGTGGACCTGGGCGCGATGGGCTGGTGGGAGGTCTACCGCTTCGCGCGCGACAGCAAGTCGATCGAGGCCGACGAACAGAGTGGCCTGCTCCCCGAGCTGTACGTCGACCACCGCGGCAAGGTCGTCGAGCAACCCGACGTGAAGCGCGCGCGAGCGACCTTCGACCGCGAGCGTGCGAAGGACATCGCGGGCGGAGTCTTCCCGGATGGCGAGCACCAATGCGACGTGTGCCATGCGGCTTCGACCGCGCGCGCCGGCTCGAAGGCTGCGCCAAAGGTGCGCTCCAAGCGCGCGAAGCGCTGAAACCGTGGAGCGAACGCGCTTCACTGGACGCGCCTCGACGGTCATGCTCCTGCTCCTCCACCCGCGCGCATGACCGAACTCGCGAGCTCGCCTTCCGTCATCTCGTTGCGCGGCCTCGTGAAGCAGTACGGGGCCGTGCGCGCGTTGAATGGCATCGACATGGAGGTGCCGCCCGGCGCCGTGGGGCTGCTCGGGCCGAACGGAGCGGGCAAGACCACACTCATCAAGCTGCTGCTCGGCCTCGTGAAGCCCGACGGCGGCGAAGCGAGCCTGCTCGGATTCGATCCGCGCAAGCCGCAGGACTGCGTCGAGCTGCGGCGCAAGGTCGGCTACATGCCGGAGAGCGATTGCCTGCCGCCGCACATGAACGCGGTCGAGCTCGTGGGCATGCTCGCGCAACTCACGGGTTTCAGCCCGAACGACGCGATGACGCGCGCGCACGAAGCGCTCGACTACGTGGGCCTCGACGAGCAGCGCTACCGGGAGATCGTGCAGTACTCGACCGGCATGAAGCAGCGCGTGAAGCTCGCGCAGGCGCTGGCGCACGACCCGCCGCTCCTCTTGCTCGACGAGCCGACGAACGGGCTCGACCCCAAGGGGCGCCGGCACATGCTCGACCTGATCGCGGACCTCGGACACGCGCACGGCAAGAGCCTGCTGATCTGCTCGCACTTGCTGCCGGACATCGAGCGAACTTGCGACGAGGTCGTCGTGCTCGACCGCGGCCGCGTCGCGGCGCAGGGCTCGATCGCGGAGTTGACGCGCAGCCAGTCGCGCACGGCGCGCGTGCGCGTGACCGGCGATGTCGAGGGCTTCGAGCGCGAGCTGCAGCGCGAAGGCGTCGAGTTCGAACGCGACGGCGAAGGCCGCTGGCGGGTCCAGGCGCGCGGCGACGACGCCGACGAGCTGTTCGAGTTCGCGGGCCGCGCCGGGGCGCGCATCGAAGGGCTGGAGGAACTGCGCTCGACGCTCGATCAGGTCTTCCTCGACGTCTTGCGGCGTTCGCGCGAGGCCGAAGCATGAGAGCCGCGTCGACGCACACGGAGATCTACCGCTCGTTCAAGGGCTCGCTCGCGCCGTCGCGTTGGCGCTTCTGGGCGCTGTACCGCGCCCAGATGGCCGTGGCGACCAAGCGCAAGCTGCCGCTGCTGATCCTGTTCTTCGGGCCGGCGATGACCGGGATCATCGTGTCGTTCATGGTCTACATGCGCTTCTCGCTCGAGGAGACCGGCGCCGCGGGACCGATCTCAGGCGCAGGGCTCGCAGCGCAGTGGGCCGCGCAACTGCTCGAGGTCCACAACCTGATCATCTACTCGATGAAGGTCGTGCGCTTCTTCGCGCTGCTCGCGATGGCGTGGTACGGCGCGGGCCTGATCTGCGACGACCGGCGCGCGGGCGCGCACTTGCTCTACTTCGCGCGGCCGCTGACGCGCTTCGACTACATGCTCGCGCACTTCGCGACGGCCTTCACCTTCGGCGCGTACGCGGTCCTGGGGCCGGGCCTGCTGATCTGCCTCGTCGCGGTGTTCAACTCGCCCGACTTCGTGTTCCTCACCGAGAAGTGGGAGGTGATCGTCGCGACCGTCGGCTACTCGCTGCTGTTCGTGGGCGTGCTGTCCTCGCTGATCCTCGCTGTTTCCGCGCTCTCGCGGCGCAAGTCCTATGCGCTCGCGGCGGTCTTCGCGGTGTTCATGGGCTCCATCGCCCTCGGCGGCGCCTTGAGCGCGCTGATGCGCGAGCGCGATTTCTGGATGGTCAGCCTCGCCCACCATTTCGAGCGCGTCGCCGACTGGTGGCTCGGCGCGCAGCGCACGTTCCTGCGCTGGGATCCATGGTGGTCGCTGCTCGCGCTCGGCGGATTGACGGCGCTCTCGCTCGCGATCGTCGCTTGGCGCGTGCGGCGCATGGAGGTCGTGGCGTGAGCGAGCCCGTCGCGAGCACGCTGGTGAGCGCCGACCAGCTCGGGCGCTGGTACGGACAAGTGGTCGGCCTCTCCGAGCTCACGCTCGCCATCGAGCCGGGCATCACCGGACTCGTCGGCCCGAACGGCGCGGGCAAGAGCACCTTCCTCAAGCTCGTCGCCGGCGAGATCCGGCCCTCGCGCGGGAGCTTGAGCGTCCTCGGACTCGCGCCCTTCGCGAACGCCGAGCTGTTCCGGCGCGCCGGTTTCTGCCCGCAGCAGGAGACGCTCTACGAGGACATGACCGGCTTCGAGGTCGTGCGTTTCCTCATGCGCTTGCACGGCTTCGGCGCGGCGGAGGCGACGCGGCGCGCGGACGAGGCGCTCGACCGCGTGGGACTCGACGACGCGCGGAGGCGGCGCGTGGGCGGCTATTCGAAGGGCATGCGGCAGCGCACGAAGATCGCGCAGGCCATCGCCCACGGTCCCGAGCTCATCGTCGCGGACGAACCCTTCAACGGACTCGACCCGGTCGGACGCGCGGAGCTCACCGAGCTCTTCGTCCAGCTCGGCCGCGAGAACGTCAGCTTGCTCGTGTCGACCCACGTGCTCCACGAAGTCGAGGCGCTCACGCGCCAGATCGTGCTGTTCCACCGCGGCCGCCTGCTCGCGCAAGGCCCGGTCGCGCAAGTGCGCCAGTTGCTCTCGCGCCATCCGCGGCGCGTCGAACTTCGCGCGCGCGAGCCGCGCAAGCTGGCGCGCGAGCTCGTGCAGCTCGAGTTCGTGTCCTCGGTGCGCATCGGCCACGACGACGGGCGCATCCAGGTCGAGACCGTCGACCTCGAGCGCTTCTTCGCGGAGCTGACACGCCTCGCGGCGCACACTCGCTCGGGCGTGACGGCGCTCGAGAGCCACGACGCGAGTCTCGAGGCCGTGTTCGATTACCTGGTGGCCTGAGGCGGCGATGGCGAACTTCGCTCGAGTCACCTGGCTGCTCTTTCGCACGCACTTCGTGCGCACCGCCCGCACACGCCGCATGTGGCTGGTCGCCTTCGGCGCGACGCTGGCGCCGCTGATCGCGCTCGTGGTAGCTCAGTCGCCGCGGCCCGTGCGCGGCCTCGACGTGCTCACGGCGCTCGGTTTCCTCGTCACGATCAACTTGATGGCGCCGCTCGCCGCCGTGATCGTCGGCTCGGCGGTGCTGGGCGAGGAGATCGAGGACCGCACGATCACGTACCTGCTCACGCGCCCGATCTCGCGCCCCGCGATCCTGGTCGGACGCTGGCTCGCGAGCGCGACCCTGCTCGTCCTGCTCTTCGGCGCCAGCGCCGCCGCGCTCGCCGCCATCGCCGAGTCGTACCCCGACCGCGGCGCGCGCTACGCCATCCCCGAAACGCTCGGCGCATCGCTCGTCGTCGCGAGCGCCCTCGCGGTGCTCACGTACTCGGCGGTCTTCTCGACGCTCGGCGTGTTCTTCAAACACCCGATGATCGTCGGGCTCGCCTACGCCTTCACGATCGAAGGCTTCCTCGCGAACCTGCCGGGCAAGAACCAGGCGCTCACGGTGCAGTACTACCTGCGCTGCTACCTCCTCGACGGCCACGCCGACGCCTGGAAGAACCTCGACGAGTTCGTGCCGCGCGATCCCGTGAGCGCCGACGAGGCCGTGCGCTGGCTCGTCGGCATCGCCCTCGTCGCCCTCACTGTCGGCGCGCTCGCGCTGCGCCGCAAGCAGTTCGAGTTGACGAGCTAGCTGCTTCTCGCGCACCTCACGGCGCCACGATCGTCTCCCACGCGCTGCTGAGCGACGACGTGAGCGGCGCGCCCTGGTCGCGGTACCAGAGCTGGAAGCACATCTGCTGGCCGGGTGTCAGCGGCATCCCGAGTGCGCCGGGATTCGCGGCGACCCAGGCCGCGAAATCGAACGAGTAGGCGCCGCCGCACGACGGGCCGGCGGTGCTGAGGCCGATCGAGGTGCGCTGGCGCGGCGAGGAGACGCACAGGTTGCTCAGGCCGCCGACACCCCACGGTTGCGGCGCGATCGCCGACAAGCCGTAGAACACGAGGCACGGACGCTGCGGGTCCATGGAGCTCGCCGCGATCGTGTAGTTCGACGGGCTCGAGGCGCTCAGGCAGCCGCTGACCCCGAGGATCGGGATGCACGTGCCGCTCGAGTTGGAGCCGCCGTAGCAGTAGCCCGCGCCTGCGAGCTCCTCGTCGGCCGTTCCGTCGCAGTCGTTGTCGAGCCCATCGCACAGCTCGGCCGCACCGGGCCGCACGTTCGCGTCGGTGTCGTCGCAGTCGCCGAAGCTCACCGACCAACCGGCCGGCCCGGGCAAACAGAACGACGTCGGCGTCGCTCCGCTCGCGCCGTGACCGTCGCCGTCGAGGTCGGGGTAGTGCGCTCCGCACACGGCGCGCACGAAGACGTCCGAGCGGTTGTTCGTGTCCGCCGGAACGAGCGTGGCGCCCCAACTGTCGAACGCGACCTCGAGCCCGTCGGCGCGCAGCGAGATCCGCACCGAGTCGCCGCCGGCGTCCTGACCCGCGGGATCCAAGTCCGCGCGCAGCGAACCGAACTGCGCGACCACGCGCACGAACGCCATGGGCCAGGGACTGTTGTCGCCGGGGAGCATCGGCTGGTCCGTGGTGAAGGCCACGTGCGCGCCGTCCGCCGACATCGAACCCTCGGTGACGCCGAAGCCGCCGGGGGGCCCGAAGATCGGCGGAGGAATCTGGCGCTGGTCGACGCGCCCCAGAGCGCCGGTCTGCGTGTCGAGCAGCCACAGCGACGTGCTCCCACTCAGCCCTGCATGACCGAAGTCGGTGAACAGCAGATGCCGGCCGTCGAAGGAGGTCTCGTGGGGCAAGGCGTTGACGCGGTCGCTCAGGAGCACCGTGACCACGTTGGTGGCGAGCGTGAGCCGTTCGACGCGCACCGCGAATCCGCCGCCGGCGAAGAAGTGCTCCACCGTGTAGTCGACGAAGCGCCCGTCGCCCGAAAGGCGCGGCGACGAATAGTCGCGGCCGTCCACGCCGGTCGAAGGCGCGACGTCTTGCAGCATCCAGACCTGTCCCGTGTCGAGTCGGCGGACGGAGATCTCGCCCGGCGCGAACAGGTTGCCGTGCGAGTGCACGACGGTGCGGCCGTCGGCGCTCATGTCGAGGTCGGAGTACGACTCGTCGAGGTTGCCCGTGGAGATCCAGGTCGTCGTGCCGAGCAGGCGGTCGCGCAGGTACACGTCCGGATTCGCGTCGGTGTCCGCCGGGTCGAGGCCGTTCGCGCCGAACAGCACGTAACGCCCGTCGTCCGAGATGCGCAGGTCGCAGGCGAAGTTCGACGTCGTCGATTGTCCGGCGTTGCCGATGCTGACCCGTTCGGTCGTCTGCAGCACGCGGTCGCGCACGAACACGTCGGAGAAGCCGTTCGTGTCCCCCGCGTCGAGGTTCGACGCGCGGCTGACGAACGCGACGTAGCGTCCATCCGCCGACATGCGCGGCCGCTCGCTCGAGTCGTTCGCCTCGAGGCCCGAGCTCGAGACGCTGATGCGTTCGATCGCCTGAGCGCTCGAGCTGGCGGCCGCGGCAGCCACGGCGCCGAGCGCCCAGATCGCGCGGCTCCATCGGGTGCGGCCGACCCGTACTCGACCGCCGCGCACACGTCCACCCATCGCAACACCACGCTGCTGTCTCATGCTGCCTCCCGCTCCGGCGCCTGCCGGTCGCGACGCTTGCGTTGCGGCCATCCGCGCCGCCAGCGGAGACCTGCTTTGGAGGTTAGCGGAGCGAGAGCGATCCGTGTCCGGAATCGAGCTGGCGCGTTACAGGCGTCGCGTTCGCGCACCTGCGAAGCGCGTCATGTGAAGCCGCCCACGTCGCGCGAAAGTCCCATCGCGCGGAACGTGCGCAAAAAAAAGAACGAGGGGCCGAGCCCGAAGGTCTCCCCCAGAGAACCCCGAACCCGACCCCTGCATGCAAGGCATCCGCGCCAGGTCGGCGTCACCTCACCGCTGGCATTCGAAGTCCGGCGGAGCGGCGTTCGTGAAAACGCGCGACGCGGAAGATCGGTCGAAGCACCGCCGAGATTCGCTCGACGAAGGATCGGACCGAAGACGACGAAAAGCTGCGGTGCGGCGCCTCGCTGGGCGCGGAATGCCTACGGTTGGGCGGCGACGAGTCAGGAGCGTCTCCACCCCACCGAAAGCGTCTCGATGGCTTGCCGCGGCCGTAGCAACTTGGCGACATCGTTTGCATGCGCTCGATCCGAGGGTTTCGGGTCAAACTGGTAGCAACGCGACGTCGGCGCGAGCTGCTTCGTGCGCGACGGCGGATGTATCCCGACGGCTGCGAGTGGATTCACTTCGCATTCGAAATCCTTACAACTACCGCTCGCGGGTCTCGGATCTCCGACCTCCGAGCTCCTCTCCGATCTCTTTTCCGAGCGCAGCGCACCACGCGTGACTTTCGCCGCCGGGCGGCTAGCGCAAGCTTCGCTTGCGACCGGCGCAAGCTCCGCCTGCGGGCAACGCAACGCGCGCGCAGCGCAGGTACACCTCAGAAAGGCTGAACGATGAATCGACGCCGTTCCTACATGCGCACCTGGATGGCGCCGACCGTCCTCGCGATGTCGCTGCTGGTCGGGTCGCCGCTCGCCGCCCCCGCGCCGGGTTCGCTTCAGCCGGGTTGGAAGGCGTCGGGCGCGCTCCAGGAGGCGGCGCTGAGCGCGAAGCTCTACGACCTGCGCTCGATCGCCCCGGCCGCGCATGTCGGCGAGTACGTCGCCGCGCTGGCGCCGCTGCTCGAATTCGAAGGCGACGGCTCGACGACGGAGCTCGAAACCGAATCGGGGGCCGACGCGGTCGCGCGCGCCCTCTCGTTCCTGTTCGAGGCCGAGCTCTCCTCGCCCGGCCGCGAGCTCCGCATCGAAAGCCCGGGCCAGGTGCGCATCGTCGCGCCCGCCGCCGTGCACCGCGAGATCGACCAGGCGCTCGCCGCGCTGGCGGCGCCGCTGGGCCGCACGCTCGATGTGCGCCTCGACCTCGTCGAACGCGCCGCGGGCACACCGGTGCAAGGCGGCATGCTGTCCGCCGCCGACGCTGAAAAGCTGCTCGCGAGCGGCGTGCGGCGCTCGTTCTCGCTGCGCGTGCCGATCGGACGCGTCGGCGTGCTCGACGCGACCTCGCTGCGCCGCGTGGTGAGCGATTACGACGCCGAAGTCGCCGAGCTCGCGCTTCATTTCTCGCCGCTCATGGCGAGCCTTCGCACCGGCGTGCACTGGGCCGTGCGCGCCTCCGAGGTCAGCGGCGGCGTGCAGCTCGCGCTGAGCGCCATGGACGCGCAGCTCGGCGCGCTGCGCGAGCGCCCGTTCGAGCTCAGCGGCATGCTCAGCAACGAGACGGGCACTTCGGTGAAGTTCGCGAACGTGCCGCTCGAGCTGCCGACCTTGCTGTCGCTGGCGGGCGGCTTCAACGTGTTCGTGCCCGCGGGGCAGGCGGCCGTGATCGACAGTTCGCTCGCGCTCGAGTCGGGCGCCATCCGTCGGACGTGGGTCGTTCGCTGCGCGGCCAGCGGCGCGCCGCCGGAGAGCGAGATCAACGGCCCGGCGCCGCGCTCGGCGCGCGTGCGCTTGCTCGACACGGGCTGGGTGCAGCCGCCGCGCGCGATGCCGAGCGGCACGGGCAGCGGCTTCGAGTTCGTGGCCGACGCGCGCGAGTCCGAGTGGACGCACGGCGGCGAGCGCCAACTCATCGTGCGGCTGCCGGCGGCGCCGCTGACCGAGTTGCTCGCGGGCTGGAACGATCGTTCGGTCGAGCTGCTGACGCTCGGGCCCCACGTGATGGCGCTGCAACGCGGCGCGGGTCCCCAGTTGCAACTCGGCGGGCCCGAGTCCGGTCCGCTGGCCGCGCCGCAAGCCGCTTCGCTCACGTGGACGCTCAAGCGCAAGGGCGATCGCGAAGTCACGCTCGCCGCGGGCGCCGCGCCGCTCCTGCTCGGCGAAACCAGCGCCTGGATCCACGGCGCGCAGTCGCGGCTGGTGCTCGACGCTCGCGTGGAAGTCGCCTCCAAGGTGAGCACGCTGGCGCCGCGCGTCTCCGATTCGCTCGACGGCCTCGTGATCTGGGCGCGGCCGAGCCGAGGCGCCGCTGGCGGCCTCGACTGCGAAGTCGCGGTCTCCGCACACGTGCTCGCCGCGCCGCTGACCACGGTCGTCGTCGGCTCGCCGCTCACGCTCGAGCTCGACCGCGGAGAGTGGAACGTCCTCGCGGTGCACGAGACGCTCCACGCGCCGAGCGCGGGCCCCGCGAAGTTCACCTTCCAGGGCGGCGGCAACCTCGAGTTGGAGCTCGAGCTGCGCTGAACGGCGCTACTTCTTCCAGCGCCAGCCGCGGCCCATCACCATCCACACGAAGGTGCGGGCGAGGATGCCCATGTCGGTCGTGAACGAGAGGCGCGCGAGGTACTCGCGGTTGAGCTCGAGCTTGCGCGCGTAAGCGTCGACATCCTTCGGCGTGTAGCCCTGCGTGATCTGCGCCCAGCCGGTGATGCCGGGCTTGATCGCCATGCGCTCGAGGAAACCGGGCACGTTCGCGCAGGCCCACTCTTCGACTTCGAGCATCTCGGGACGCGGGCCGATGAAGCCCATCTCGCCGCGCAGGACGTTGAAGAGCTGCGGGAGTTCGTCGAGGTGCGTGCTGCGCAGGAACTTTCCGAAGCGCGTGACGCGCGCGACGTCGCCGCCGGCCCAGGCCTCGAAGATCGAACCCGTGGGCTCGCTCATCGTGCGGAACTTGATCAGGCGGAAGATGCGCCCGCGGTGGCCGACGCGCGGCTGGATGAAGAACACGCGCCGCAAGCTGCCGAAGGCGAGCGCGTTGGCGACCGCGACGAGCGCGATCAGCACCAGCGCGGGCGGAAGCGTGAGCGCGAGCAGCAGCTCGTCGAGGAGCGGGCGGCCGAAGCTCGACCACGCCCCGCGCGGAGTCAGGCGCTCCCAGTCGACGGCCTCTTCGAAGCGCTCGGGGAGCGGGTCGCGGTCGCCTGCGGCGACGAGCTGCGGCTCGGCGCGCGGATCGAGCTCGACGAACGTGCGAGCGGGACGGCGAGTGGAGATCGACGAGGGCATGGGCGGCGGCGAAGGTGAACGGGCGGCGGCGGCGACGGCGGGCCGGGGCACGGGGACGCACGCCGCGGCGAGGCCCTATCGGGAGCGACGCCCGTGAAACTGACGCTTCGGGGGCTCGATTTTGCGAATCGGGTGCGGAGCGTCGCGAATCTGCAACACGCGTCCCTCAAGCACTCGGGGAAGTGGGTCGATCCCCTACCCGCCGAGCTCGACATCGCCGCCTTCCGCCGCCCTCGTCCGGGGCGCGGGTGCGGGCGCGTCGTGCTGCACGCCGTCCCCGATGTCCATCGAAGAGCTTCAAGCAGCGCGCGAGCCGGCTGCGCCTCCGTCGCCGGTGTCGGCCGGCGCGCTGCTGCGCGGGGACGTGCCCACGAAAGCGGCTCGTCCGAAGTCGGCGCTCGCGCCGCCTTCGCGCGCGGAGCCGAGCCTGCGCTCGAGCGCTTCGTCGATGGTCGCGAGCCAGCTCGTGCTCGGCGCCGTCGGCCTGGCCACTTTGCCCGTGCTCACGCGCCAACTCGGGCCCGCGGCCTACGGCGAGTTCTCGCTCTTCGTGACGCTGCTCGGCGTCGTCACGTACCAGGACGTCGCGCGCCAGCTCTTGATCCGCGAGGAAGTCACGCGCGAAGCCGGTGAAGCGGAGCTCGACGGGCTTGCGCGCTTGTCCACGGCCTTCGTCGTCGGGCTGGCGCTCGCGGTCGGGCTCGCGACTCTGCCGCTCGGCTCGGCGCTCTCTTTGGCCGTCGCGGCTGCGTTCCACGGCTTCGCGTCGCGCGACTTCGCCGCCCTGAGCTCGAACGGCCGCGTGGGCTTCGCCAACTCGGCGCGCAACCTCGCCTGGGCCGGCGCCTTCGCCGCCTCCGCGGGGCTCGCGTTCGCGGGCCTCGGCGCGGGGTCCTTCGCCGCCTCGTTCGTGCTCGCCAACTTCGCGATCTGGGCGAGCTACCGACTCGCGCGGCCGAAGCGCGAGCCCGCCGCGAACGGAACGCGCTGGCTCGAAGCCCTTCGAACTTCGCCGCACCGTCAGCGCTACAAGCGCGCCGCGCTCGACCTGCTCGGCTTTTCGCTCGCCTCCAGCGCCATCGCCTCGCTCGACCGCGTGATGCTCGACGAATTCGTCGGGAGCGAGGCCCTCGGCGTCTACTGCGGCGCAGCCGACGTCGCGCTCCGCCTGCACATCGTGAGCTCGGCGCTGTCCGCCGCGCTCTTTCCGCTGCTCGCACGCGAGCTCCACGAGCGCGGGTACGAGTCCGCCGCACGCCGCTTCCTCGCCATCGTGTCGAAGGCGACGCCGCTGTACTTCGCCGCGCTCGCGCTCGGGATCGCGCTCTCGGACACGCTGCTCCCCTACTTGCTCGGTCCGGCCTTCGCGCCCTCCACGCCGATCTTCCTCGCGCTCCTCGCCGCGCTGTTCCTGCACTCCTTCGGCTTCCTCGCGACGCCGTGGCAGCGCGCGCAAGGCGACTTCGCCTCGCAGCGCCGCGCCTACACGGTCGCCGCGGGCGCGATGCTCGCCGTCGGCCTCGTCGCGATCCCGCTGTGGGGCGCATGGGGCGCCGTTGCAGCTTATGCAGCCGCGCGCGTGGCCGAGCTGCAACTCGTCGCGACCGAAGTCGCGCGCCTCCCGCGAGCTCTGCTCCCGCGCTGGAAGCTCGCCGCCGCGGCCGGAATGTTCGCCGTTCTCGTCGCGTTCAGCGCGTGGCGCATCGCGGGGAGCTGAGGCGCAACGATGTACGCCGAACGCTACCTGTGGGCCGCGGTGCTGTGGAGCCTCGTCGGCTTCGGCGTGTTCGTGTGCCGCCGGCGCTCGCCGCTGTTCCTGCCGACGCTCGCGCTGCTCGCGACGGGCCTCATCGGCTCGTTCTACGCGCTCGCGACGACCTTCGTGACCCCGCTGAGCTGGCGCAACATTTCACACCTGGACGACGAACTCATCGTCGCGACGCAGCACGAGTACGTCGCCTTCGCCGCGGGCCTGTTGCTCGCGATCTGGTTCGCGATCCAGGTCAAGTGGCTGTCGAGCGACACCCCGACGCGCGCGCCGCTCGACTCGGAGGCCACCGGGAACGCCTCGCGCGACTTCGCCGTCGCCGCGGCGCTGGTCGCGATCGGCGGCTCGCTGTACGCGCTCTACGTGCAACGCGTGGGGCTCGACGCGCTGTCGAACCGCGACGACTACGCCTTCAAATACTTGCTGAGCCAGGGGCTCGGCCCGCTGCAGTTCGGCCTGTGGATGGCGATCGCGGGCTGTCTGTGGGCCGAAGCATCGCCGCTTCCGAAGCTCGAGAAGAACTTCTTCCGGCCCGTCGCGCTCGCGATCGCGGTTTGGTCGATCGCGGTGATCTCCGTGCGCACGAACTTCGCGATCCTTCTGCTGGGCTACCTCGCGATCCACTGCCGGGCGAGGGGCTGGCAGCTCCGCCGCGTGCACCCTGGGCTCCTCGCGCTCGCGCTCGTGACGTACGCGAGCCTCGAGACGTTCGCGCTCTTCCGCGGCGCGTACAAAGGCGACGTGAGCGACGCGCTGTGGCTGCTCCAAGGCCAGGGCATGAACTCGATCGCGGCGGCCATCGGCGGCTCCGAGCTCTCGCACCCGTTCATCACGGCCGCCGAAGTGCTCTACGACCGCGAGGCTGGGGAACTCGCGGGCCGCAGCCTGCTCGACGGCGTGCTCGCCTTCGTTCCACGCGGCATCCATCCGGACCGTCCGTTGATGCTCTCCGAGCAGTTCGTGCGCGAGAACTACGTCGAACTCGCTTCGCGCGGCGGCGGTGCGGCGTTCAGCCTCGTCGCCGAAGGCTGGCTCGACTTCGGCAGCCTCCTCGGCCCGCTGCTGTTCGGCCTCGCGATGGGCTGGCTGCTGTTCTGGGTCGAGCGGCGTTGGGATTGCGCTCCGCACGGCTTCGTCGCGCGCGTCGCGCCCTACTTCGCGTTCTACGTCGCCGTGCAGCACCGCAACGAGTTCGCGAGCCTCGCCAAGCAAGTCTTCATTCTCACCGCCGCCGTCGTGCCCGTGTGGATCCTCGGACGCGCGGTCGCGAGCGTGCTCGCGAACCGGCCCTTCGAGCGCTCGGCGCAACCGTTCCAGAGGTAGACCATGTGCGGAATCAACGGATTTGCCGCGGGGCCTGGCGAACGCGCGGAAGCGGCTGTCGCCCACGCGATGAACCGCGCGCTCCACCACCGCGGTCCCGACGAAGGCGGAGTCGCCGACCTCGGCTTCGCGGCGCTCGCGATGCGCCGGCTGTCGATCGTCGACATCGCCGACGGCCACCAGCCCATGCGCAGCAGCGACGGGCGCTGGACGCTCGTCTACAACGGCGAGATCTACGACTTCGACGCCCTGCGCGCGCGCCTCGCAGCGCGCGGGCGAGTGTTCGCAACGCGCTCCGACACCGAGGTCGTGCTGCAGAGCTGGATCGAGCACGGCGTCGACGCGCTGCCTTCGTTCAACGGCATGTTCGGCTTCGCGGTGGCCGACCAACGCGAGCGCAGCATCACGCTCGCCCGCGACCCGCTCGGCATCAAGCCGCTCTACTGGACCCTCGGTCCCAAGCGCGAACTGATTTTCTCCTCCGAGCTGAAGAGCCTGCTGGCGCACCCGGCGGTGTCGCGTCGGCTCGACCGCAAGTCGCTCGAGATGCTGCTCGTCGACCGCTACGTCGCCGATCCGTGGACCCTGATCGAAGGCGTGAAGCGCCTGCCGCCGGGGCACTGGCTGCGCTGGCGCGACGGCGTGGTCGAACTCCGGCGCTACCACGAGTTGAAGCTCGAGCCCGTGCCGCAGGACGAACGCGCGGCGACCGAGGAGCTGCGCGCCACCCTCGACGACGTCGTGCGCTCGCAACTCGTCGCCGACGTTCCCGTCGGCGTGTTCCTGTCGGGCGGCATCGACTCGAGCACGGTCGCGGCCTTCGCGGCGCGTGCGGTGCGGGAAGACGGCCGCAAGCTCAAGACCTTCTCGATCGGCTTTGCGCGCAAGGATTACGACGAAAGCGAGCTCGCGCGCGCCGTCGCGAAGCACGTCGGCGCGGAACACTTCGAAGCGCGCATCGACCGGGCGCACTTCTCGCTCGACGCGCTCGACCGCATCCTCGACCACGTCGGAGAGCCGATCGGCGATACGTCGTGCATCCCGACGCTCGCGGTGTCGGAACTCGCGGCGAACGAGGTCAAGGTCGTGCTCTCGGGCGACGGCGGCGACGAGATGTTCGGCGGCTACGACCACATGTTCTGGGCCGCGCGCGTGCGCAGGCTGACGGACTCGACGCCGGCGCCGCTTCGCCGCGCCGGGCTCGCGATGCTCGCGGCGGCCTCGCCGATGACGCGCGGTGCGCTCGCGACGAAGGTGCGGCGTGCGCGCAAGGGCCTCGAGCTCTCGATGCACACGCCGGCGCAGCAGTTTCGCCGCATGCGCGCCCTTTGGACGCCCGAGGAAACGCGCGAGCTCTGCGCCCACGATTTCGCGGTCGATTCGCTGCGCACGGACTGCGAGCTCGGTGTCGATGCGCTCACCGCGCTCGAACCCGAAGAGCTCGTGATGGACATCCTCGCCAAGAGCTTCATGCCCGGCGCGATCCTCGCGAAGGTCGACCGCATGAGCATGGCCGCGAGCCTCGAAGTGCGCGTTCCGCTGCTCGATCGGCGCGTCGTCGACTTCGCGTCGCGCCTGCCGCTCGAGCTGAAAGTGCAGGGCGGCGTCGGCAAGCACTTGCTGCGCGAAGCGGGCCGGCCGCTGCTGCCGCGCGAGGTGTACGAGCACCGCAAGCAGGGCTTCGCGCTTCCGCTGTTCGACTGGTTCAACGGCGAGTTCTGGGAGCTCGTCGACGACCTGTACGCGCCCGGATCGCGCGCAGCGGAGCTGTTCGAGCGCCCCGCACTCGAGCGCGCGCTCGCGGAAGGGCGCTCGGCGAACGCGCGCACGGGCGTGCTGAGCGAAACCGCCGCGGCGACGCGCGTGTGGTTGCTCGCGTCGCTCGCGCGCTGGATGCAACGCTTCGGAGTCGCCGCGTGAGCCGCGAGCTTCGACTTCGCGCGCGCATCCTGCTCATCGGACCGCGGCCGCGGCCCGGTGAGCCGATCGGCGGCACGCAAGTGTCGTTCAGCGAGCTCTGCGAGAGCTTCGAGCGCAGCGGATCGTTCGAGCTGGACATCGTGGACACGACGCGCTCGAACACGTACTCGCGCGGCTGGCGGCGCGCCGTCAGCAATGCGTTCGGACTGGCGCGAGTGCTGAACGCCGTGCTGCGCCGCGGACCGCTCGCCGACGTCGTGATGTTCAACGCGTCGTCGAACGGAGTCACCGATGCGGGCCCGTGGCTCGAGCGCGTGTGCCGCTGGATCGGCAAGCCGCTGGTGGTCCGCGTCTTCGGAGGCGCCCTCGACCTCACGCTCGACCGCGCGGCGCCGCGGCGGCGCGAACGCTTGCTCGAGGTGCTGCGTTCGGCGTCGCTCGTGCTCTTGCAGACCGACCACTTGTGCGCGCGCTTCGCGGGCTGCGGCGAAGTTCGCAAGCTCCCCACGACGCGCCGCTCGACCCCGCCCGCGCGCCAGCTCTCGCCGCAGTGCCGCCGCTTCGCGTTCGTCGCGCAGTTGCGGCCGGAGAAGGGCTACGAGGAGGCGTTGCGCGCGATCGAGTTGTGCCCGCCGAACTGCACGCTCGATCTCTACGGACCGTCGATGCCGAGCACGGACTTGATGCGGCTGCGCTCGCATCCGCGCGCTGTCTATCACGGCGCGCTCGCGCACGAGCACGTCGCGCGGGTCCTCAGCGAGCACGACGCCCTGCTCTTCCCGAGTTACTACGAAGGCGAAGGCCTTCCAGGGGTCGTCGTCGAAGCGATGCAGTGCGGGCTGCCGGTGATCGCGGCGAACTGGCGCGCGCTTCCGGAGCTCGTGCAGCACGAGCGCAACGGCCTCTTGGTCACGCCGAAGTCGTCGCACTCGCTCGCCGCCGCGATGAACCGGCTCGCGGGCGACGACGCCTTGTTCTCCGAGCTGTGCGTCGGCGCCCTCGAGCGCGGGCGCGAGCTCGACGCCTCTTCCTGGCAGCGCCGGCTCGAAGGCTGGCTGCTCGAGTCGTGCGGCCACGCCACGCCGCCCGCGAACGTTCCCCAACCCCACCGCGAGGTTTCCCCGTGAACAGCCCTTCGCCGACCCCCCTCGAGGCTCGAAAGGCGCGCCGCGCTCGTCCGCTCGTCGCCTGGCTCGATGCGAAGCTCTACCCCGGCGTCGTCAGCCGTTGGGACGACGAGCGGCTGCGCGCGGAAGTGCTGGCGCGCCTTCAGCCGGGCGACCGCATGCTCGACCTCGGCGCCGGCGCCGGAATCGTGCCGCAGATGAACTTTCGCGGCCGCGCGGCGCAGGTTTGCGGCGTCGACCCCGACCCGCGCGTCGTGACGAACCCACACCTCGACGAGGCGCGCGTCGGCATCGGCGAGAAGATCCCCTACCCCGACGCGCACTTCGACCTCGTGGTCGCGGACAACGTGCTCGAGCACCTCGACGATCCCGACCGCGTGTTCGCCGAGATCGCGCGCGTCCTCAAGCCCGGCGGCGCCTTCATCGCCAAGACGCCCAACGCGTGGCACTACGTTCCGACGATCGCGCGCTTCACGCCGCACTCGTTCCATCGCTTCATCTGCCGCCTGCGCGGCCGAGCGTCCATCGATACGTTTCCGACGCGCTACCGCGCGAACACGCCGAGCGCGATCGCATCGATCGGCGCGCGCCACGGCCTGAAGCTCGAGACGACCGCCACTCACGAGGATCGGCCCGAGTACCTGCGCATCACGGCGCCGACGTACCTCGTGGGCTGGATGTACGAGCGCGCGGTGAACACGCTGCCCGGCGGCGCGAAGCTGCGAAGCGTGCTGATCGCGGTGCTGCGCAAGACGGCGGCCGAAGCGCGGCTCGCAGCCTGAGAGCTTCGCCGTGCACATCCTGTTCCTCAGCGACAACTTCCCCCCCGAGACGAACGCGCCGGCGACGCGCGGTTTCGAGCACGCCCGGCGCTGGGTGCAAGCCGGCCACCGCGTGACTGTCGTCACTTGCGCGCCGAACTTCCCCGAAGGCCGGGTGTACGCCGGCTACCGAAACCGCTGGCGCAGCCGCGAGACGATCGACGGCGTCGACGTCGTGCGCGTGAAGACCTTCATCGCCGCGAACAAGGGCTTCGGAGCGCGGATTCTCGACTATCTGTCGTTCATGCTGAACGGATCGCTCGCGGCGCTGTTCGTGAAGCGCCCCGACGTCGTGCTCGCAACCTCGCCGCAGTTCTTCTGCGCGCTCGGCGGCTGGGTCGTGTCCGTCCTGCGCCGCAAGCCGTTCGTTTTCGAGCTCCGCGATCTGTGGCCCGATTCGATCAAAGCGGTTGGCGCGATGAAGCAGAGCGTCGCCATCGAGTTGCTCGAACGGCTCGAGCTGTTCCTCTACCGCCGCGCGCACGCCGTGGTCGCGGTGACGGAGGCGTTTCGAGAGAACCTCCGCTCCCGGGGCATCGACGCGAGCAAGGTGCACGTCGTGCGCAACGGCGTCGACCTGTCGCGCTACGCGCCGCGAGAGCGCGATGACGGTCTCGCGCAGCGACTTGGCGTGCAGGGGAAATTCGTCGTCGGCTACCTCGGCACCCACGGCATGGCGCACGCGCTGCACCGCGTGGTCGAGGCGGCGGAGCTGCTCCGCGAACGGCCCGAGGTCCACTTTCTGTTCGTGGGCGGCGGCGCCGAACGCGACAAGCTCGTGGAGCTCGCGCGCGAGAAGCAGCTGAGCAACGTCTCGTTCCACGCTTCGTTCCCCAAGGACGACATGCCGCGGCTGTGGAGCGTGTGCGACCTCGGGCTCGTGCACCTCAAGGACCAAGACGTCTTCCGCACCGTGATCCCGTCGAAGATCTTCGAGTGCTTCGGAATGGGCGTGCCCGTGCTCTACGCCGGACCCGACAGCGAAGGCGCGCAGATCGTGCGCGACGCGCGCGGCGGCGTCACGCTTGGCGCCGAACGTCCGCGCGAACTCGCCGACGCCGTCCTCGCGCTCGCGTCCGACCGCGCCCGCGTGCGCGAGCTGGCCCGCAACGCACGCGACGCCGCGCCCAACTACGACCGCGAGCGAAACGCTCTCGCGATGCTCGACGTGCTCGCGCAGCTCGGCGG
>CALFYL010000406.1 GCA_937952135.1 uncultured Planctomycetia bacterium
GCGGCGTGCACCACTTCCTGATCTCGCCGATCCCCGACTACGTCGAGTTCGGCGCGATCACGACCACGATCGCCATCGAGGTCGTCGTCACGACCGTGGTGGTGAACTTCTTCATGACCCTGCGCGGCAAGTGGAGCGCCCTGCGCACGAGCATGGCGATTCGCTGGTTCTACGTCGGCGCGGTCTTCTACTTCATCACGTGCTTGCAGTGCGCCTTCCAAGTGACCTGGCTGTTCCAAAAGGTGATTCACTTCACCGACTGGGTCGTCGGGCACGCGCACTTGATCATGTTCGGCGTGTTCACCTTCTGGTTGTTCGGCGTGATCGAGTGGCTCTGGCCCCGCATCTGCCGCCGCAACTGGTACTCGCAGTCGCTCCGCTCCTGGCACTTCTGGATGTGGTCGGTCGGCGTGCTGATCATGTTCTTCGACCTCATGATCGCCGGACTGATCCACGGCTTCATGCAGCGCGACCTCAACGACTGGTCCGACATCCTGCGCACCTCGGAGCCCTTCTGGTGGGTGCGCACGTTCTCGGGCGCGATGATTCTGACGGGCCTCTTCTGCGTGCTCTACAACATGTACATGACCGCGAAAGCGGGCGAGGCGTACGAAGAAGAGAAGCACCTGATCCCGGCGAGCGCCGACTGATCCCACCACGGGTCCTCAGGAGCCCAAGAAACCATGGAACGTTTCTCCACCCTCGTGTTCGTGGCGGGAATCGGTTGCTTTGCGATCGCCTTCCTGCTCTCGATGATCTTTCCGTGGATGAGCCTCTACAGCTACCACGGCATGGACTTCCGCACGCTCGAGCAACTGGCCGAGAAGCCCAGCACCGAGTTCGTCGAGCTGGCCCGGAAGTTCCCCGACAGCTTCAAGGAGCACTACGGGGAAGTCTCGCCGGAGAGCTACGCGGTCGCGCTGCAGCGCGGCCGGGACGTCTACGTCGGTCAAGCCTGCTGGCACTGCCACAGCCAATACGTGCGCGTCGTCTCGAACGAGCACGTGCGCTGGGGCGCGCCGTCTTCCGCGCAGGAGTACCAGAACGCGCTGAACCAGCCGCATCTTTGGGGCACGCGGCGCGTCGGCCCGGACCTCGCGCGCGAGGGCGGCAAGAAGTCGAACGACTGGCACATCGCTCACTTCATCAACCCCAAGAGCGTCGTGCCGCACTCGGTGATGCCCCCGTACCCGTTCTACTTCGACGAGCGGGGCGTGCCGAACAAGGACGGCTTCGCGTTGATCGCGTACCTGCAGTGGCTGGGCACGGTGCAAGCCGGCATCCCGGTCGCCGAACGCATCACTCCCTGAGCATCGAACTCGCCTGAGCCTCCCTCGGAGCACCGCCACGATGACTTCTCCCATCCCCTCGCAGGACCCGCCGCAGGCTCGCGGCGAGCGAATCCGCTGGCGCGCGACGCACGTCTTCTTCACGACGGTGTGCTTGATCGCGGGCTGCATGTTCTTCTTCAAGCTCCACGAGTTCCTGCGAACCATCAAGAAGGACGAGTTGGCGGGCTTTGCCTTCGACCCGATCCTGACCTACGGCTTCGTCGCGCTGGGCTTCTTCTTCCTGCTCGTTTGGGCCTTCGCGAGCGGTCAGTTCAAGGACATCGAGCGCACCAAGCACGAGATGCTCGAGCGCGTCGCGCAGCAGGAGCGCGACGAAGGTCTCTCGTTCTCGGAGGACCTGCAGTGAGCGAAAACGTCGAACCTCGCGACGCCGAGAAGTTCCACCCCGGCTACGGCCACGGCGGCGTGCCGTGGTACCTGCTGATCTTCTATTTGGCCTTCCTCGTCTTCTTCACCTGGTACTCGCTCGAGTACCAATTGCCCGACTACCTGCAGAAGGGGCCGGTGAAGCCCGCCGAGTCGGCGGCGACGAAGTAGCCCTGTGCGCGCGGCCACCGATTCTGCGCCGCTCGAAGGCTGCGCGCACTGCGGGTTGCCGCTCGCGCGCCACGGACGACCCGGCGAGGAGCACTACTGCTGCAGCGGGTGCTACCTCGCGCACCGACTGAGCCATCGCGGCCTGGAGGCGAGCGGCGATCGACTGCTCTCGCGCGTCGTTCTGTCGGGCTTCCTGGCGATGGGCGTGATGGTGTTCTCGCTCGCGCTCTATTCGCGCGCGCTGCACGACGACGGCGACGGCGAAACGGCGCAGGCGCTCACGGGCCTGTTCCGACTGGGCGCTCTGGCCTTCTCGACACCCGCACTGCTGCTGCTGGGCGTTCCGCTCTTCGACGCCGTCGTCGCCTTGCGGCGCTGGCTTTCGGCGGAAGCGCTGATCCTCGCCGGCGCGGCTTCGGCCTGGGGCGTTTCGGCTTGGAACACGTTCCGCGGCGGCGGCGAGGTCTACTACGACACGGCGACGATGGTCGTCGTGCTCTACAGCCTCGGCCGCTGGCTCGACGTCCGCGCGCGTGAGAAGGCGACCGAGGAGTTGCGCGCGCTCGCTCCCGAGCGCGAGGGGCCCGTGGCGCGGCTCGATGCCGAGGGCCACGAGCATCCGGTCGACGCGGCGCGCATCGCCGTCGGCGATCGCTTCCGAGTGCGTCCCGGCGAGATCGTCCCGGTCGACGGAACGATCCTCGACGGACGCTCGTTCGTCGACACTTCGGCCTTGAGCGGCGAGTCGCAGCCGCGGAGCCTCGGCGAAGGCGACACCCTGAACGCCGGTTCGGTGCTCGTCGACGGCGCGTTGGTCGTGCTCGCCACAGCGGCGGTCGGAGCGCGCTTGCGCGACCAGGTCGAGCGGCTGCTTCGCGAAGCGCTCGAGCAGCGTTCGCGCTGGGTGCGCGTCGCCGACCGACTCGCTGGCGCGCTGCTGCCCGTCGTGCTCGTGCTGGCCGCCGCCACCGTGCTCGTGCGGCGCGAATCGGACGGCTGGGAAGCGGCGTGGCTCGCCGCGCTCTCGGTCGTGCTGATCTCGTGCCCCTGTGCGCTCGGAATCGCGACTCCGCTCGCCTTCTGGACGGCGATGGGCGCCGCGTACAAGCGCGGCGTGCTCGTGCGCGGCGGCGAAGCCCTCGAGCGGCTCGCGCGCGCCAGGCGCATCTTCCTCGACAAGACGGGCACGTTGACCTCCGGCGAGTTCGAGCTGGTCGAGGTGCGCGCCGCGGGGCTCGACGAGCACCGTGCGCTCCGCATCGCCTGCGCGCTCGAGCTCGGAAGCGAGCACCCTCTGGCGCGTTCGATGCGCGCTGCGTGGTGGGGGCGCGAGGGGCGGCCGGAGTTGCCGCGCGTCGAGAACTTCACGACGCTGCCCGGCGTCGGAGTTCGCGGCGCGATCGACGGAGTCGAGTACGAGCTCACCCGCGCGCGCTTCGAGACTCCGCCCGCGCGGCCGGAGGCGACTTGGATCGAGCTGCGCCGAGGCGCCGAGGTGCTCGCGCAGTTCGCGCTCTCCAGTTCGCTGCGCCCCGACGCGGCCGCGACCGTCGCGCGCCTGAAGCGCCTGGGCCTGGATCCGCGCGTCCTGACCGGCGACGCCGACGCTCCGGCTCAGGCGCTGTCGCGCGAGCTGGACGTGCCGGTCGAAGCGCGGCTGAGCCCGGCGGACAAAGTGGCGCGGCTTCGAGCGAGCATCGAGCCCGCGGCGTTCGTCGGCGACGGACTCAACGACACGGCGGCGCTCGCCGCGGCGCAGGTCGGCATCACCGTTCAGGGCGGCGTGGCCGCGAGCCTCTCGGCGGCCCAGATCAATCTGTTGCGCCCCGGACTCGCCGACCTTCCCGACGTGATCGAGCTCGCGCGCCGCGCGGTGTTCGCCGCCAAGCTCAACCTCGGTTGGGCTTTTCTCTACAACTCGGTGGGCCTGTACTTCGCCGCGACGGGCCGGCTTTCCCCGATCTTCGCCGCCTCTGCGATGGTCGCCTCGAGCGTGTTCAGCGCGCTCAACTCACGGCGGCTGGTCCTGCCCGAGCGCCACGCGCCGACGGCGCTACGCACTGCGACCGATCCGAGCTGCGCACTGCGAGCTACGGCGCCGGTGCGTAGTTAGAGCCGAAGATGCGGGCAGCTCCCGCGAGGCGCCGACTGCGCCCGAAAATCGCAGCGAGACGCGACGAGCTACCACGAGCCGCCATGAGTCTGGGAACCGCGCGCGACAAGATCCTCTCGGGCCTCGCCAAGAAGCGCGGCCACCTGCACCGCTACACGCACTGGCGGTGGAGCGTCGCGGTGCTCTTCACGCTCGCCGTCGCCGCGCTGCCCGCCTTCGGCCTGCTGCGGATCGACCTGTGGGGCGGCCACCACCACTACCTCGGCCACGAGCTGGGCCTGGTCGAAACGCTCAAGCGCTTCGCGTTCCCGTTCCTCGCCATCAACGTCGCGATCATCGTCGCGAGCCGCTTCCTCGGCCGCTATTTGTGCGGCTTCGTGTGCCCCTACGGCGCCGTCGCCCGCCTCGCGGACTGGTTGCGTCTGCGCTCGAAGTCGCGCGCGCAACGATTCGGCGCCAACGCGGCGCTGCTCGGCGTGTGCGGCGCGATGTGCGCCGTCGCCTTCAGCTTCTGGGTCGACTGGCGCGTGTTCCAACAGGGCTCGTCGCTCGCGATGGCGAGCGCCGCGCTGTTCCTAGTGGCGCTCGTCGCTAGCTTCTACGCGATGGTGAAGCGCCTGGGCCTCGACTTCTGCCGCAACTGGTGTCCGTCGGGCGTGTACTTCGCGCTGCTGGGCCACGAGAGCTTCAACGGCGTCGAGTTCGCGCACCGCGAGAGCTGCATCGAGTGCAACGCCTGCGACAAGGCGTGCCCGATGGACCTGGCGCCGCGCGAGATGTCGGGCGGAGCGTACCTCGACGGCCACGGCTTCTATCCCGACGGCCAGTCGAACTTCTCGCTGTGCATCCGCTGCGGCGATTGCGTGGTCGCGTGCGAGGGCGTGACGGCGCATCTCGAAGGGCCGACGCCGCTGCGCATGGGTTTTCTGCCGGAGCACGCACGCAACGCGAACCCGCCGCCGGAGCTCGAGCCCAGCGCCGCGGAGTTCGGCCGCGATCCGGCGGCGTTGCAGGCCGCCGCGAACGAGCCCGTCGATGCGCGGCGGAACTGAGCGATGAGCGACGCCTCGGCGCTGCTCAGCCTGGCGCTGCTCGGCCTGGCGGGTTCGCTGCACTGCGCCGGCATGTGCGGTCCGTTCGTGATCGCGATGGGTTGGCGGCGCGAGGGCGCGGCGCATCCGGGGGCTCGCATGGCGGCGTACGTGCTCGGCAAGTGCGCCGCGTACGCGATGCTCGCGCTCGCACTCGCTCTGGGGGCGAGCGCGGTGTCGACGGAGCTCGTCGAGGACCGCGAGCACGCGCTGCACAGCGCGCGCAGCGTTCTGGCGTGGCTCGCGGGCGGCGCCATGGTGCTCGGCGGTCTGCACGCCCTGGGTTTCACCTGGCTGCGCTCATCGCGTGTCGCGGCGCAGTTGCATGCGCCCTTCGCCGCACTCCTCCGTTTCTCGCGAACGCTGCCTCCGCTCGGCGCAGCGCTCGCACTCGGTCTGATCAACGGCTGCCTGCCCTGCGGCCTCTCGTGGTCGGCGCTCCTCTTCGCCGCGTCCGAGGGCGGCGCCACGGTCATTCTCGGTCCGCTCGTGTTCGGCCTCGCCACGGCGCCCTCGCTCACCGTCGTCGCCGCTGGGGGCGCGCTGCTCCCGCTCGCGTGGCGCGCTCGATTGCAGCGCGTCGCCGCCCTCTTGCTCGTGGCGTTCGGCGCCTGGACGGCGTGGCGCGGCGGACTGCCCGTCGCCGGCGCGCGGAACAATCTTCCACCCTGCTGCAGCGAGAGCGGCACGCTCGAGCGTTGAGCGAGCGCGGGCGCGGGTCCTCGGCTCAAGGCGCGCGCCGTCGGAGCGCGATAGCGGAAGCTCGAAGCGTCGGGGCCGGCCCGCCGCCGCCGTCCCCGCGCCCCGTCCCGCACCCGACCATGCCCCAGCACCAAGCCGAAAAGCACGCCACCCTCGAGATCGATCCGGTTCTGCTCGACGCGGTGATCACCGGGACGAAGCAAGGCTTGGAGATGACCGGCTTGTGCCCGCCGCCGGTCGGCGCGTCGCGCTTCTTCAGCACTTCGCGGCCGATTTCCGTCATGGTCGGACTCGTCGGGCGCACCAACGGCACGTGCGCGGTCTCGCTCACCGAGCGGGGCATGTTGCACATCGCCGGCAAGCTGATGGGCGAGGAGTGCAAGACGATGGACGCCGACTCGATCGACGCGATCGGCGAGATCGGCAACATGATCGCGGGGCGCGTCAAGGAGCTGCTCACGGGCACGGAGTACGAGATGCAGAACATCTCGGTGCCTTCGGTGATCATCGGACAGAGCTACGGCGTGCACTACGCGCGCGGCATGCACACCATCTCGGTGGACTTCGAGCTCGAGGAGATGTCGATCTCCGACCTGCGCGAGCGCTTCTTCACGACCTCGCTCTCGCTGCTGCGCCGCGTCGGCTGAGCGCGCTTCGAGCGGCGCTCAAGCCTCGGGCTGCTTGACCGGCGTCGGGAATCCGTCGGCGCGGTAAGCGCGCGCGAGGATCGACATCGGGTGCATCGGCTTGCGTCCGGCGTGTTGCGCGAACTGGATCGCCGCCAGCGGACAGTCCGTCGCCCACACCTCGGCCTGCGTGGCTTGCATGCCTTCGAAGGCGTTCTTGCCGACGCGTTTCGAAGTCTCGAAGCCTTCGACCTTCATGGCGTAAGTGCCGTCGTGCCCGCAGCACTCCGTCGTGAGCGTCGGCGTCACGCCGGGGATCTTGCGCAGCAGGTCGCGGCCGCGGAACCCGATCGCCTGCGCGCGCAGGTGGCACGGCGCGTGGTAGGCGACGCGCTCGCCGGGAGTCGACTTGAAGTCGGTGTTGAAGCGCGCCTCGGTGCGGATCGACCACAGGTGCTCGCTCGGATCGCGCACGGCTTGCGCGAGCTTCTCGGCGCGTTCGCGGTCCTCGGGAGCGACGAGCTCGGGATACTCGCGCCGCATCATCATCGAACACGTCGGATTGAGCGCCAGAACCTTGGCGCCCTTGTCGACGTACGGCATGAGCAGGTCGAGGTTGTGCTTGGCGTTCTTGCGCAGCGTTTCCAGGTCGCCGTGCTCCCACGCGGGCATGCCGCAGCACGCGAGTCCCTTCACGCACGCGCACGAGACCTTGTTCCGCTCGAGCACGTCCAGCGTGTCGCGTCCGATGTGCGGCTCGTTGTTCTGGACGTAGCACGTGGGGAACAGCACGGTTTCCGCGTCGAGCTTCGCGTCCGTGCGCTTCTCGCGCTCGGCCCATTTCTCGAAGGTCGTCCCCGCGAACTCCGGCAGGAGCTTCTCGCGGTGGACGCCCATCAGCTTCTCCATGAACCAGCGGTGCAGCGCGTTCTTGTTCAGGGTGTTGACGAGCCCGAAGCTCGCCCGCGCCAGCGCGCCGGCCTTGTCCGGATCGCCGAGCAGCTTGTCGCGGAGCTTCACCCCGTCGCGCTTCGCTCGCACCGCCTGATGGCGGTGGACGAGCTTGGGAAAATCGAGCTGGAACGCGTGCTTGTCCCGCGGCGTGTACGGGCATTGCACTTCGCACAGCTTGCACTGGAAGCACGCGTCCGCGACCCGGTCGACCTCCGCTTCGCTCATCTTGCGCACGTCGCCGTCGTGCCGCGAATCGATGAGCTCGAACATCAGCGGGAAGCTGTCGCAGTACTTGAAGCACATGCGGCACCCGTGGCAGAGGTCGAAGGCGCGCTCGATCTCCTTGCGCAGCAGCCCGGACTCCCAGTACTTCGCTTCGTTCGGGTCGTACGTGAGTCCGTCGGTCGGCGTGTAGGAGATGGGGGAGGTGCTCATGGCCCTTGAGGGAAGCGCGCGCGCGGCCGCGGCGCAAGCGGCGAGCGGTTTCGGCGCCCCCGTGTCGCAGGGCGGATCGCGTTCGACGAGCTGCGGCGTTCCGCGCTCAGCAGCGCCGGCGCAGCGGGCTCGAGGAAAGTCCCGGGGCGAGTGAACAGGGACGCGCGAAAGCCGCGCCGAACGAAAGTCATTTGTCGTGGTCGGGTGCCTCCGCGCGCTCGCCCCTGGCGGGGCTCCGAGCGCGCGGGCAGGATGTCGAGCGTTCCTTCCGGTCGCCAGGGCGCGCGGCGAGTCACCGCGGTCCAGCGACGACACTTTCGAACTCAGGTACTCGCGAGGACAAAAGCCATGAGCAAGTCGATTCACGCTGCCTGTGCAGCCCTCTCGCTGTCGCTCGGTGTGTTTGCCGCGCCGCAAGGATCCGCGGAAGACCGCGGGCCCACGCCCAATCCGACCGTGGGCGCCGGCCCGCAGGACGAAGCGCGCCCGCTCGGCGGAACGCGCGCGGTCGGAACGCTGCTGCAGGGTCCGCTCGACATCGTCGCGGGCATCCTCGCGTCGCCGGCGCCCGGCGCAAACTGGAACCGTTTGCTGGGCTGCGGCTATGGCTGGGGCTACTACTGGGTCTCCGGCGGCGCGGGCACGTCGGGCGCGTTCGCGATCCATCAGTACGACACCACCGGCGCGTACATCCAGAGCTTCACGCAGGACATGTCGGCGGCCACCGGGTCGCAGTGGGGCATCCGCGACCTCGCCATGGACGAGGCGAACTTCAAGTTGTGGGGCGGCATGGAGGGCCGGGTGCTCAAGGAGTACACCTTCAACCCGAACGCCGGTCCCAACGGCACGCTCAGCTTCACCGCCACGTACATCATCCCCACGGGCGGTTCGCTCGGTTCGTCGGCGACGATCCGTGCGCTGGCTCGCAACCCCAACACCGGCACCTTCTACACGAAGAATTTCGACAGCGCGATGTGGGAGTTCTCCATCGCTGGCGGCGTGCCGACGTACCTGGGTGAGGTCCCGGCGAACGGCAAGGCCAGCTACGGCCTCGCGTGGGACACCTTGAACGACACGCTGTGGAGCTTCGACCAGGAGAACTTCAACGGCGGTGTTCCCTGCAGCACCGGAGGGCCCGGCGACCTCGTCGAGTTCAACGAGGTGGATCCCGCGACGGGGCTCACGACGGGCCGCTTCTTCGACGGCACGTTCTACGGCGTCGCTTGCACGAACATCGCCGGCGGCGCGGACATCTTCGACGACGGCTCGGGCGTGCTGAAGATCCTCGCGCTGCACCAGAACTCGGTCGACGAGCTCAACGTCTACGAACTCGATCCGACTTCGACGCCCCCGGTGGCGTACTGCACCTCGGGCACGACCACGCAGGGTTGCGTGCCCGTTCTCTCGGCCAGCAACCCGCCGAGCGCCAGCGGCGCGGGGACGCCGTGCGTGCTCACTTGCTCCGCGATGGAGGAGAACCGCAACGGTCTGATGTTCTTCGGTCTGAACGAGATCAACCCGGCCTTGCCGTGGGCGCCCGCCAGCACGAGCTTCCTGTGCGTGAAGTCGCCGACCAGCCGCACCACGCCCGGTACGTCGACGGTCGGCACGAATCCCGGCGATCCGTGCGAGGGCGCGCTCACGCTCAACTTCAGCGCCTGGATCGCTGCGAACCCGGTGCACATCGGCGCGCCGCACTTCTCGGGTCAGGTCGTGTACTGCCAAGAGTGGTACCGCGACCCGCCGGCGGCGAAGGCGACCAGCCTGAGCAATGGCCTCGCGCTGACCTTCGCTCCGTGATCGAGCCCGCGAAGTGACGCATCGAGCCTGGATCTCTCACTGCGACCGCAGCAAGGTCGAGCTAGCTCGGCCGAAGCGGCTCGCGACGAGAGGCCCAGGCCGGAGCTGAGCTTCGCCGCTCGTTCAGATCGGAATCGCAACTCGGGGGCGCGTCCGCGACCAGCGGGCGCGCCCCTGTTTCGTCGCGGCGGATCGCGCGCGAGAACGATCGTTGCCGTGGGAGCTTCAATCGCGGACGGCGGAGAGCAGCCGCGACCACTCGTGCATCGTCCCGCGGTCCCACGCGCCCGGCAGCTCGAGCGGGACGACTTGCCGCGACCGGCCCACGAGCCACCCCGACTCGTGCGGCGCGATCGAGATCGGAGTGCCGTGAACTCCGGAATCGCCGAATCCCACGGTCCAACCCACGATCGCCTCGGAGCGCCCTTCCATCGCGCGCGCCAGCTCAAGAGATCGCACGTCGGGATGAGCCTGGACGGATTCGAATGCATTGGCGATCGATCCCGAGGCGTCGTCGAATCCGAAGGAGATCTCCTCGGCGGCGACCGGGGTCCCGTGCACGTCCGACGGAGTCGTTCTCAGCGTGATCGTGCACGAGCCGCCGCGCACTTCGTATTGCCCGGACAGCTCCGCGCCAGGAAACCCGATCTCGCCCCGGATGGCGCCGTCGGGTGACTTCACGGCGGACTGCGGATCGATGACGGCCGCGCCAGCCAAAGCTCGAAGCGACTCGTCCAGACCGAACGCATCCGGCGCATTCGTGAAGAAGGAGTCGCGCGCGGCGCGCAACTTCTCGAGCGCTTTCGAGAACGCAGCGTCCGCCACGTCCTCGGTCGGCGGCGCGTCGGTCGGATTCGAGCCCTTCGCGGACGCCTCGGATCCCATCGCGATGTCGCTCGGCGGCGACTCGCGTCGATCCGGCTCGACGTCCCTCGCGAGCGCTGCAGTCGAGCCTCGGTCGGCGGGCGTCGAGGCTTCACTCGCCTGGCCCTGCTCGGCGTCCACGCGCAGCGAGCGACTTACCAGGAACGCTGCCGCGACGGCTCCGACCGCCATCAGCACCAGCGTGATCGAGTGGGTGGACTTCATGACCCCTGTGCCGGGCGCCCGTGCCCGGAAGGGCCCCCGCGGCGCGGGCGCCCTTCCGAGCGGCCGTGCGCTCTCAGTCGCCGACTCCGCCGACCGCGATGCATGAACCCACCGTGATGCAACCGGTGCTGTTGATGATGCACGAGACCGCGCCCACCTTCCTGTTGCACGGACAGGTGATCACCGGGTTGCCGTCCGCATCCGTCCCGATGTTGCACACGCAGCAGTTCGCCGCCGGTGCTTGCCCCACCTGACGAGCGAGAGCGGGAGCGGCCAGCCCGACGACCAGCGCCAGCGTTGCGAGCGAAAGCAGACTCTTCATGGCGATTCCTTTCGGTAGAGACAAGAGGTCAAAGTAGGTGACGCGAACTCACCTGCGGAGACTCCGCAGGAGTCGCACGATCTCCTGAAGATGCTGGTGCTCGGCCTCGGAAGGCGACGCACGGAACTCAGGGGGGCCGACGTTCCTTCGAACGAGGGTCGCCGTCTCGGCGCCTCGCTCGACTTGGATCGTCGCGGGATGCCACGTCAGGCTGCGCTTGTCCGCGGAGTACCGCACGACGGCGCCGGTGACGAACGGCGGTTGCTTGAGCGCCGCTACGCTCTCGCCTTGATTGGGCTCGATGAAGCTCTCGAAGATGCAGGTCATCCACGAGAGCGCGCCCGACTCGGTCACGGCGAATAGAAACTCCGCCTCCTGCTCGAAGTCGCGCGTGAACGGGGCCGGCAAGCCGGTGTAGAGGCGGCTGCCGTTGACCTTGATCTCGAACCGCGTGTCGGAAGTTGTCGGGTCCTGCAGCGCGCTGAGAACCGCGCGAGCGCGCCCATCGGACGCGATCTCGTAGTGGAACACGCCGTCTCGTTGCTCCGGCTGCTGTTCGACGGCGAGAAGCGCGAGGTGCGCGGCGTCGACGAGCTCTGGAAAACAGGCGTCTCCCGCAAGAAGCCGTCGGCCGAGCACGTCGAGTTGCGCGACGAACTCCCGCGCCGCGTCGGCCCGGCTCTGATGAGACGCGAGCTCGACGCGCGGCGAAGAAGCCGACACCGACTCTTCGCAGCCGGCAAGGAACATCAGTGAGACCAGAGCTGCGCTGGCGACGACATTTCTGCGAACTCGTAGCGGCACAAGCACCTCCGATGGGCGACGGTTTCTCAACTACACCGCGCGTCGTTCGCCCGTCCATTGAATTGTTCCGGACTCTCAACTCTGAGTCGAAAGGTCTCGATTCTGATTCAATGAGCGCTGTTGCAGGCAGGTTCCCATTGTCGCGACAAATGGAGCCTCGAGTCGCCGCAGCGGACTCGACAGCTCACGATCGCAACGCAAGTCCGTTTCGCGGCGCCGATCCGTCACTCCGCTCCAGCGAAAAGAGCGGCGCCGGCCACCCGTCCGAGGCGGGGTGGCCGGCGCCGCAGGGAGTCCGTGGACGCAAGCTCAGCTGATCGAGTTCAGCATGTTGGCGAACTTGCCGGCGTGGGCCTTCTCGGCCTTGGCCAGCGTCTCGAACCAGTCGGCGATTTCCCCGAAGCCTTCCGCGCGCGCGGTCTTGGCCATGCCCGGGTACATGTCGGTGTACTCGTGCGTCTCGCCCGCGATCGCGGCCTTCAGGTTCAGGGTGGTGTCGCCGATCGGAAGGTCGGTCGCCGGGTCCCCAGCCTTCTTGAGGAAGTCCAGGTGGCCGTGCGCGTGGCCGGTCTCGCCTTCGGCGGTGTCGCGGAAGTTGCCCGCGACCTCGGGGTAGCCTTCGACGTCGGCGACCTTTGCGAAGTAGAGATAACGGCGGTTGGCCTGGCTCTCGCCGGCGAATGCAGCCTTCAGGTTCTGATGCGTCTTGGAACCCTTGAGATCTGCCATGAAGATCACCTCCTCTTTTGTGTTGGGGTCAATCGGACTGTGGGAAAAGCAAGAACTTCATCGCGGCGGGCGCGGGGGGCCGAGTCGAGCTCAAGCCCTGCGCGCCGAGCGCGAATTCGAAGCGCACGGACCGCAGAGTCCGCGGAACTGCACGGTGTAATCGCGCGCGCGAAAACCGGACGCCGGCCGCGGGAGGCGGACGCTGGCGAGCGGGGGCGCGAAGAGGTCCTCGACCGAGCCGCAGCGCTCGCAGACGAGATGGTCGTGGCGTTCTACGCGCGGGTCGTAGCGGCCCTGCGCGCCCTCGTGCGCCATGCGCGACGCCAGGCCGAGTTCCACGAGCGTCTCGAGCGTGCGGTACACGGTGGCGCGGTTCACGCCGGGCAGCGTGCGGGCGAGCGCCTCGTGCAGCATGTCGACCGACGGGTGGTCGGTGCGGCCGACGAACTGCTCGAGCAGCGCTCGGCGCTGGACCGTGACGGGCAGACCGTGGGCGCGCAGCTTCGAGCACGCGTGCTCGAGGCGGACGGCGGCGGGCTGGAGCGGTTGGCGGACCACGCGCGCAAGTATTGTGCAGTTGCAAGCCGATTGCAACGGCTTCGCAGGTTGGCGGGCGGCCCGGGGCGGCCGAGCGTGCGAGCGAAGGCGCGCGAGCTTCAGCTCGCCCAGCGCGCAGCGGCGGCGGCCACGCGCCGGCCGAGCAGGCGCGCCGTCTGGAGGTCGTCTTCCGGCGGTTCGCCGTCGTGATCGAAACCCGGCGACTGCGCCGTCGCACCGAGGAAGGAACCCGCGCGGTTGATCTCGCGGCCCTGTGCGTCTCGGTAGCGCGGGAGTTCGCCGAGGCTGACCCACAACATGCCGTGCTGCGCGGCGAAGGCGGCGAGGCCGACCAGCGTGTTGAACTTGTCGCCCGCGGGTGAGCCCGAGTTGCTGAAGCCCGCGGCGAGCTTGTCCTTCCATGCCTGCTTGCGCCAGATGCCGCTCGTGCCGTCCATGAAGGCCTTCATCGGCGCGGACATGCTGCCCATGTACGTCGGGCAGCCCAGGATGAGCGCATCGGCCGCGTCGAGCGTCCCGCGGTGCTGTTCCCAATCCGCGACGGGGATGAGCGCGACGTCGGCGCCGGGGTGCGAGCGCGCGCCCTCTTCGACGGCGCGCGCCTGACGTTCGGTGTGGCCGTAGCCGGAGTGGTAGAGGATGGCGATCTTGGACATGGCGTGAAGGGTCCTTCGGCGCGTCGGGAGCGGATGGTTGACGTGTCGAGCAATTTGGGATGCAATGCTTACCTTCCACAACCAGGTACCTGTCGGTAACCAAGGGAGAAACGCATGCAAGTCCAAGAAACGCCAGGCTCTTGCCCCGACGAGTGTCCGCTCGAGAGCTGCCTGCAACTGCTGGCCGGCGCGTGGACGCCGAACGTGCTCTGGCGCTTGCGCAACGGACCGCAGCGCTTCGGCGAGCTGCGCCGCGGATTGCCCGGCGTGTCGGCGAAGGTCCTGACGACGCGCCTGCGCGAGCTCGAACTGCGCGGCGTTCTCGCGCGCTCGGTGTTGCCGACGTCGCCGCCCTCGGTCGAGTATGCGCTCACCGCCCTGGGCGAGGACCTGCACCCGGTGCTCGAGGCGATCGCCGCGGTGGGCAAGCGGCTGCAAGCTCGCGCCAAGCGCGCCCGCCGAGCGCGAGAGGGGAGTGCACGGTGAAGCCTCTGATCCTTCCCTACGGCGGCGTGCGGCCACGGATCGCCGAAAACGTCTTCATCGCGCCCGGCGCGGCGGTGGTCGGCGACGTCGAGCTCGGCGCGGGCGTCTCGATCTGGTACGGCGCTGTCGTGCGCGGCGACGTGAACCGCATCTCGATCGGCGCGGACTCCAACGTTCAGGACGGCGCCGTGCTGCACGGCACGCTCGGCGAATGGCCCGTCGCGATCGGCGCACGCGTTTCGATCGGGCACCACGCGACCGTGCACGGCTGCGTCGTGGAGGACGACGTGTTGATCGGGATCGGGGCGCGGGTGCTCGACGGCGCGCGCATCGGCGCCTTCTCGCTCATCGCCGCCGGCGCGCTCGTGCGCGAGGGGATGGTCGTACCGCCGCGCTCGCTCGTCGTCGGGGTGCCGGGCGTCGTGAAGCGCGAGTTGAGCGAGCGCGAGCTCGAGATCGTGCGCCGCACGCCGCCGCGCTACCGCGAGCTCGCGCGCAAGACGCGTGAGGCGTGCATCGAAGCCGGACTCGAGGATCCGTCCGCGAGCTGACGGACACCCCACGCGCGCGCGGCCCTACGTCGTCGGCCCTACGTGTTCAGTTCGGCGTCGTCGGTTCCGCGTCGGCGGATCAGGCGCGGCGGTCGCGCACCACGGCCGCGCGCGAGGCGCGGAACACGCTGCGGAAGATGCGTTCGAGGTCGCGGCGCGGCAGGTCGCCGCTCGCCGCGTCGAGCAGGGCCGCGAGCATGGCTCGTTCGCGCGCCGGATCGGACGCGGCGAGTCCAGCGGCCTCCTTGGCGCGCCCGATGCTCCGCGCGAGGCGCGCGCGACGCTCGAGCAACTCGAGCAGGCGCCGGTTGAGGGCGTCCATGCGCAGGCGGAGTGGCGCGATCCGAGCGTGGGGCGCCGTCGCGGACCGAGCGGGCCCGGAGGGCCGTTTCGCAGCGGATTTCGAGCCCTTTGTCCGCGCCGGGCCGCGCGCCGCACGTCCCTTCCGAGGCGCGCGAACGCGCCGTGAGCCGGAGAGCTTGTCGACGGGGACCTGCGCCACTTGCGGCGGATGATAACGTCCCTCCGCATGGCGCCCGGATCCCGAACGCACCGCCGACCGGAAGTGCTCGCACCGGCGGGCGATCTCGACTCGTTGAAGGCCGCGCTCGCGGCGGGCGCCGACGCCGTGTACTTCGGGCTGCAGGAGGGCTTCAACGCGCGGGCGCGCGCGGGCAACTTCTCGTTCGCCAACTTGCCCGAGACCGTTGCGCGCATCCACCGCGCGGGCGCGCGCGCTTACCTCGCGGTGAACACGCTCGTCTTCGAGCCCGAGCTCGAGTTCGTCGAACGCGTGCTGCGCCGCGCCGCCGAATCCGGCGTCGACGCGCTCATCGTGCAGGACCCCGCCGTGGCGGTGCTCGCGCGCGAGCTGTGTCCGGCCCTCGAAGTGCACGCGAGCACGCAGATGACCATTTCGAGCCCCGAGGGCGCGCACTTCGCGCGCAGCCTCGGCGCCACGCGCATCGTCGCGCCGCGCGAGCTCTCGGTCGCGGAACTGCGCGCTTTCGCCGCGCGCACCGATGTCGAGCTCGAGGTCTTCATCCACGGCGCCTTGTGCGTCGCGTGGTCGGGCCAATGCCTCACGTCGGAAGCGTGGGGCGGCCGCTCCGCGAACCGAGGCCAGTGCGCGCAGTCGTGCCGCATGCCCTACGACCTCGTCGTCGACGGCGCCGTGCGCGAGCTCGGCGACGTGAAGTACCTGCTCTCGCCGAAGGACCTCGCCGGCCTGCGCGCCGTCGAAGAGCTCGTCGACATCGGCGTGCACGGACTCAAGATCGAGGGCCGCCAGAAGGGGCCGGCCTACGTCGCGACGGCGACCGAGATGTACCGACGCTGGGTCGACGCGGTCGCATCGCAGCGCGGTGCGAGCGAAGCCGACGAAGCGCAGCTCCAACGCGATCTGCTGCGCGCGAGCTTGGCGTACACGCGCGGCTTCAGCGACGGATTCCTCGGCGGAAGCGACCATCAAACGCTCGTCGAGGGCCGCTTTCCGAAGAGCCGCGGCGTGTTGCTCGGACGCGTGGTGCGAGTCGAGCGCGGCGAGGTCACGGTCGAGCGCGATCGCGACGGACGGCCGTGGACCGGTGCGCTGGCGGCGGAGGAGCGCGCCGAGGCGCCGTGCGGCTCGCCCTCGAGTGCTCTGCATGGACTCGGCGGCGCCGACGACGCGAGCAGCGGGCCCGCGGCGGAAGCGCTCGAACCGCGCGCGGGGATGGGCGTGGTGTTCGACGCGGGGCGGCCCGAGGACGAGCGCGAAGCCGGCGGGCCGATCTTCGCCGTCGAGCGCGAGCCGCGCGGCTGGCGGCTGCGTTTCGGGCGGCCCGGGCCGGACCTCGCACGAGTAACGCCGGGCCAGCGCGTGTGGGTCAGCTCCGATCCGCGCATCGCGCGCGAAGCCGAGCGCCTCGTCGAGGCGGACGAGCCCGAGGGACGCATCGCGGTCGAGTTGCGCGTGAGCGGAAGAGCGGGGGAAGTGCTCGAAGTCGCGGTGCGCGCGCTCGATCGATTCGGCCGCGTCAGCGGACCAGGCGCGGTGGTGCGAAGCGAAACTCCGCTGGCCCCGTCATCGGCGCGCGGCCTCGACGAAGCGTTGCTGCGCGACAAGCTCGGCGCGTTCGGCGGGACTCCATTCCGGCTGGCGCAACTCGAGCTGAGCGAGCTCGAGCCCGGCCTGCACTTGCCGGTGTCCGAACTCAAGTCGCTGCGTCGCGCGCTCACCGCAGCGCTGCTAGCGCCGATCGAGCGCGGCCCCGAGCGCAACGTCGCGGCAGGTGCCTTCGTCGACAAGCTGCGCGCGAGCCAGCGCACGCTGCGAGAGTCGAGCTGGCGCGCGCCGAGCGAGCCCGAGCTCGTGGCGCTGTGCCGCACCGACGAACAGCTCGAGGCGGCGGTCGAGAGCGGCGTGCGCGAAGTCGAGCTCGATTGGATGGAGCTCGTCGGCCTCGGCCGCGCCGTCGAACGCGCGCGCGCCGCCGGTTTGCGCGTGACCCTCGCCACCGTCCGCGTGCAGAAGCCCGGGGAAGAGGGTTTCGACCGCCGGCTCGCGGCGCTCGCGCCCGACGCGGTGCTCGTGCGGCACTGGGGCGCGCTGGCGTCCGTTGCAGCGGCCCGCGAGGGGGCGCGCGGCGCTTCCAACGACGCGAACCCGCGCGCGCCCGTTCTTCACGGCGATTTCTCGCTCAACGTCACGAATTCGATCACCGCCGCCGAGCTCTTCGAACGCGGCCTCGACACGCTCACGCCGTCCTACGACCTCGACCGCGCGCAGCTCGATGCCCTGCTCGACCACGCCGACCCGGCGCGCTTCACGCTCGTGCTCTACCACCGCATCCCGACCTTCCACACCGAGCACTGCGTCTACTCGCACCTGCTGTCGAACGGACGCGACCACCGCACCTGCGGCCGCCCGTGCGAGCGCCACGAAGTTTCCCTGCGCGACCACACGCAGCGCACGCACCCCGTCATCGTCGACGTCGGCTGCCGCAACACCGTCTTCAACAGCGAAGCCCAATCCTGCGCGCGCCTCGCGCCCGCTCTCATCGCGCGCGGCGTGCGCCGCTTCCGCGTCGAGTTCGTGCGCGAGCCGCGCGCCGAGGCTCGCACGATCCTGCGTGCGTTCACGGACTTGCTCGCCTCGCGCATCTCCGCCGACGAAGCGCTGCGCCTAGCGCATGCGAAGGCTCACCTCGGCGTGTCGAACGCTCCGATGGCGCTCATGGAGCGCTGAG
>CALFYL010000407.1 GCA_937952135.1 uncultured Planctomycetia bacterium
GCTGGACCGCGCCGTCGCCCGCCGCGGAAGCTGACGACGCATCGCCACGCACAACGAGCTGAGCGAGGAGCGGCGCTCTGCCGCTCCTACTTCACCGCGCGCGCCACGAGGTTCGATTCCTCGTCGAGGCCGAGGATCTCAGCCTTCACGCGCGCGCCGACCGGCGACTTGCACTTCTCGACGCGCACGATGAGATCGACCTCGGGCGCGTCCATCGCGGTGCGGCCGATGGCGAGCGGGTGCGCTTTCGTCGCGGCTTCGTCGACGATCACCTCGAGCGTCTCGCCGACGAGCGCGCCCTGGGTGTCGCGCAGCACCTTGTCGCGCGCCGCGAGCACGGCCGTGTGGCGCGCGCGGGCGACCTTCGCCGGAACGGCGCCCTCGAGCCCGAAACCGGGCGTGCCTTCCTCGGGCGAATAGGTGAAGGCGCCGAGGCGGGAGAGCTGGTAGCGCTCGACGAATTCCACGAGCTCCGCGGCGTCCTCGTCGGTCTCGCCGGGAAAGCCCACGAGCAGCGTCGTGCGCAGCGTGATGTTCGGCACTTCCTCGCGCAGGCGGTCGAGGATCGCGCGCACTTGATCGCCCGATCCGGCGCGGCGCATGGCGCGCAGCACGGGCGTCGCGATGTGCTGCACGGGGATGTCGAGGTACGGCACGACGCGCGGGTGCTCGCGCAAGAGGCGCGCGAGCTTCCACGGGAAGCGATTGGGGTACGCGTACATCACGCGGATGCGGTGATCGCCGGGAAGCTCCGCGAGCGGCTCGATCAAGTCCGGCAGCTCGAGCCCCATGTCGCGGCCCCAGGCCGTCGAATCCTCGGCGACGATCACCAGCTCCTTGACGCCCGCGTCGATGAGCTCGCGCGCTTCGCCGAGCACGTCGTCGGGCCGCTTGCTGCGGTGCTTGCCGCGGATCGCCGGGATCGCGCAGAACGAACACGTGTGGTCGCAGCCGTGGCTGATGCGCAGGTACGCGAAGCTCTTCGGCGTCGACAACATGCGCGACGCATCGCGCGTCGGCTCGCGCAGCCCGCCGTTCGACAGGTAGCGCGGGACCGATTCGCCTTCGGACAGCGCCTTGATGGCTTTCGCGAGCGCCGCGCCGTCGGAGATCTCCGCGAAGAGGTCCACGCCGGGGAAGCGCTTCTCGAGTTCGTGCTGGAAGCGCTGCACGAGGCAACCCGCGACGACCACGCGCTCGATCTCGCCGCGCTTCTTGCGCTTGACGAGCTCCTTGATGTTGCGCTCCGACTCCTCGCGCGCCGGCCCGATGAACGAGCACGTGTTGAGCACGATCGTGTCGGCCGCGGCCGGATCGCCGGAGACCGTGAGCCCCTGGTCCGCGAGGCGCCCGAGGATCAGCTCCGAATCGATCAGATTGCGCGCGCAGCCCAGGTGGACCAGCGAAACGACGGCGGGGCGGGTGGAGCGGGACACGGAGTTCGAATCGGGTGCGTTGGAGCGCGGGTGCTTCGGAAGCGCGGAATTCGCGTCCCGTGGGCGCCGGCGAACGGAGCAGCATAGCGCCCGCGTACGACGCCCGCGCGGAACCGCCGTCCCACGCTCGGAGCGGGGCGTCGCGGCCTTTCAGGAGCCGTAGCAGCTCGACGCCTGCGCCGACGCCGCCCACGCCGCGCCGTCCGGCCCGACGAGTTGAACCGCGTCGATCTCCTTCCAACCCGCGCTCCGCTCGGTGTCGATCACGATCCGAAGCCGCTGCACGCGGTACGGCGTCGGCTCGAAGTCGAGCGCGAGCACGTCGGGCTTGCTCAGCGGATCGATCCCGCTCCACAAGACGTGCTCGACGCCCGCTTCGTCGCGCGCGACCACTTCGCGCACGCCGCCCGCCGTGCACACTTCGTGGATGCGAACGCCGCTCGCTCGCAGCGGCGAGTCGTAAACGAGTTCGAGCCACTGCACGCCGCACTGCGGACCCCGCGGCGCCCACGCACGCGCGTCGTCGCGCCCCGCATCCGCGTCGGGCGGCCCGCACGCTTGAAGCGCGTGCCAGCGCGGCGTCTCGCTCGCGCTCGAACGCGAGGCGCCGAGCGCCGCGCGAACGTCGGCGTTCGACTCGAAGCCCAGCCACCAATCGACGAGTTCGACGACGCTGTCGCCGTGGAACTCGCCCACGCGCGCCGCGGCCGCGAGCCGCACGGGCACGTCGAACCGCGTCGCAGCGCGCACCGTCGCGAGCGCGGCGCCGAGATCGCTGCCCTTCAAGAGCGAGAGCAGGAACACGCGGTCGCCGTCGTCGCGCGCCATCGCGAAGAGGCGTTCGACACCGGCGTCGAGGCCGCCCGGCGCCGCCTGCGCGAGCCGCTCCAGCGCCGCGTGCCGCAGGTGCTCGTCCGCCAGCGTCCACACGAGGCGTTCGAGGCGCTCGAGCACGGAGCGTCCGCCGATGGCGACGAGCGAGTCGAGCGCGACCGGCGGAAGTCCGCTGTCGATGCGTTCGAACAGCGCGCCGAACAACGCGTCGGCCACGCGCGGATTCGCGCCGAACTTCGGCTTGCGGAGCATCGCGGCGAGGCTCGTGCGCAGCGCGTCGACGTACGCGGGGCTCGCGACGATCGCCGCGACGGGCGCGAGGATCTGGTCGAGTTGGGCCTGCACGGCCATGCGGTAGAACTCGTCGCCCGCCACGCCGTCCTCGAACGACGCGACGTAACGGCGCAGGCACTCCTCCGCGCTGAGCCCGTCCACCGCCAACTCGGAAGCCGTCGTCGAGCTCTCCGCGGCGTCGCGCTCCAACTCCGGCTCGCCGGCCCGTCGGCGCGGCTCGCGCTCGAGCTCCTCGACGCGCGCCGACAACGAATCGACCCGCATCGACAGGCGCTGCAACTCTTCGAGCAGCGGCTCGTTCGCGGACGTTGCGCCGGATGCGACCGGAGATGCGGCCGCGGGCGCCGCGCTCGATTCGAGCGGCGGCGAGGCGTGCCTCTCCGTCGACCACGGCGCGAACATGGCCGCGGCGAGCACCGCGAGCGACACCAGAACGAACACGACGGCGACGCGGAGGAAGTTCATGCTCATCTGCAGCGGCTTTCGGGTCTCGCGGAGATGGGGCGTCGCGAGTCGGGGCGCTCGCGGCGAAGGCGCGCCGATTGTCGCGCTCCGCCGCCGCGCCGCCAAAAGCCGAGCGCCAAATGCCCTGAATGCGAAAAGTTGAAGGGGCGCGCCGGCCCGCGTTGTCTGGCCCCCGCAGTCGGCGGCGTTCGAGCGGCGGCGCAGCAGGATCCGAGGCCAAAGTCGGTCCTGGCCGCGCGCGACGAGCCCGCTTGCCGCGCCGACAGGGACCCCCCATGCACACCCCTCCGCTCCCCGGTAACTCGTGTCCCCCGCGTTGCTATCCCGCGCCGCTTCCCCGCGCGGCGCCGTGAACGCGCCGCGTCCGAACGCGAGCGCCGTGAGCGGACTGTCGAGCCAGCAATTTCGTGAACTGTTCGAGCGCGAGGGCTCGAGCGTGTTTCGTTTCCTCCTGCGGCTCACGCGCAACCGCACGGACGCCGACGATCTGGTGCAGGAGACGTTCCTCACGCTCTGGCGCAAGCGCGAGCAGTTCGAAGGTCGCGGCGCCGTCGAGGGCTGGCTCAAGCGCACCGCCTGGCGCACCTACTTGAACTCGCGCACGCAACGCGAGCGCCGCGCGCGGCTGACGCTCGTCGAGCAGAGCGAGCCCGGCGCCGAGCGCGTCGAACCGCCCTCCGACGCGGGCCCCGAACACCGCGACGCGCTCGCGTTCCTCTCGGCGAAGATCCAAGGCGCCATCGATTCGCTCCCCGACCCGGCTCGCGAAGCCTTTATCCTGTTTCGCTTCGAAGGTCTGACCTGCGCCCAGATCGCGAGCCTCACGGACACGCCGCTCAAGACCGTCGAGACGCGCGTCGCGCGCGCCACGCACCACGTCGCCGAGCGCCTGCGCCCCTTCCGCGACAACGCCCCCCTGCCATGAACAACGCCCACGACTCGAGCGGCGGCGGGCCCGGCGCGGGGCCCTCGCGAGAGCACGCTGCGGCGTCGCTCACGGCTTACGACCTCGTGCGCGAGGCGGTGCTGCGGCAGCTCTCCCACGACGAGCGCGCGCGGCTCGATGAAGCGTTGAAGCACGACGAGCAACTGCGCGGGTTCGCGGAGCTCTACCCGCGTCTTCACGCTCAGTCCGAAGTCCTCGCGAGCGAGCTCTCGCGCGACGCGAACCCGGCGCTTCCCGCCGCGCTCGCAGCGGAGCTCGACGCGCGCACCTCGAGGTCGGCGCCGCTCGTTCGGCGCGCCGCCGCGGCCGCGGTGCTCGCACTCGTCGCCGGCGGCGGCTGGTTTGCGTGGCGCAACTTCGCGGCGCAGCGCGGCGAGCCAAAGGCATCGCAAGTCGAGCTCACGGCGATCGCGCCCGAACTGGTCGACGAGCTGCCGCAGGCCGAGCTCGAGCAGCAACTGGCGCAAAAACCCGCGGATTTCGCGCGTCTCGAGAGCTACTCACCGGTCGCGGACGGCGCGATCCAGTGGCTCGACACGCTCGAGGACGGCCTCGCGATCGCGCGCGCGGCGCAGCGCCCGATGCTGCTGTTCGGCATGTACACGACGTGCCCGTGGTGCATCGAGATGCAGGCGAACGGTTTGCGAGACGAGACCGTGCTCGCGCTCGCGCAGGACTTCGTCCCGGTGCGCATCGTCTACGACGATCTGCCCGAAGAGGTCGTCGCGAGCTACCACGAGCGCGGCTACCCGCTCTTCGAGCTGTGGTCGCCCGAGGGTGCGATCGTGCACTCGTTCCCGGGCTTTTTCGACGCGCCGACGTTCGTGCAGCACCTCGACGACGCCTCGACGAGCGACTCGCGCCGCGCCGCGCCGCCCTGGGAGCGCGTGCGCGAGCTAGCGCGCGAGCTCGGCGCCGCTCGCCGAGCGGAACTCGCGCGCGATTTCGGCGCCGCGCGCGCGGCCTACATGTCGATCTCGCGCGCGCCCGTCGGCGGCGCACTGCCGGAAGCCGCGCGCGCTGGCCTGCAACGCATCGAGCTGCACGCGGCCCTCGCCGTGCGAAGCGCGCGCGCCGCCAAGAGCGCCGCCGAGGCCGCGCAAGTGCTCGAACAAGCCGAGCGCGAGTTCGAGACCACGCCCTTCGTCGCCGACCTCCGCCGGCTGCGCGCGGTGCTCGACGCCCGCTCGAAGTTTCCCGAACTCCGCGGGCCCGCCGGCGCGCCGAACGACGGGCGCTAGCGCTTTTCTGCGGGTGTTTTGAAGGGTCGCCGCACGGCCCGTTGTCTCCCTCGCTGCCGTCGGCACTTGGGGTGCCGCGGCCACTGGGTCGCGCGATCGGTTGTTTGGCCGCACGCTCGCGCGACACGACCGCTCCGGCGCCGTGGGAGGTCCCCCCGCGACGACCGGAGCGGTTTTTTTCGTCGAGTCGGGCGCGCTGCAGAGTGCGCGGCGGGCCACCGAATCCGGCCCACAGGCGCCGCAAGATCCCGCGAGCACCCCCTCGCTCGACGCATCGAATTCGGCCGCACCACGGGCTATCGATGCGGCATGCAAGTGCAGCTCCCCAGCCTCATGCGTTCCTGCGCCTCCTGCGGCCGCTCGAACCGCATCCCCCTCGAACGCCTGACCGAAGGTCCGCGCTGCGGCGTGTGCAACGCCGAGCTTCCGCCCGTCGACGAGCCGCTCGAAGTCGACGCCGCCGCCTTCGAAGCGATCGTCGACTCCGCCGGCACCCCGGTCCTCGTCGACTTCTGGGCCGCCTGGTGCGGCCCCTGCCGCTCCGCCGCGCCGCACGTCGCCCAGGTCGCGCGCACCACCGCCGGCCGCGCGCTGGTGCTGAAAGTCGACACCGACGCCGAACCCGAGCTCGCCGCGCGCTTCGGCGTCCAAGGCATCCCGAACTTCGTGGTCTTGAACCGCAGCCGCGTCGTGCGCCAACAAGCCGGCCTCGTCGACGCGCGAACGATGGCGTCCTGGCTGCAATAGCGATGTACGGAGCCAGAGCAAATTCTCCCCGCTAACCGCGCGCGGCGAGACAGCGCCGTTGCGTCGTACGGTTAGCGGGGAGAATTTGCTCCGGCTCCGTACATCGCGCTGGTCAGCCCTCGCCCTTCGCGCGGCGCCAGGCGGCCATCATTTGGTCGAGCGTGAACTCGCCGAAGGGCTTGCCGAGGTGTTTTTCCATCGCGCGAAAGCGTGAGTCGAAGCGGCGCAGGGCGGAGCGCGTCGCGCGCTCGGGGTCGATGCCGAGGTAGTTGCCGAGGAAGGCCGAGGCGATGAGCACGTCGCCGAGCTCGTGCTCGAGGCGCTCGCGTTGAGCCTCGTCGAGCTTCACCTCGCGCGCTTCCAGCAAGCCCGCTTGTTCGATTTCCTCGGAGAGCTCGCCGACCTCTTCGCGCACCTTCGCGAGCGCGCCGCTCACGTCGCTCCAGCGAAAGCCCGCGTGGATCGCCTTCGAGCCCATGCGCTGCGCGCGCTGCAGGGCCGGCAACGCGACCGGCACGCCCGCGAGCGCGCTCGTGTCTTCCTGCTTGCTCGCCCGCTCGGCGCGCTTGATCGCCTCCCAGTTCGAGAGCGCTTCGGCGCTCGAGTTCGCGACCACGTCGCCGAACACGTGCGGATGGCGCCGCACGAGCTTCTCGCACACCGCGTCGCCGATTTTGGCGAGATCGAAGCGCCCCTCCTGCTCGGCGATGCGCGCGAGCAGCACGATCCCCATCAAGAGGTCGCCGGCCTCCTCGACCGTGTGCGGATCGTCGCCGTGCTCGATCGCCTCGAGCAGCTCGTGCGCCTCCTCGACGAGGTGCGGCGCGGTCGAGCCCAAGCTCTGCTCGCGGTCCCACGGGCAGCCGTCCGGCGCGCGGAGGCGGTCGACGATCGCGATCAGCTTGCGCAGCGCGTCGGCGCGCGGCTCGCCGATCGGCGCGGGGGTCTCGAGAGGGCGGAGGGCCGGCTGGGTGTCGCTCATCGCCCCAGCATGACGCGCCACGCCTCCCCGAGGGAGGAGCATTCGACGCCGTCCTGCAACGGAACGAGGAGCAGCGCGACGAAGGCCGCGACGCGGAGCGGGTCGAGTCGCGGGAGTGCGAGCGGCGAGCCGTCGCGGGTCCGCGGCGAGCCGAACACGCGGTTTCCTGCGAGAAATAGGACGCCCGCGCCGATTCCGAGGCCCGCGAGCAGCGCGAGCGCCTGGCGCAAGTCGGGCCGCATCGAGAAGCCGAAGCACAAGCTCGTCGCCGCCGCCGCGAGCGAACTGAGCCGCACCGCCGCCGCGCGCCGCCCCTCGGGCCGCGCGAGCGCGACGTCGAAGCGCCGGCCGAGCGCGAGGATCCAAGTGACGAGCACGCCGCCGACCATCCCGACCGACGCGTGCAGCGCCATCCAGTCCGCCAGACCCACGGACGCGCGACCGAAGGCGACTTCGAGCGCGCACCAGGCGCCGAGCGCCGTTCCCGCACCCGTCGCGGCGCCCGCGAGCACCGCCGACGGCCACAACTCGCCCGGACCTACGTCCGACGTGTTCGCCGCCAAGAGCATTCGTGCGTGATCGTGCATCCCCTCGCCGCTCGCGATGCTAGCGAGCGAGAACACGAGCTCCCAGTGTCCAGCGCTTCACATTGCGGCGCGCGCGAACTCGAACTCAACGGCTGTGGTAATCGTTCGCGGCGTAGGTCACGACGAGCACGGGCGGCTGGCCCGCTGCGAAGTTGCGCACGCAGCGCCAGGCATCGCTCGCGGTCGGCGCGCCGTCGAGCACGAAGCCGAGCGCGCTGCCGGGCTGCCAATCCGCGCGCGAAACGATCTCCTGAACGATCGAGGTGAGGTCGGGCGAGCTGAGCAACTGGCCGGCGAAGGGCAGCGACGGCGACCACGCGACCGACGCCGAAGTGAGCGGCGCATGCTGCGTGAGCGGCGTCGGGCTCCCGAACACGAACGCCGGCGCGGCGGCGACGTCGTAGCCGCGGATCTGCACGAGAACCGGCCCGTATTGGTCGCTCGTGGCGCGCATCTCGAGCCGCGCGGAGACGATCGTCGCGCCCTCGGGGATCGCGGCGGGGAACTCGAAACCGGCCTCGAGCGGCTGCGTGTCGCGGCCGAAGCAGATCCCGGAGGGGTCGTAGAGGTTCGCAGGCTGCTGGCCGTTCGCCCAATGCTCCGCGTTGCGGTTCGAGGCGGGAACGGCGAGCGTCACCGTCGACTGATTGCGCGGCGCGTAGAAGGCCGTGAGCTGCGCGCCGGCGGGCGGCACGCGGAAGTAGTGCGCGAGCGGACGGTTGTCGGACCACCACAGGAAGTCGACCGTCACGGGGCCGAACGAGTACGTCGGCTGCGCCTGGACGAGGTGGCGGTGGTTTACGAGCGAGAGCACGGTGGTCGGTGTGAGCGTCGCTTCGCCGTCGATGAACAGCGGGACGCCTTGCACGGTGCTCGCGAAGGTCACGGACGCGAGCTCGGGCGCGAGCGGGCGCGCGGCGCCGCTCGAGAGGCCGTGCGAGTCGGTCGCGGTGAGATGGACCTCGTAGTGCGTGCCGACCGGCGAGTGGCCCGTGGTCGGAACGGTGAACTGGCCCTGCGCGACGCCGGGGAACGGCCCCGCGAAAGGGTGCACGTGCGCGCCGTGGACGAGCACGACCTGCCACGACAGCGCCGCTGGCGGAAGCGGGCCGTCCTCCGCGTCGGTCGCCGAACCGCTGAACGAGACCACGTCGCCGGCTCGATAGCTCGCACCCGCGGCAGGCGTGAGGATCTGCACCTGGGGCCGCGCTCCGACCGTGATCGCGAGCGGCGCAGCGGCGCTCGACGAAGCGCCGTCGCTCACCGTCAAACGCGCCTCGAAGGCGCCGAAGCTCGAGTACGTGTGCTGAGGGTTGGGTGCGCTCGAAACGGCGCCGTCGCCGAAGTCCCACGCGAACGTGAGCGCGCCGGGGCCGCTGTCGGGATCGTTCGAGCCCGCGCTCGAGAACTGCACGACGTGCGGCGGCGCGGCGCCGAGCTTCGGGTTCGCGGAGGCTTGCGCGACGGGCGACTGGTTTCCGCTGCCGCTGTACTGGATGCGATGGAGCGCCGCAGGGTCGGGCGCGCCCGTCCAAGCGACGCCGATGGTCACGTAGTAGAGCGCTCCGTCGGGTCCGACCTCGAGGTCGACGACCGTGCCCGCTTCCGGCGCCGCGAGAAAAGGCTGCACCGACTGCAACGCGCCCGCGCCGTCGAAGGTCGCGCGCCGGATCCAGCGGCTCGCGTAGTCGCCGAAGAACAGATTGCCCTGGAATTCCGCGGGAAAGCTGCTTCCGCGATAGACCGCGCCGGCCGTGACCGAACCCTGCGGTTGGTTCCAGAAGAACTGCGGATCGTCGTGCGCGTAGCCGAACAACGGGAAGGTGTACGCGGAGCAGCTCGACACGAAGCACGCCGGGCCTTCCTGGTTCGGCCAGCCGAAGTTCGCGCCGGCGGCGATCTCGTTCAGCTCCTCGAAGGAGTTCGTCGCGTTCCCGCCGACGTCGCCGAGGAACATGCGGCCCGTGAGCGGGTCGACGGCGAGTCGGAACGGATTGCGGAAGCCGAGCGAATAGATGCGCGGCGCCGCGCCGCTCACTCCGACGAAGGGATTGTCGGCGGGCGTCGATCCGTCGGAGTGGATCCGCAGCAGCTTGCCGTACTCGTTGGCGAGCGTTTGAGCGTTGGCCGGCGTGCGCTGGTCGCCGACCGCGATGTAGAGCCGGCCGTCGGCGCCGAAAGCGAGCGCGCCGCCGTGGTGGAAGTCGGACGCAAGGTCGGCCGCGGCCCACACCACCTGCGCGCTCGCGAGGCTCGCCGTGGAACCGACGACCGTGAAGCGCGTGACAACGTCGCGCGGCTCCGGCGTCGTGTGGAACGCATACAGATAGCCATTGCTCGCGAACTGCGGATCGAGGCACAGCCCGACGAGCCCGCGCTCGCCGCCGCCGTTCTCGCTCGGAATGTCGATCAGGGGCTGCGCCTGCAACTGCCCGCTCGCGTACACGCGCACGCGGCCGTCGCGCTGGCCGACGAACAGCCGTCCGTCGGGAGCTATGCAAAGCGACGTGGGCTCCGAAAACCCGCTCGCGAGCGTCGTGCGCACGAAACCCGCGGGCAGCGAGCCGACGACGACCGGCGCGGTGTTCGACGGGTGCGCGGCGTAGCTCACCCACTCGCCATTTCCGGGCTGCCCCGCGATCAACTCGCCCGCGGGCGCTTGCGCGGCGCTGGTGTCGGCGAGCACGATGCCCGCGCCTTCCTCGAAGCGAAAGTAGCCCACGAGCCCGGGCGCGTTCGGCGCGAGCACTCGGTCGAAGGTCGCTTGAAGCTCGCTCGCGCTTCGCGCGGTGCTCCACACGCGCAGCTCGTCGAAGTAGCCGTCGAACGACGGAAACGACGCGCCCGCGTCGTGCTTCTCGGCGCCGAGCACCAAGTACGGCCCCCACGGCGTCATCTGCGACGGCACGCCCCCGTCGGGATAGCTCAGATCGGCGCTCGAAACCCCGAGCGAGCTCGCGAAGTCGAGCTGCCCGTCCACGTAGATGAACTTCTGGCCGCTCGCTGCGTCGCGCACGCACGCGACGTGGCGCCACGTCCCGTCGAGCACGTTGCGGTCGCCTTCGATCGTGTTCTCGCCGTCCGCGCCGCTGTCGCCCGGCCCCGTGCCGAAGCGCACGAAGCCGCCCGCGATCGACACGCCCCAGTCGCGTCCCGAGCCGCCGAAGATGTCGCGGTCGACGACCGTGTTGCCCCAGATCCAGTTGAAGTCGGCGCTCTCGACATCGCCGCCCGCGTTCGTCGTCGCGTTGTCCGCAAGCGCGCCGCGCACCCAGAACTCGAGCGTGAACGATCCCGCGCCGACATCGCACGGCGAGCTCGCGTTCGGGCCGGGCGCGTCGTCGTCGACCGCGATGCGCGCGCGATCCTGCTGCGCGGCGCCCGTGCCGTGGAAGCGCAGCGCGAACTGCGAAGCCTGCGCCGCTAGCGGCGACGAGAACGCCGCGACGCCCGAAAACAACAAGAACGCGCGCTCGCGCATGGGGAACCCACTCCGGCGGCGCCCCCGCCCGTCCGAAGGGGCGCCGTGGAGGAGAGTCTACGCTCGCGGCCGCGAATCAGGGGTTCACGACGAAGCGCAAGGCGTTGCTCAGGCTGCTCGAAGCGGTCGCTTGGGGGTCGCGAGCGCGGTACTGCGTGAAGACTTCGGCGCCGACGACGAGCGCGGGGTCGATGCCGCTCTGGATGCGGGCGTTGAAGTCGAAGGCGTACGCTCCGGTGCAGTCCGAGCCCGTCGGCGAGCCGCCCGAGCCCTGCGCGTTCGTGCGCGCGAACGGCGTCGCGATGCACAGCGTTCCGCCCTGGTACGGCGTGTTTCGCGGCGCGAAGGAGTACGTGAGCATGCCGACGCGCTGGTTGAGCACGTTCGAGCACGTCACGAGGAACGGGCTCGCCGACGTCGCGCTCGCGCTGCCGCTCCAGCTCATCGCGGGCGAGCAGCCGAGGCTGTTCACCTTCGCGGCGCAGTACACCCCCGGGAAGGTCGGGAAGAGGCGGTAGCTCTTGAGCTTGCCGCAGTCGGTGCTCGGCGTGTCCGCGGACGAGCCGCCCACGACGAAGTCGAGGAACCCGTCGCCGTCGAGGTCGTCGAAACCGCCGAGGAACGCGTCGCCGAGGCGCTCGTTGTTGGCGCCCGTCACGCCGCCGATGCGCACGCCGGTGCGGCCCGAGTAGATCCACGCCGCGCCGCGTCCGGGGCCGCTCGGAAGCGTGACCGAGTAGGCCGGCGATCCGATGAGGATCTCCCCGACGCCGTCGCCGTTGAGGTCCGGGCTCGCGCACACCGCGGCGCCGTAGAGCAGCGTCGTGAACTGCGGATTGGGCAGGATCGGATCGAGCTCGTAGAGCTCCTTCGGCACGGTGTTCGAGAGCATGCGCGCACCCGACACGACCACCGCGCGGCCGACGAGCGAGTTGATGCCGCCGATGCGGTCGGGCGCGCCGACCACGAAGTCGACGACGCCGTCGCCGTTGTAGTCGTGCTTGGCGTCGACGGACTTGCCGAGGTGCTCGCTCGCCGTGGTCGAGCGGTACTGCGCGAAGATCGGGCTCGCGTGACCGGCCGGCGTCGGCAGCGCCTTCATCACCCACAGCGCGCCGCCTTCGAAGGGTCCGTTCGTGAAGGTCGCGAAGGGCGAGCCGATCGCGACGTCCTGGAAGCCGTCTCCGTCGAGGTCGAAGCCGCTCGCGATCGACCAGCCGAAACCGGCCTCGCCGCTGTTCGCGGTCAACGTCACCGGCAGCGCGAGGGTGCTGAAGCCCGCGAGCGTGGCGATCGCGCCGCCCGAGAGCACCGCCACGCCGCCGGAGAGCTGGTTCTGCACGCCGGGCGCCGAGACCGCGAAGTCGGTCTTCCCGTCGCCGTTCGTGTCGCCGACCGTCGCGATCGAGCTGCCGAAGCGCTGGTTCGCCGTGTTGCCGTAGACGCGCTTGAACTCGCTCGCGTTGGCGCCGTTCACGATCAGCACTGCACCGCCGCTCGTGCCGACGGGTGTGTAGGTCACGCCGGGTGCGCCGACCGCGAACTCGGGCACGCCGTCGCCGGTGAGGTCGCCGACGTTCGCGACCGCGCTGCCGAAGAGCGCGCCGGAGTTGAACACCCACGACGCGTCGTAGGTCCACAGCACGCTCGCGCCGGCGCCGGTGGCGAGGTACTGGCCCGAGATGCACTGCGCGCGGCCGATGTTGTTGCCGTGCCCCGGCGAGCCGACGACGACATCGTCGTAGCCGTCGCCGTTGAGATCGCCCGCGTCGGCGATCGCCGTTCCGAAGCGCTCGGCGGCGCCTCCGCTCACGGCCGCGAGGAGTTGCTGCGCGTGCGAAGTCGAGCCGGTGAGCAGGACGGCGACGAGGACGGTGCTGCGTTGAAGGACAGAGTTCATGGTGGCTCGAAACCTGGCGTCAGGTGGCTGTCCCGACATCTGCGTCGGGCGGGGAGGAGTCATCTCGGCGCCGCATCCACGGCGTCGCTCTGCTCCAGCACCTCGCCGCCCTTTCGCGCCTGCAAAATGCCGGAACTTTCGAGCTGTCCGCCGAATTCGGGGTCGCGGGCGACCGGGGCGATCCGCCGCATGCGCGAGGTCAAGGCAGGTTGAAGAAACGACCCGCGCCCCGTCGATGCAGACGCCGACCCGTTCGCCCGGCCGTCCAAAGCGCGAGCCCCCTCGTTTGAATTCGCAGCTCCAGTACCTAGCACCCGCAGTGGTCTGCGGTCGGAAACGCGGGCTAGACTCCGCGGCTTCGATGCGGATCCTGGCCATCACCCAGAAGCTGCCGAGCCCGGTGCACGACGGCTACAACCTGCGCATGGCCGCCTACTTGCCGCGGCTCGCGGAACGCCACGAGGTCGCGCTGGCGTCGCTCGAACGCGGCGCGCTGGATCCCGCGCTCGAAAAACGTCTCTCGGCGGTGCTGCGCGTCCCCGAACGCGAGCCCCCGCGCGAGTCGCGGATCTCGCACGCGCTCGGCGTGCTGTCGCCCGACGAGCTCTACGACCGCGACCCGCACGTCGACGCCGAACTCGCGCGCTTCTGTGCGCAGTTCCGCCCCGACGTGATCTGGAGCGTCGGCTGGCGCATGTTGCCGCACGCGCTCGACCTGCGGGGCGCGCCGATCGTCGCGGACGCGGTCGACGAGGCCGTGCGCGAGGCGTGGCTCGACCTGCGCTCGGCCCCGACGCCGCGCCGCTTCGTGCACCTCGCGCGCGTGCTGCGCTTCGAACGCCGCTACTTCCCCCGCGCCGAGCGGGTGCTGTTCGTCTCCGACCAGGACGCGCGCGTCACGTCGAAGGTCGCGCCGGGCTCGCGCTGCGTCGTGACGCCGAATGGCGTCGACATCGAGCACTACCGGCCCGAGGCCGGCCCCGAAGACGCCGATCTGCTCGTGTTCGAGGGCGCGCTCGTGCACCCGCCGAACGTGCAGGCCGTGCGCTACTTCGTCGCGGAGGTCCTGCCGCGCATCCGCGCCGTGCGCCCCGCCGCGCGCTTCCTCGTCGTCGGCCGCGACCCGCCGCCGGAGCTGCTCGAGCTCTCCAAACCCGACCCGCGCACGAGCGGCGTCGAGTTCACGGGCTTCGTCGACGACGTGCGGCCGTACGTTCGACGCGCGACGCTGTTCGTGTCGCCGCTGATCGGCGGCGCGGGCCTGAAGAACAAAGTCCTGCAAGCGTGGGCGCTCGGCAAAGCGGTGGTCGCGACGCCGATGTCGCTCGGCGGCCTCGAGGCGCGCGACGGCGAAGAGCTGATCGTCGCCGACGGCGCCGAGAACCTCGCCAGCGCGTGCCTGCGGGCGCTCGCCGATCCCGCTCTGCGCGCGAAGCTCGGCGCCGCCGGCCGGCGCGCCGCGGTCGAGCGTTTCTCGTGGGAGTCCGCTACCGCGCGCCTCGAAGCCGAGCTCGCGCGCGTTGCGACGGCTCGCCGCTGAAGTTCACCTCTCCGCGCTCTCCCCTCCGCGCCCGCTATCCTCCGCCACCGCATGGCCCGCCCCCCGCTGCTCGCCTTCTTCGGCCACCACAAGTGCGCCTCGACCTGGATCCACAACATCGTGGACGCGGTGTGCGCCGACGCCGGCTGGCGGCGCGACTACTTGTACGGCGAGCACCTGTTCGGCGGCGACCTCGCCGCGCACGTCGCGCGCGAGAAGCTCGACTGGATCAGCTACGTCAACGCCGACGCGAAGCACCTCGCGCGCCTGCCGCAACTGCGCGGCTTCCACATCGTGCGCGATCCGCGCGACCTCGTGGTGTCGGCCTATTTCTCGCACCGCCACAGCCACCCGACTCACGCGTGGCCCGAGCTCGTGCCGCACCGCGAGCGACTCGCCCAGCTCGACAAGCGCGAAGGCCTGCTCGCCGAGATCGAGTTCTCGGGCCAATTCCTCGCGCAAATGGAAGGCTGGGACTACTCGCGACCGGACGTGCTCGAGCTGCGCCAGGAAGTCTTCACCAAGGATCCGTACCGCGGTTTCCTCGAGGTTTTCCGCTTCCTCGGCGTGCTCGACGAGTCGCACTACAACAAGGCGCGCTGGATTCCCTACCTCGCGAGCGCGGCGCTCAACATCACGAACCGCAAGTTCGGCCGGCTGCAGCCGCTGCGCGCGCCGATGGAGGCGATTCCGGGCGAGCGCTTGCTCGGCGTCGTGTTCGACAACCGCTTCGAGAAGTTCTCGGAGGGTCGCGGCAAGGGCAAGGAAGACGTGAAGAGCCACTACCGCAAGGGCGCGGGCGGCGATTGGGTCAACCACTTCGAGGACGTGCACGTCGCGGCCTTCAAGCGCCGCTGGAACGACCTCGTGCTGAAGCTCGGTTACGAGAGCGATCCGAGCTGGGGCTTGCCCCCGGCAAAGTGATGGCGCGCTGACGGCGCCGCGCCGCATCACGGCAGCACGACGTAGCGAAGCGCGCTCGAGAGATTCACGCCGCTCGGGGCCTGCGGGTCGCGGCTGAAGAGCTGCAAGCGGATCGTGGCGCCGACGGTGAGCAGCTCCGGCGCCGGCGCGCCGCCCGCGAGGCCGGCGGCGAACTGTTGGAAGTCGAGGACGAACTCGCCGCTGCACGGCTGCGCGGCGACGCCACCGGAGTCGAGAACGGGCGCGCGGCGAAGCGGCGTCGCGACGCAGCGCGTTCCCCCGAGCCAGGGCAAATTCGCCGAGCCGTTCGCGCCGTAGAAGAACAGCCCGGCGCGCTGCGGAAGCACGTGGCCGACGCGCACGACGAACCCCTCCGTTCCGGCGGCGCTCGGCAGGCCGCTGAAGGTGAGCGACGGCGTGCAGCCGGCGGAGTTCGTCTGCGGCGAGCAGTAGCCCTCGGGCGACGTGCGCACGTCGAACTGCGCGATCCACGCGAGCGGCTCGACGAACAACAGCGGGCTGAATTGGTGCGCGCGGCCGCCGACGATCAGGCGTTCGCCGCGGAAGAGCGCAGTCGCGGCGACGTCGCGCATCTCGATGCCGTCGCCGACCGTCGTGCGCACGTTGAGGCCGGCGTCGAGCTCCGCGGTGAGCTGCAGGATCGCTGCGCGCTGCTCGAACAGCGGCGCGGGCGTGAAGAAGTGCGTGACGGCCCAGACTTGTCCCGCGGCGCCGGGCTCGAGGTGCACGCGCGACGGCGCGCCGCTGCGCGCGATCCAGTCCAAGCGCTCGGGAGCACCGCCGTTGGGCGCGAAACGCAGGGCAAAAAAGCGGTTCGCGAGCGTTTCGCGCTTCCACCCCGCGACCCACAGCGCGCCGTCGCTGGCGTAGCGCACCGCGCCGACCCGGGCGGCGACCGTCGCTCCGATGTCGATCTGTTCGGATCGCAGCAGCGCGCCGTTCGAGTCGAGCACGCGCACGAGCACGTCCTTCGAGCCGAAAAACGTCGAGGCGATGCCGGCCGTGGCGACGCGGCCCGAAGCATCGACATCGAGCGCGTGACCCTCCGCACCGAGTCCCGCGGCGCCGGAGCTCTCGCTCAGCCAAAGCACCTGGCCGTTCGCGCCCAGCCGCGCGGCGAAGGCGCGCGCGCCGACGTCGCCCACCACCGCGAGGTCGCCGCCGAGCGCCGCGGCGCCGCGCACGCGCTCCAGCGCGAGGAGATCGAGCTCCACGCGCTGCGTGAACAAAGGCGCGCCCTGCGGCGAGAAGCCGGCCCACAACGTCGGGCCCGCTCCGGCGAGTTCGTTCGTCGCCACGAGCAGTGCGCCGTTGTCGACGAGCGCCGCGTGCACGCCGGTGTTCGCCGCGAGCAGCGCGGGCACGAGCGCGCTCCAGCGCAGATCTCCGTTCAGCTCGACGCTCACGATCGACACGCCCGGATTGAGCAAGCTTGTCGAAACGCCGACGAAGTAGCTGCGATCCGCGGCGTCGACCAGCGCGACCGGGTAGGTCGTCGAGCTCGTCGGCCCCCACTTGCGCGACCACGCGAGCGCACCGCCCGTGGAGTACTGCACGAAGCGCGACACGCCGACGGGGAAGTTCGTGTGTGTGCTCGCCACGATCCGGCCGTCGGAGAGCACCGCCAGCGCGTCGGTCGCACAATCGCCGTCGAAGGCCTCGGGCACTTCGTAGTTCCGCGTCCAGTCGAGCGCGATCTGCGCCCGCGCCGGCGCCGCGAACACCGTCACACACGCCATCGCGGACAACGCCGCGAACCCCAAGGCCCGGCTCGAAGCCCTCGATCCCATCCCCCGTCTCGTTTCCATCTCTAACGCCTAGCCTAGCGCGGTCGACTTGCACGTCGGCGCGCGAAGAGTTTGTAGAGCTCGAGGGCGGCGACGATCGACAGCGCGAGCGCGAACAGGAGCGCGAAATCCCGCAGCCCCACGGGCTCGAGCGACAGCGCGCGCTGCAGGAAGGGAACGTGCATCGCGAGCATGTGCAAGCCGAACGCGAGCAGCGTTCCACCGAGCAGCATCGGGCTGCGCAGCGGCGACAGCGCGAAGATCGAGCGCGTCTCCGAACGGCAGTTGCCGATGTGGAGGTTCTGGAACAGCACCATGAGCAAGAGCAGCGCGTTGCGGCTCGACTCCGCGCTCCAACCCGCGACCTCGACCATCCAGACGAACGCGCTGAAGCCGACGATCGACATCACCGCGGCGGCGACGACGGTGCGCTCGAGCATGCTGCGGTCGAACAGCGCCTGGCTCGGCGGGCGCGGCGCGCGGCGCAGGACATCGTCCTCCGCGGGCTCGAAGGCCAGCGCGACGTCCTGGATGCCGTTCGTCACGAGGTTGAGCCACAGGATCTGCACGGGCAGCAGCGGCAGCACCGCGAGGCCCGCTTCGGTCGAAGGCCAGCCCGTCGCGACGGCGAGTCCGAGCGTGAAGACCTCCGCGGCGCCGGTCGACGCGCTCAGGTACACGACCTTGCGCACGTTGTCGTAAGCGATGCGGCCCTCTTCGACGCCCGCGACGATCGTCGCGAAGTTGTCGTCGGTGATCACGAGCCCGGCGGCCTCGCGCGCGACGTCGGTGCCCGAGCGACCCATCGCGACGCCGATGTTGGCGTGGCGCAGCGCGGGCGCGTCGTTCACGCCGTCGCCGGTGACCGCGACGAAGTGCCCCGCGTCGCGCGCGGCGCCGACGAGCTCGAGCTTCTGCCGCGGCGTCGCGCGCGCGAAGACTCGCACGCGGTCCACGAGCTCCACCAGCTTCTGCTTCGGGAGCGACTCGAGATCGCGACCCGTCACGACCTGCTCCGCGCTCTCCGCGAGCCCGAGGTCGCGCGCGATGGCGAGCGCGGTCACCGGGTGATCGCCGGTGATCATGCTCACCGCAATGCCCGCTTCTCGGCAGCGGCCGACCGCTTCGCGCGCGCCCGGCCGCAGCGGGTCGAGCAAGCCGAGAAGGCCGAGGAACTCGAGCCCGTCCGGCTCGGGAGGCGCTGAGTCCGGAGCGAGCTCGCCCGCCGGCGCGCCTTGCGCGAGGGCGAGCACGCGAAAGCCGCGCTCGGCGAGCTTCTCGGCGGCGGACAACCGCGCCGCGCGCGTGTCGTCGGACAGCGCGCACATGGAGAGCACGTGCTCCGGCGCGCCCTTCACGTACACGCGCAGCGCGCCGCCCGACTCGTGGAACGTCGCCGCGTAGCGATTTTCCGGCTCGAAGGCGATTTGATGGACCTGCGGCGCGTGCGTGAGCACCGCCTCGCGCACGAGACCCAGCTTGCGGCCGAAGGAGAGCAGAGCCACGTCGGTCGGATCGCCGTGCCAAGCCCACGACCCGTTGCGGTGCAGCAACTGCCCTTCGTTGCACAGCACCGCCGCGTGCGCGAGACGCTCCAACGCCTCGCGCTCCGTCTCGCGCGAGCGCACCTCGCCTTCGGGCGCGTAGCCTTCGCCCGTGACTTCCCACTCGCGTCCGCTCGGCGCGCTCGCGACACGCACGGTCAGTTCGTTGCACGTGAGCGTGCCCGTCTTGTCGCTCGCGATCAACGTGCAGCTTCCGAGCCCTTCGACGGCCGCGAGGCGCCGCACGATCACGCCGCGTCGAGCCATGCGCGCCGCTGCGATGGAGAGCGCGACCGTGAGCGCGACCGGCAAACCTTCCGGAATCGCCGAGACCGCGAGCGCGACGCCGAAGAGGAACATCTCGCTCGCGCTGTAGCCGCGCAGGAACACGCCGATGAGCGCGACAACCGTCGCCGCGACGAGCACCGAGAGCGCGACGACACGCGTGAAGCGCTCCATGCGCTCGAGGAGCGGCGGGCGGCCGCCGCGCGAGCCGAGCACGTCGAGCGCGAGCTCCCCCACCGCCGTCGAGAGGCCCGTCGCGACGACCACGCCCTGCGCGCGGCCGCGCGTGACGCTCGAGCCGGCGTGCGCCATGTTGAGGCGCTCGGCGAGCGGCGCCGAGGCCGCGCACTCCACGTGCGCGTCCTTCGCGACGCCAAGCGATTCGCCCGTGAGCAGCGACTCGTCGACCTCGAGCCCGTTCGCCTGCATCAAGCGCAGATCGGCCGGCACGCGGTTGCCCGACTCGAGCCACACCACATCGCCGGGCGCCAGCTCCTCCGCGTCGACCTCGCTCACGTCGCCGTCGCGCTGCACCGATGCGCGCACGTGCAGCAGCTTCTGCAGCGCATGGCTGCTGCGCTCCGCTTTCCACTCCTGGTAGCCGCCGATGGTCGCGTTCAGCGCCAGAACGACGGCGATGAAGAGCGCGTCTTCCGCGTGCCCGATCGCCACGGACACCGCGCCGGCCGCGGCGAGGATGTAGATCAGCGGACTGCGGAACTGGCGCGCAGCGATCCGCCACCACGCCGGCGGCGGGCGCGACGGAAGCACGTTCGGGCCGAAACGCTCGCGCCGCGAGCGCGCGTCGGCGCCGGTGAGCCCTGCGTCGGTGCTCTCCAGCCGCGCGAACACTTCGGCGAGCCGCGTGCTGTGCCACGCGGTTTTGGTTTGGCGCTCCGGCATCGTCACTCGTCCGTCTCGTAACCTGCCGCGGCGCCCTCCGCGCCGCAATCGAGCGCCGTGCTTATTCCGCCCGGGTCGAAAGCGGGGTCGCCGCCCGGCCGCCGCGCACTACCATGCGAGGTCCATGCAAGTGTCCACGAGAACGCTGGCCCTGCTGCTGGGGATCGCAGTGACCGGCGCCTGCGCAGCGCCGAGCGCAACACGCACCGTCGACCATCAGGCGACGCTTCCCTACGAGCAGCAAAACGCGGCCTACCGCTGGCTGGAGATCACGCAGGAGGTCGCCGGCCGCGATGTCGAACGGTTCGGCGCGCGGCCGACGGTCCTCTCGCGGCAGTTCGCGATCTGGGCCACCGCGATGTACGACGCGTGGGCCGCGTACGACGACGTCGCCGTGGGCACGCGCCTGGGTGCGGCGCTGCGCCGGCCGCCGGGCGAGCGCACGCCGGAGAACAAGGAACTCGCCGTGAGCTACGCGAGCTATCGAGCGCTCGTCGGCGTCTTCCCCGACGACGAAGAGTGGCTCGCCGAGCGCATGCGCGGCATGGGCTTCGATCCGCTCGACCGCACGCTGGACGCGCGCACCGCGATCGGAATCGGAAACCTCGCGGCGAAGGCCGTGCTCGAATTCCGCCGCCGCGACGGCGCCAACCAGTTCGGCGACGAGCCGGGCTCGAGCGGCGAGCCCTACTCGGACACCACGGGCTACCAACCGGTCAATCCCCCCGACCGCATCGTCGACCCCGACCGCTGGCAGCCGATCACGTTCACACGGCCGGACGGAACCAAGTTCACGCCGGGTTTCCTCACGCCGCACTGGTTCAAGGTCGAGCCGTTCGCCCTCGACAGCGCCGCGCAGTTCCGCCCGGGCCCGCCGCCGAAGACGACGACCGACGACGCGCTCCTGCGGCGGCAGACGGACGAGGTGCTCGCCTTCAACCGCGAGCTCACGCCGCGGCAGAAGGCGATCGTCGAGTTCATGCGCGACGGCCCGCGCTCGACGGGGCAGAGCGGTCACTGGCTGCGGTTCGCGCAGGACGTGTCGCGACGCGACGCGCACACGCTCGACCAGGACGTCAAGCTCTACTTCGCGATCGCGAACATCGCCTTCGACGCGTTCATCTCGTGCTGGGAGACGAAACGCCACTACGACTCGTCGCGGCCGTGGACGCTCGTGCGCCACTACTACAAGGGCCAGACGGTGCGCGGCTGGGCTGGCCCCGACGGAGGCGTGCTCGAGATGCCGGCCGAGGAGTGGCATCCCTATTCGCCGTACGTGTTCATCACGCCGCCCTTCCCCGGCTACACGAGCGGCCACGCCTCGGTGAGCGGCGCGTGCGCGAAGGCGCTCGAACTGTTCACGGGCAGCGACCACTTCGGCGCACGGGAAGTTCGCAGTTGCTGCGCGCTCACCGAGCTGCACGATGGCGGCCGCGTCGCGCTCGACTTGCCGACGTTCTCGGGGACGGCGGAGATGGCGGCCGTCTCGCGCGCCATGGGCGGCTACCACATCCCGATCGACAACGATGTGGGCCTTGCGGTCGGGCGCGAGCTCGCGGAGTGGTCGTGGCCGCGCTACGAGGCGTACTGGGACGGTACGGCGAGCGTGCGCGCGCCGAGGTGAGCGGCAGGGGCGCGCAGCGAGGCGCCCGCGAGCGCTTCAGCGCGCTTCCGACTCTTCCGCCGGCGCGTCCGCGGGCGCCGAAGCCCGCATCGGCGAGAGGTGCGCGGCGCCGTGCAACGCGATCCATCCGGGAACGGCGCCCGCCGCGAGCGGGCGCGAGTACAAGTAGCCTTGGCCCTGCGCGCAGCCCAGAGCGCGCAAGTGCTCGGCCTGCGCGGCGGTCTCGACGCCTTCCGCCAGGACGTCGAGTTCGAGCGCGCTGCCGATGGCCACGACCGCGCGCGCGATCGCTTCGTCGTACTCGTCGTCGACGATGTGCGTGACGAAGGAGCGGTCCAGCTTGAGCCGCTGAAGCGGGAAGCGCTTCAAGTACGAGAGGTTCGAGTAACCCGTGCCGAAGTCGTCGAGCGCGAACTCGATGCCGAGTTCCGCCAGCGCGTCGAGCCGGCCGACGACGCCGTCGATGTCGTCGACCAGGGCGCTCTCGGTGACTTCGAGCTCGAGGGCGCGCGGCGGCAGCCCGTGCTTGTCCAAGGAGCGGCGCACGGTCTCGACGAAGTCGGTGCGCACGAGCTGCACCGCCGAGACGTTGACCGCGACACGGAGCTCGGAGAGCCCCCGAGCGCGCCATTCGCGCAACTGGCGGCAGGCTTCGTCGAGCACCCACGCACCGAGCTCGACGATCAGGCCGCAACGCTCGGCGATCGGCACGAAGCGCGCCGGCGAGATCGGCTTGTGGTCCGGCCGGTTCCAGCGCAGGAGTGCTTCGAAGCCCACGAGCCGGCCGTCGCGCAGATCGACTTGCGGCTGGTAGTGCAGCTCGAACTCGCCGCGCGGCAGCGCGAGCCGCAGCGCGCACTCGACCTCGAGCTGCTCGCTGACCGCGGCGTTGAGCTCGGGCTGGTAGAACCGGCACGCGTCGCGGCCGGAGTTCTTCGCGCCCGAGAGCGCCGCAGCCGCGAAGCGCATCAGCGATTCGAGGTCGTCCGCGTCGCGCGGCGCGCAGCTCACGCCGATGCACGCGGTCAGGCTCAGCACCTGGTCGTCGAGTTCGAGCGGCTCACGCACCGCGGTGCGCAGTCCCTCCGCGGCTTCGAGCGCGAGCTCGGTGTCGCCGCCCTCGATCCAAAGCGCGAACTCGTCGCCGTCGATGCGCGCGAGCAAGCTGCCCTGCGGCGCCGCCGCGGCCAGCCGCTGCGCGATCTGGCGCAGCACGCTGTCGCCCTGTCCGTGGCCGAGCGATTCGTTCACGGCGCTGAAGCCGTCGAGTCCGAGGTGGAGCAGCGCGAAGCCGCGTTCGTGCAGCGCCGCCGACGCGAGCGCAGCCTGCGTGCGAACACCGAACTGCGCGCGGTTGGCGAGCCCTGTGAGCGCGTCGAACCACTGCAGCCTCTCGATGCTCGCCTCGGCGCGCTTGCGGTCCGTCAGGTCCGAGCCGATCGCGATGTAGTTGCTCACGCCGCCGTCCGCGCTGCGCACGGCGGTGATCGCCGTCCACTGCGGATAGTGGCGGCCCGACTTGTCGCGGTTCCACAGCTCGCCGTGCCAGTGGTCGTTCGCGGCGAGGTCGCGCCACATCGCGGCGTAGAACCTCTCGTCCTGCCGGCCGGACTTGAGCAACCGCGGATTGCGCCCCAGCACCTCGTCCGCGCGGTAGCCCGACAGTTCCTCGAAGGCCGGATTGACCGCCAGGATGCGGCGCTGCGAGTCGGTGACCATGATCACCTCGCGGCTCTTCTCGAAAACCGCGGCGGCGAGCTCGAGCTCGCGCTCGGCGTGCTTGCGCGCGGTGATGTCCGAGAGCAGGCCGCCGATGCGCACCGGGCGGCCGACGCCGTCGCGCACGAGCACGGTGCGCGACTGCACCCAGCGCTCCGCGCCGTCGGGCCGCAGGATGCGGTGTTCGTAGTCGGAGCGGCCCTGCGAGTGCATGCGCTCGTTGCCCGCGCGAACGATCTCGAGATCGTCGGGGTGCACGACCTTCAGCCACAGCAGCGGATCGTCGTAGAACTCTCGCGCAGGCCGGCCGTAGATCTCCTCGACGGCCGCGTTCACGTACAAGAGGCGCGAGCCGTCGAGCGTCGCCGACCACGCGATGTCGCCCACCGAGTGCAGCAGGTGGCGGAAGCGCTCCTCGCTCTCCACCAGCGCCGCTTCCGTCGCCGCGCGCGCGGCCTCGCGGCGGATGCCCTCGAGCGTGAACGAGAACTCCTCGGCGATTTGCTCGAGCAGCTCGCAGACGTCCCCGTCGAACCAGTCGGGTTCGTCGGCGTAGACCACGAGCGCGCCGATGGCGAGTCCATTCTCGCGCAGCGGAAAGCGTGCGAGCGCGCGGCGTCGGTCCGAGGCGAGCTGTGGCGCCAGCGCACGCAGCTCGCGCACGACTTCCGACCGGGGACTCGCGATGTCGAGCACGGGGTTCGCGTGCGATTCCAGCGCGAGCACGAGCTCGTCGTCGGGCGGCGTGCCGGCGCTGGCCGCGCGCCGTGAGCCGGCAGGGCTCCGGTGGCCGTCGCGCAGGCGAACCTCCGCGGCGCGCAGGCCGCCGCAGTCGACGACGATCGAGCACAGTTCGGAGAACGCGCGCTCGCGTTCGGTGAGGCGCACCATCGCGCGCGCGGCGGCCGAGGCGGTCGCGTAGAGGCGCGAAAGGCGTTCGAGGCGCCGCGTTGCGAGGCGCTCGCTCGTCACGTCGTGCGCGAGCACGAAGCGCGCGCGGCGCCCGTCGAATTCGATCGAGTGCGAGGCGATCTGCACCTCGCGCAGCTCGCCGTCGCGCCAGCGATGACGCCAGATCCCGGACTGCCGCGGTCCCTGCGGCGCGCTCGCGATGTGCGCGCGGAGCGCGTCCACGTCCTCTTCCGGCCGAACTTCCGCGATCGTCATCCGCAGGAACTCGTCGCAGCTCCAGCCGTAGCGGCTCACCGCGGCGTGGTTGACGGCGAGGAAGCGCAGCGTCTCCACGTCGTAGATCCACATCGGCTCGGGACTCGATGCGAAGACCTCGCGGTACTGCCGCGCCGTCTCGGCCAGTTGCGCCTCGCTGCGCTGGAGCCGGCGCGTGGAACGACGCACCAGTCCGTAGAGCAGAAGTGTCGTGACCGCGACGAAGGCCGTGCCCTTCCAGCTCTGGATGCGCAACGCGGCCTCGCCGTCCGTCGCCACGCGGTCCACGAACGCATCCGAGCAGAAGATCCACGCCGTCGCGAACACGGCATAGACCACAGCGATGCGAAGAGCGGGTGAGCGGGGATCGAGCGGCGGCGTTTCCATCGTCCGGCGCCGCGGTGCGACGACGTGTGCGAGCAACTCACGCGAGAGCGTGTCGGGGACGGGCAGATCGACGAACCCGCGCAGCGCGCCATGGGTGGCCGGTGAGCTGCGACGGCCCTTGGGAAGCCCGCTGGAGCAGGCCATCGACCGATTCGTCCGCGAGCTGAAGCGGGCTGCCTCCCGCCAGGACCAGAAATGGTAACGGCCGCCGGTTCCGTCCTGCCGAAAGCAGCCACGGCGCGGGCGCCACTGGAGTCCGGCGACCGTTATCCTCGCCGTGGACCCGATTTCGCGGTCCCTCGATGGGCCTCGACTCGCAGTCGGAGAAGGTTGGGTCGCGAACAGTGACGCGGAGGCGGAGTAGGTCGTGAGCGAAGGAAAATGGCTGAACGGCTACTCGGGTCAGACCACGGACGAGTTGCTTCGACTCGACGGGCCGTACCGGACCGAGTCCATCGTCCTCGCGTTCGAACAAGCCATCGATCTGAAGGCGTACCATCGCGGGAGCGGCAGCGTGAGCGCGGAGGAGCAGGTGCTTCTCGCGGTCGAAGCTCTGGAGCGTGAAGTCAACAATGGCGGGTACAGCCAGTTCTTCCTCAACTCCTCGAAGGAGTACGCCCCCATCGTCGTCGATGCGCTGAATCGCATCGGCTGCGGCGACGCGGCGCTTCTGACCCAACGGGCCATCGAGGCTCTTGGCATCGGAGGGCCGATGACCGTCGAGGCGATCGACCTCGCGATGGAACGCGACAACGGTGAGCGGGACGCGAAACTGCAGGAGTGCGACGAGCGCTATTACGGCGTCGTCGGCTGCCTTGCAGCTCCCCTGCTCGAGTTCGTCAGACGGAACAGGGACAAGTTCGTGATCGGATAGAAGCCACAGCATGACTCCGAGCGGAAGAATCCACGCCGCTGCTGGAGCATGTCGAGTCGCACTCCCGAGGACGGAAGCAGCTCAACGTCCCGCCAGTTCGCTCTGCAATTTCTCGACGAGCTTCCCGGCGCTCTGGGTGCGCGCGTGGTCCGGTCCGAGAGCATCGAGGAGCTCGCTGAGCCCCCGTTCAGCGTGCGGGAGTGCGTCGGAGGCGCGGCCGGAGTCGCGTAGAGCGCGGGCGAGCGAGACTCGCGTGTGCGCGGTGAGCCAATGTCCCGGCGCCAGCGCCTCTTCCATGCGCGCGATCAGACTTTCGAAGCCCGCGGCCGCGTCGGTGTGGCGCTTCGCCTTCCAGAGTGCGTTGAATTCGCCATAGCTGGCGCTCAGCACGTCCTGGTCGTCGCGGCCCGAGACTTCGCGGCGGCGGCGGGCGAGGTCGCGATAGAGCTCCGCGGCGTGCAGCGGATCGCCGATGTCCGCTTCGAGGCCGGCGAGGTTGGCCTCGATGGTGTGGGTGTCGGGATGCGCGTCCCCGAGCACTTCGCGCGCGAGCTCGACGGCGCGGCGCAGGTAAGGCGCCGCCGTGCCATTGTCGCCGAGATCCTGGTAGCCCGCGGCGATGTTGTTGCACAGGCCGAGCAACACCCCGCGCGGCGGTGCGCCGAGCGAATCCGCGATCGCGAGCGCCTCCTCGAGCATCGCCAGGCTCGCGCGCGTGTCGCCCTTCGCGTCGAGCGCCGAGGCGAGCGCGGCCGTGGAGATCAGCATTTCGCGCGTCGAATCGCCGAGCAGGCGGCGGAGCTGCTCGCGCGCGGGCGTGAGTTGCGCGATCGCTTCGTCGTGGCGCCCGAGCTCCGTGAGCACGACGCCGATGTCCGCCGCCGCGATGTGCACGAGCGGATCGCCTTCGCCGAGGGACGCGCGCAGCCGCGCTTCGAGCGCGCGCAACTCCCCTTCCATGGCGGCGTCGACGCCCGTGCGAACGCGCAACGCCGCCATGGCGTACTCCGAACGCAGCGTGTCGCCCGCTTCAGGCCCCGCGTGCGCGCGCCGCAGCTCGCTCGCGCGCGCGAGATGCCGCGCGCCTTCGTCGTAGACGCCGAGCTCGACATACGCGCCGCCCAAGGTGTGGTGCAAGGCCGCGGCGGTCAGCGGCCGCGCGTCGAAGCGCTTCTCGACGAGGCCGCTCGCGCGGTCGAGCAGCTCGCGCGCGCTCACTTGCGGTCCGCGGTTGTCGGGGGACGCGCCCGCGAGCAGGTCGTCGGTGAGGAAGCGCACGATCTCGGTCTGCGCGGCGCTCTGCTCGAGAGCTTCGCGGCGTTGCTCGCGCGCCTCGACCCAGCCGAGCGTGAGTCCAGTCGCGCCGGCCGCGAGCGCGATCAGGCTGAGCGCGGCCGCCGCGACGAGCGCGCGGTGGCGTCGAGCGAAACGCGCCGCGCGGTAGCCGAGCGTCGGAGGCCGCGCTTCGATCGGCTCGAAGCGCAGGATGCGCTGCAAGTCCTCGGCGAACGCGTGCATGGTGGCGTAGCGGCGCTCGGGCTGCTTCTCGAGCGCCTTGGCGAGCACGGCCTCCAAGTCGCCGAGCCACGTCGCGGGCGCGCCGGCGAAACGCGCGGGGTCGAGGCCGCGGCGCACGGGCGCGGGGATCTCTTCGCGAAGGCGTTGCAGCGCGCCGAGCGGATCGCCGCGCGTGTCGAGCGGCGTGCGGCCGCTCACCAGCTCGTAGAGCACCGCCGCGAGCGCGTACACGTCGGCGCGCACGTCGACTTCGCCCAGTCCCGTCTGCTCCGGCGCCATGTACGCGGGCGTGCCGATCGGCATGCCGGACGTGCGCGGCGAATCCTCGCCGAAGGCCTCGGCGAGCGGCTTGGCGATGCCGAAGTCGAGCACGCGCGCGGTCGGCCGGCCGTCTTGATCGACGACGAGGATGTTCGCGGGCTTGAGGTCGCGGTGGATCACGCCGCGGCGGTGCGCGTGCTCGATCGCGCTCGCCACCTGCAGCACGAGGTCGATGCGCTCGCGCAAGCGCGCGCGGCGCTCCTCGCAACTGCGCACGAGCGGCGCGCCCTCGACGTAGTCCATCACGATGTACGGCAAGCCGTCGGCCGTGCGGCCCGCGTCGAGCACGCGCGCAATGTTCGGGTGCTCGGTGCGCTCCAGCGCGCGGCGCTCGAACTCGAAGCGCAGCGCGAGTTCGGGGTCGACGGCCGCCTGCGGGACGATCTTGATCGCGACGCGGCGTTGGATCGGCTCGAGCTGTTCGGCCTCGAACACGTGCCCGGAGCCGCCGCGGCCGACGCGTCGCACGACGCGGTAAGGACCGATCTGCTCGGGGAGCGCCCCCGCGTGAAGCGTGGCCGCGGCGGCGTCGGCGGCGACCGGAGCATCGTGCGCGAGCAGCTCGCGAACCTCGTTCCGCAAGCGCGCGTCGCCGCCGGCGAGTCGCTCGAGCAGCGCCTCGCGCTCGGACGGCGCGGCGCGGCGTACGGCGACGAACAGCTCCGAAACGCGGCGGTGGAAGTCCCCGTCGCTCACGCCGAGCCCTCGGACTCGCGCGAGAGCTCGCGGCGCAGCCACGCGCGAGCGACGGACCAATCGTCTTCGATGGTGCGTTTCGACGCGCCGAGCACGCCCGCGACCTGCTCCATCGTCAGCCCGCCGAACACGCGCAGCGTGACGACCTCGGCCTGACGCTCATGGAGCGCGCGCAGCCGCGCCATCGCCGCTTGCAGCGCCTCGACGTCGATCACGGTTTCGACGGGCGAAGGCGTCTGGTCGTCGAGCTCGAAACGCACGGCCCCGGCGCCGCGCTTGTCCGCGCCGCGAACCCGCGCGTGGTCGATCAGCACCTGGCGCATCACGCGCGCGGCGAGCGCGAGGCGCTGTTCGCGCGGCAGATCGGGCAGCGCGGAGTTGGTGAGCATGCGCACGCAGGCTTCGTGCACCACCGCCGTCGGTTGCAGCGTGTGGCCGTCGCGCTCGGAGGCGAACACGCGCTCCGCGATGGCGCGCATCTCCACGTAGAAGCGCTGCGTCAGCGCCACCTCGGCCTCGGTCGATTGTCCGTCTGCGTACATGGAGCTCCGTCCAAAAAAAATAACCGCCGCGACTGCGGACCGGGGCTTCGAGCTTCGCATCAGGGGGCGGCGACGGGCCCGAGCGGCTCGAACCGCGCCCTTCGACGACCCCAAACGCCCTCCCGCAGGCTCAAGCCATGTTCCTCTTGACCTCGATTCCGGCCGCATTCTCCCGCCGAAACTCCCGTTCCAGCGCGGCGAAGCGCGCTTGTGTGTGGCTCGTCCTCGCGAGCATCGCCGGCGCCCAAACGCCGTCGTGGAACGCCGCCGAGCAGGCGAAATTGCTTCCAACGGTCGGTGTGAGCGCCGGCGACGCGCTCGGCCAGAGCGTTGCGATCAGCGGCGATGTCGCGGTGGTCGGCGCCTACCTCGACCACCAGATCGGCTCGAACGTCGGCGCGGCCTACGTGTTCCGGCGAACGGGCACGCAGTGGAACTTCGAAGCTCAACTGCTGCCGCAGGATCCGCTGGCTCCTTCCAACCCGCCCAACGCGAACGACTTGTTCGGGTACTCGGTCGCCATCGACGGCGACACGATCGTGGTGGGCGCCTACGGCGACAACCAGCCGCTCACGGACTGCGGCGCGGCGTTCGTGTACGTGTGGAACGGCGCGAGCTGGCAACAGCAGGCGATCCTGAACGCGAGCGATGCGGCGGCTGCGGACTGGTTCGGCTACGCGGTGGCGATCCGCGGCGACGTGATCGTGTGCGGCGCGCTGCAAGCGGATCCGAGCGGTCAGTCGAGCGCCGGAGCCGCCTACGTGTTCGGGCGCAACGACGGCGGCACGCCGCTGGATCGCACGGACGACACGTGGTGTCAGCAGGCGAAGCTCGCGCCCGCGGACCTGCTCGCGAACGATCAGTTCGGCTCGGCGGTGGCGATCAGCCCGAGCAGCGAGGCGATCGCGGTCGGCGCGTGGAAGGACGACCAACTGACGGCGGCCGACGCCGGATCGGCCTACGTCTTCCGGCGCAACCGAAGCGGCACGCCGACGAATCCGTGCGACGACACCTGGCCGCAGGAGAGCGGCAAGCTGCTCAATCTGAGCTTCGCCGGCGGCGACAACTTCGGGATCGCGCTCGCGGTCGACGACGACCTGCTCGCGGTCGGCGCGCGCGACGACGACCACGATTCCGCGGGGACGGCCAATTGCGGATCCGTGACGACCTTCGAGCGCCTTCCGGGGCCGACCTGGGTCCCCGCGTTCAAGACCTACGCCGCGGACTTCACCGCCAATGACTTGTTCGGCGCCAGCGTCGCACTCGACGGCGACACGCTCGTGGTCGGCGCGTTCGCCGACAACGGCCCGCTCGCGAACAACGACGAAGGCAGCGCGTACGTGTTCAAGCGCACGGGCTCTGGGAGTTGGGCGCAGCGCCTCAAGCTGATCGCGAGCGACGGGATCGCCGACTGGTTCTTCGGCGGGTCGGTGGCGGTCGACGGCGACACCGTGCTGTGCGGCGCGGTCGGAGATCGCACGCTCGGCAGCGGCGCGGGCTCGGCGTACGCGATCGTGATCCACCGCGAGACGTACACGAGCTTCTGCTTCGGCGACGGCACGGGACCGGCGTGTCCGTGCTCGAACAACTCCGTGCTCGGCGCGCAGCAAGGCTGCAAGAACACGCGCGGCCTCGGCGCGACGCTGCGCGCGGGCGGCAGCACCGACAGCGCGCTCGACGACCTCGCGCTCTACGCGACGAACTTGCCCTCCGGCGCCGCGTGCGTGCTGTTCGGCGGACCGACGACGAACGCCGGCTCGCCCTTCTTCGCGGGCCTCAAGTGCCTGCCGCCGCCGAACGCTCGCCTGGGTCTGAAGACCGCGCCGCTCACGGGCTACGTGAACTACGGGCCGGGACTCAACGCCGGACTGTGGACCGCGGGCCAGACGTGGGGCTTCCAACTGTGGTACCGCGACCCCACCTTCGCCGGCTGCTCACCCACGCAGTCGACGAACTTGACGAACGGCGTGCTCGTCAGCTTCTGACGCGCGCACAGCAACGCCGCCACCCGCCGCGCGACTTCTCGAAGGTCGCGCGGCGGGTGGCGCGCGTTCAGCGGAGCTTCGCGAGACCGGGATGGTCCGGTGCGACGTGCGTCGCGCGAAAGAGGGCGCGAGGGTCGCCCGGTCCTGCGCCCGGTCCTGCGCCCGGTCCTGCGCCCGGTCCTGCGCCCGGTCCTGCGCCGGGCGGTGGGCCGCGGCGAGCGTCGCGACCGCCCGGTGCGCGGTCCCCGCGGCCCGGGCCGGCCTTCGGCGGCACGTCGCCGCCGTGCGGGTTCAAGTACTCCCACACGACTTCGCTCTTCGGAGTCATCTCGACGATGCGACCGGTCTCGCCCGCGCAGATCAGTGTGTTGCCGTTCGCGAGCCGCTGCGCGCCGGAGATGTGTCCGCAGAAATCGGGCGAGCGATAGGACGCGACGAGTTCGACCGTAACGCCGCCCTCCGCGGCAAACGGGTTCTTCAACGTCTGCGGCGTGAACGCGAACTTCAGCTCGTCGGCGCTCGACCACTCGCGCACGCCGCGCTCGCCGTTGTTGAACAGGAGCACGTGCCCGGCGCCCGGCGCGCCGGCGGGGATCCACTGCGCGTCGTGCTGGCCGAAGAGCGTGCGCTCGCCGCTCTGTCCGCTCCACTTCGGGTTGCCCCAGCGGAACACCAGGTCGCCGCCGCGCCCCCAGCGCCCGCCGCTCGAGCCCTTCGCCTGCTCCGTGGTCGTCGAGTGGTCGAGAAACCACAGCTCCGACAGCTCGCGCGAGCTCAAGACGATGAGCTCGAGCTCGGGCGAGTAATCGATCGAGTTGCAGTGGTGCCAGTCCGCGTCGCGCGACGGCGGTCCGCCTCGATCCTCGCGGGGCTTCGGTTCGTCGTCGCCGACGTAGCCGAGCTTCCGCAGCTTCTCGAGCTCCTCCAACTCCTCCTTCGTCGGCGCCGGCTCGCGCGTCGAGATGTTGACGTCGATCCGGTGCGGCTGCTTCGCCACCTCGCCGTAGTTCGCAAGCTTCGGGTCGCGGTCCTGCACGAGGTGGTCCCACGCGTGCCACTCCCACACGATCCTGCCGCCGCTCGGCCGCGCGGGCTCGATCTCGAGCACCATGTCGGGCCACAACTGCTTGGCGCCCAAAAGCTGCGGATTTCGGCCCATTTTCAGCGCTTCGGCCTCCGACTTGCGCTCCCACGCGATCAGCAGCACGTTGCCGCTCGGGAGCGGCTCGATGTCGTGGTGCTGAAGCCTCGTGTCGTCCGCGCACACGTACTCCCACACCACCTTGCCGTCCCAGTCGTACTCGCGCACGCGCCCGCCTTGCCCGCCGCCTTCGAACACTTCGCTCGGCACGCGCTCGCACCGCAACAGGTGGCCGTTCGCGAGCAGGTACGCGGATTGGCCAGGGGGCGCGTCGCTCTTCCACTCGTGCGCGACCTTTCCGTCGGCGTCGACGAGGTACGTCGACGTGGAGCGAAGCGGCGCCAGCAACGTGTAGCCGGCGCTCGCGCCCTCGGTCTTGCGCAGCAGACCGCGGGGCTCTTGCGGCCCCGACTCCTGCGCGCGAGGTGCGTCGGGCGTGGCGGGAGCTTGGACAGCGACACAGAGCGCGAGAAGGATCGACATAGAGCACTGGAACCGCGATCGGGCTCGCTGGCGCCTCGAAAATAGCGCTTCTCGAAGGGCGTCGAGATCTCGGCGACGGCGATGCCGCGGGGGCGCTCGCCGCGCCGTGGCCCCCGCGCCTCGGCCGGCGCAACGAAGCGCGATTGCAGTTCCGCCGGCTGCCGCTCCGATAGAGGCGGCCTGGGTGCGCGGCGGCGCGCCGGGCAACAGGAGGCCCGGCCGTTCAGCGTCGCGAATCCGAGTGGAAGCGATGCTGCGACCGTGCCTGTTCGTGTTGTTCGGCGCCTGCGCCGCCTCGAGTGCTCAGGCGCGAGCGGCTTCGTCGGCGCCCGAGGCGCGGAACTCCGCGGCGCAAGGCGAGGCGGACGAAGGCGACGCGCAGGAGGGCGAGAACGAGGTCGCCCACGACATCGTCGAGCTCCGCATCACGCTCGTCCGCGGCTCGAGCGTCGTGGTCGACCGCGGCTCGGCGGACCTGCTGCGCATCGGCGACAGGGTCTTTTTTCGGCCGAAAGAGGGCGGTTTGCACGGCGGGGTCGTGTCGCAAGTCGAAGAGCGCACCGCGACCGTCGACCTGCAGGGCGTGAGCTTTCCCGCCGCGCCGGGTGTGCGCGGTTTCGTGCGCATTCCGGCCTCGCGCAGCGCGGCGAAGACCCAGGAGCGGCGCAAACCGCGCGCGAATCTGGCGGCCGAAGACCATCCGGGCTGGGAGAACGCGGACGAGGAGTACCAACAGGGCCAGCCACTGCTCGCGCGCGTGCGACCGGTGCGGCCCGAAGAGCGGCCGCGCGCGTACTCCGGGCGTTGGTACACGACGCTCGACCAGATCCGCAGCACCGAAGACGACCGCACGGATGCGTTCTATCGCGTCGGCGGTTCGCTGCGCGTCGACAACCTGACCGGCGACGGCGACCGCTTGAGCCTCGACGGCGAGCTCAACTACCGCAACACGTCGGTGCCCGACGACGACGATCAGAACACGAACCGGCTGCGCATCGACCGCGCGTCGTACTCGTGGGGCGGAACGCGGTTCGAGCCGCAGCGCGTCGAGTTCGGCCGCTTCCTTCACTACGGGATGCCCGAGTTCGGCGTGATCGACGGCGCCGAATGGACGACGCGCACGGCGAGCGGCGACCGCTACGGCGTGAGCGCGGGTTGGCAGCCCGAGCCGAACTACGAGTACGAGAGCGGAAAGGATTTCGCGGTCTCCGCCTTCTACCGCTGGGTGTACGACGACAGCGAGCGCTTGTCCGCGGCCGCGGGCTTCCAGAAGAGCTGGCACAACTCCGCCGCCGACCGCGACCTCGCGGTGCTCAACTTCGACTACCTGCCGGGCGAGCGCTGGAGTTTCTTCAGCAGCGCGTGGGTCGACTTCTACACCAGCGGCGACGACCTGAAGGGCTCGGGGCCCGAGCTCACCCAGTTCCTCGCGAACGTCGCGCACGCGTGGAGTCCGACCACGTCGGTCGGCGTGCGCGCCTCGCACATCTCGTTTCCGCAGATCGACCGCTTCGAGTTCAACCCGCTGCCGCTCGGCGACCTCTCCGACGCGCACGTCGACCGCGTCGCGGCCTTCGCGCGAACGGGCCTGTCGAAGAACACGCGTTTGCGCGTGGAAACGGGCGTGTGGAGCGACGAGGACGACTCCGGCGGCGACGCGGAGCTCGGTGTCGAGTTCGACGACCTGCTGCTCGAGCGCAGCGTGCTCGGCGTCGCGGGCTTCGGAGTGAACGGCCAGTTCAGCGACGCGCTCGGCGCGCGCGCGTGGCTGCGGCGCTGGAGCGAGCGCGGCGGCTGGACGCTCGAGTACGAGCTCGCCAACAACGACATCGTCGGCTTCAGCGCCCAGAACGACGACTTGCCGCAGCACCGCCTGCGCGCGCAGTGGGACTACATCTCCGCGAGCAACTGGAGTGTCCGCGCGCAGCTCGACGCCATGTTGTGGGACGACGAGAGCTCGATCCTCGCGGGCTTGCACATCAACCGGAGCTTCTGATCCATGCGCAACTCCCCGCTCCGAACACGCACGGCCCACTGGATCTCCGTCTTGCTGCTCGTGTGCCTCGGTCTCGCCGCCTGCATCGCCGGCGGCCAAGACCGCGTGCGCCAGCGCATGTGGTGGTCGGGCCTCGGCCCCGTGCTCCCGCACGACTCGTTCCCCGCCGATTGCGCGCTGTGCCACGTCGGCGGCAACTGGACCACGCTCTCACCGGACTTCCGTTTCGACCACGAGGCCGAGACCGGCGTCGCGCTGAACGGCGCGCACGCGCAGGCCTCGTGTTTGCGCTGCCACAACGACCGCGGACCCGTCGCCGTGTTCGCGCGCCAAGGCTGCGGCGGTTGCCACGAAGACGTCCACTACGGCCGCCTCGGCTCGACCTGCGCGAGTTGCCACGTCGAGCACAACTGGGCGCCGGTCGGTCAGATCGAGATGCACCGAAAGACGCGTTTTCCGCTGATCGGCGTGCATGCGTCGACCTCGTGCCGGCGCTGCCATCCGGGGGCGGAAGTCGGTCAATTCGTGCCCACGGACACCGAGTGCGTGACCTGCCACGTCTCCGACCTGCAACGCGCCGTGAACCCCAACCACGTCGCGCTCGGATGGACGCAGCGCTGCGATCGTTGCCATTTGCCGCGCACCTGGAACGACGCCGAACTCGACAACTGAGCCGCGGGCTTCAGTTTCGCTCGGCGCGGCTCCGAGAAGCGAACAGGGAGCATCGCAGGGCGCGCAGGAGCGCTCGGCGGTGAGGAAGAAGGAGCGAGGGAGTCCATGAACATTCGAAGCGGCGGATGGGCGGCGTGGGTGCGTGCGTTCGCGGTGTGGGGGCTCGCGGTGCTGGCGGGCTGCAGCGGCGAGACCGGGCAGTTGCAGCAGCGCAGCGGCGAGTCGTGCATGCTGTGCCACAACGGTTCGAACGAGGACGACTACGGCGGACCGGGCCTCGAGAACCCGCATCCGTTCACGGGCGCCGACAACCTCAAGTGCACGACGTGCCACGGCGGGAATCCCGCCGGCGACAGCATGCTGTCGAGCCACGTGCCTCCGCCGCCGGAGATCGGCGACGACCAGAAGCTGACCACCGACCGCAAGGCGTACTTCAACCGCCTGACGCTGACGGGCATCGACAAGTTCCCGGACTACACGGTCGAGGGCAAGACCTACACGGCGCTCGAGTACCTGCAGTTCATCAACCCCGGCGACCTGCGCGTCGTGACGACGGGCGCGAGCTGCGGCGCGTGCCACGACGGCCACGCGGACACGGTGCACAAGAGCTTGCTCGCGACGAGTTCGGGCATCTATTCGGGCGCGACGTACCAGATCGGCGCGGCGAACAAGATTCCCGCGCACCAGGGCCTGTACGAGGACACCGCGGCCGATGTCGGCTTCCGCGCGGTGCTGAACGCGGCCTTCGCGCCGCTCAGCGCGGTGATCGGCGAAGTCGGAGAGCTCATCGAGGCGCCGCTGTACTCCAAGCACAACCTCACGGCGCCGAACTCGATCTTCAACAACCCCGCCTACTTCCGCGCGCAGCTCCTCGACGACGTCAATCCCGATGGAACGGTCGTGACCGACTCGCCGCTCGAGCACCTCTACCACGAGCAGGTGGCGTTCACGTGCGGCGACTGCCACCTGGGGAGTGCGGGCGCCAACAACCGCGCCGGCGACTTCCGCTCGTCGGGCTGCACGGCGTGCCACATGCCCTACAGCCTCGGCGGCCGCAGCGGCAGCCTGGATCCGAACGTCGACAAGCTCGAGCCGCTCGACCCCGACGACATCGACGAGCCCGAGCGCGCGCACGTTCGCTCGCACCGCATCCACAGCGTCGCGCAGACGCTTCCGAGCGGCGCGCAGGTGCCCGGCATCGACGACCTCACGTGCGCGGGCTGCCACCAGGGCTCGAACCGCACCGTGATGCAGTACTGGGGCATCCGCCTCGACCAGAACCAGGACGTGCAGCGCGGCCAGCAGTACCCGGCGAATCCGGTGACGCGTCAGAACACGAGCCAGGACTCGCGGCTGTTCGATCCGGTCGTGGACAACAACACCTTCAACGGCCGCAACGCGAACCAGTACCTCGCGAAGGAAGACTACGACGGCGACGGACGCGACGACACGCCCGAGGACGTGCACCACGAGGCGGGCATGGGCTGCGTGGACTGCCACGGCAGCTACGACCTGCACGGCGGCGATCCGACGGCGAGCTCGAGCGCGATCGTGAGCCGCATGGAGCAGCACGTCGCGGTGCGTTGCGAGACCTGCCACGGAACCATCGAGAGTTACGCGGCGACGGTCTCGGGCACGGCGTGGGACGGCGTGCAGCGCGACATGCCGGTGGATGCGGCGGGCAAGCCGCTCGACCACATGCACCGCGATTCGAGCGGCAACTACTTCCTGCGCAGCCGACTGACGGGCGCGACGCACTACGTTCCGCAGACGCGCGACACCGTCGTCGACAACGGACGCGTGAACCCGCTCACGAACCAGCCGATCTACACGGACAAGGCGTCCTACGCGATGGGCCGCTGCGACGCGGATCCGTCGAACGGCATCGGGCCGATGCAGACCGCGGGCGTGGCGAACGGCTTCAGCCACACCGACCGCATGGACTGCGTTTCGTGCCACGCTTCGTGGACGAACACGTGCATGGGCTGCCACCTGAGCGGCGAGTACGACACCGGCAACAACTTCTCGAACGTCACGGGCGACCGCATCGTCTTCAAGCAGCGCACTGCCGACTTCACGTACCAGTCGCCGCTGTTCTTCACGCTCGGCGTCGGCGCGCGCGGCAAGATCACGCAGTTCAGCGCGAACACGAAGGTGTTCTTCCACTGGGAGGACAAGAACCACGAGCTCACGCCCGTGATGACCTTCAGCGACCGCAACGGCCAGGGCTCGAACCCCGCGTCGCCGTACCCGTCGCTCAGCCACAACGCCTTCATGGCGCACTCGATCCGAGGCAAGGTCTCGGCGCAGCGCGAGGGGCCGCGCTACTGCGCGACGTGCCACCTCACCGACGAGGGCCTGGCCACCTGGGGCGCGGAGTACACGTCGTTCAAGACCGCGATCGCGACTCGCAACTACGCCTCGCTCGACTTCGACCTGTTGCGCCAGCACTTCGGGCGCAACACGGGCAACTACATGAACTCGCCGCTGTGGCCGCACATGGCGGCCGGCCTGGGCACGGGCCTGTTCCTGTTCGACGAGAACGGCTGCCCGGTGAACCCGCTCGACAACGACGCGAACCGCCGCGGGTGCTACACGGATCTACTGAACCTGCAGCGCACGTCGCCGCAGACCTTCTTCAGTCAGTTCGGCTTCGCGAACGTCGCCTACGACCTCGACCGCATCGTCGAGGAGAACGGCGTCGCGAACGGGTCGAACAACCATCCGTGGCTGAACCCGGCCGGCGCGGCGCTTCGCGACGGCGCGCTCGACCCGAACCAGCCCGGGCCCCTGGGCGCGACGCTGATCCGGATGATGACCGACCCGGCGCAGGGCCGCGTCCTCGACTCGTGGATCGACGCGAACGGCGCCTTGAAGGGCGACGCGTCGAGCTTCATCAGCGGGCCCTAAGTGGCGGACACTGAGTAGCGGGCCCGAGTGCCGGGCCCGAGTAGCGGGCCCGACTAGCGCGCCGGAACAGCGGACGTCGCCGCGCTCCGCGGAGCCGGCAGGTCTCGGCAGGATCTCTCACGACTTCCGCGCTCGATCCTGCACTAGACTAGGCCTACGAAGCGCCCATGGATTCTCAGTTCAACAAGCCGTGGTTGATCGCCGTGTGGCCCGGGATGGGCGGAGTCGCGCAGATCGCCGGCGGCTACCTCGTGCGCCAGCTCGGCGCGCAGCCCATCGCGGAGCTCGACCCCGGCCCGTTCTTCGAGATCCAGTCGATTTCGATCAAGCACGGCGTCGTGCAGCCGAGCGCGCTGCCGCGAAGCGTCTTCTACCACTGGAGCGATCCTAAGGGCGAGCGCGACTTGATCGTGCTGCTCGGGGACCGCCAGCCGTCGAGCGACGGCTACCGCTATTGCCAGGCGCTGCTCGATGCGGCGGCCAAGTTCGAAGTCGAGCGCGTGTTCACCTTCGCCGCCATGGCGACGCCGATCCTGCCGGCGCACGCACCGCGCGTGTTCGGCGTGTGCACGCGCGAGGAAATGCTCGCGGAGCTCAAGCGCGACGGCGTGACCTTGCTCGAAGAGGGCGAGATCTCCGGACTCAACGGCGTGTTCATCGCCGCCGCCGCGGCGCGCGAGCTGCCGGGCGCTTGCCTGCTCGGCGAGTTCCCGTTCTTCGCGGCGACCGCGCCCAATCCGAAGGCGTCGGCCGCGGTGCTGCGCGTTTTCGCGGAGCTTTCGGGGCAGACCATCGACCTGAGCGAGATCGACGCCGACGCGCGCAAGGTCGAGCGCAGCCTCACGCAGCACCTCGAAGGACTCCAGCGCGCGGCGCAACTCGCGGCGCAGGCCTCGCAGGCGCCGAGCGACGCCGCCGAGGAAGAGGAGCCGGGCGCGGCCGAGGACGACTACCCCGAGCCCGACGAGTCCAGCACGGCGCAGCGTCCGCGGCGCCTTCCGCCGGAGATCCGCGAGCGCGTCGAGCAACTCTTCGCCGCCGCGAAGAAGGACCGCGCGAAGGCCATCGACCTCAAGGCTGAGCTGGACCGCTTCGAGTTGTTCAAGCAGTTCGAAGATCGTTTCCTCGACCTCTTCAAGCAGGCGGGCTGACCCGGGCTCGCCAGAGTTCGCGCCCAGAAGTCGCCCCCAGAAGTCGCCCCCAGAAGTCGCGCCCAGAAGTCGCGCCAGCCTTCCCCGCTGCCTTTCGTCCTAGCTTTTCAGACCCACCCTTCGGCCCGCGCCCGCACCCGACTCCCCCTCCGCCGTGCGACCCACCCTGACAGCTCTCGTTCTCGCATCGTGTTCGCTCGGCGCTCGCGCCGAGCTCACCGTCGCCGCTCCCGCGACCTGCGAGGAAGGCGCGCGCCTCGCGCTCGAAGCCAAGTGGCCCGAGGCGGCGGAGGCGGCGTTCACGTGGTCGCAGGTGCGCGGCCCGGCGGTGAAGTTCTCGGCCACGAAGGGCGCGAGCGTCACGCTCGTCGCGCCGCAAGCGCTCGCGAACTACGAGCTCGAGTTCGAGTGCCGCGCCGAAGCCGCCGGCGTCGTCAAGACCGCGCGCCACGTCGTGAAGGTCGGCGCCGACGACGACCCGCCGCTCGCGCAGACCTTCGTCGCGCCGCGCGCGGAGTGCGGCGCCGTCCTGCTGCTCACGGGCCAAGGTCAGAACCCTGAAATCCTCCAGGGCATCACCTACGCGTGGCGCCAGGTCGGGGAGGGCCCGCGCGTGACGCTCGAGTACTCCGATCGGCCGCAGGCGTGGTGCACGCCGCCGGAGCACGAGGGCGCGTACAAGCTCGAGTTCGAGTTCGCGGTGATGGACGGCGTGAACAAACCGACCGTGGCGAAGGTCGAGGTCGCCATCGAGTGCGATCCGCGCTTCGCCCCGCTCGCGCCCGATCAGGTGCTCGAGCTTTCGCGCGGCGCCTTCCTCGACACGCCGCTGCCGCGCGGCTCGTGGGTGATGAACGCGACGTTGCGGCTCGAGCGCGAGGCCGCGGACAAGCCGGCGGTGCTCACGCTGCGCATGCCGACGACCCCTCGCACGGCGGCCGCGATCAACTACGAAACGCGCGAAGGGCGCGGTTGGGTGCGGCGCTACGGCATGGAGCGCGACGCGAAGGACGAGTGGAAGGAGCCGCAACTCAGCGGCAACCAGGATCTCGGCGAGTGGGAGCTCGACAAGCCGCTCGGACTCGAAGTGGCCTGGGACGGCCGCGCGATGTCCGTGCGCATCGGCGAGCCGGGCAAGCGCGAAACGTGGTTCGAGCCGCCGTACCCGACCGACATGAACCTGCCCGCGCGGCCGCGCTCGGTGTTCCTCGACGTGAGCGGCGCGAAGCTCGTGCTCGACGACTTCCACCTCCGCGGCCGGTAGCGGCGCGCGGGCGCGTCACTCCGCGGGCGCCGCTTCGCGCTCGGCGAACTCGTAGTAGCCCGCCGTGAGGCGCCGCGTGATCGGCCCGACGCGTCCGTCGCCGATGCGGTCCGCTTCGACTTCGACGATCGGGACGATGCCGCGCGAAGAGCTCGAGAGGAACGCTTCGTCGACGGTGTCGAGCGCGGACAGCGGAAGCCGTTCGTCGATCCAACGCACCCCCATCGATGCGGCCACGTGGCGAAGGACGAGCGCGGTGATGCCTTCGAGCACGCCGTCGCCCGCCGAAAGGACCGCGCCGTCGCGCACGAACGCGATGTTCGAGCTCGAGCACTCGAGCACGCGGCGCTGGTCGTCGAGCAGGATGTGTTCGTAGCGCTCCTTCGTGCCGAGCGGCATCGGTTTGCGCACGCGGACGAAGTCGGTGGTCTTGATGCGCGGCGTGGTCCGGTGCAGTTGCGGAGCGAGGTCGACGCGCACGCCGTCGCGCAGGAACTCCGCGGGGACCGCAACGAACGGCGAGAGCGCGAGGAACACCGAGGCGCGCTCGCCTTGCAGCTCGAACTCGTCGCGCAGCACGTCGAAACGCGCGACCGAGTCGGCGAGCGGGTACTCGGTCGCAGCGCGGTGCAGCGCGGCGCGCAGCGCGGGCCGGTCGAGACGCCGCGGCCAGCCCAAGCCGGCCATCGAGCGCTCGGTGCGGTCGAGGTGAGCGTCGAGCCACAGGAAGCGGTTGTGGTGGAACGTGCGCAGCGCGGAGTACACGCCTCCGGGCAAGCGCTCGAGCAGGTCGTGGACGGCGCTCGGAGACGTGCTAGGCGTCGCGCTCGAGGCCCCGTCCGCGCCCGCTTCGACGCGCAGCTCGCGCAGTCCCCGCGACGTGAGGGCGAACAGTCGGCGAGTGGATGCGGCGGACGAGGACGTCGTGGACATGGCGGCGAGGATAGGGCGAAGGAGGTGCGTCCGCCCGAGGATAGGGCCGGTACTCTGGCCCCATGAAGTCCCTCGCGAAGCTTCTTGCGATCAGCACACTGGGGGCCTGCGCCGAAGTTCCCGTTCGGAGCGAGAGCGCTCCCACGCCGCGCGGAACGCGCGTGACCCTGAGCGAGCGCGCCGCGCGGCTCCACCGCGAGGATCTGCCGGTGTTCGACGGCCACAACGATCTGCCCGGCGCGATGCGCGACCGCACGCTCGAGCACTTCGACGACTGCGACCTCGCCGAGCCGCGGCCGGAGTTCCACACCGACATCCCGCGCCTGCTCACGGGCGGCGTGGGGGCTCAGTTCTGGTCGGTGTACGTCTCCGCGAGCACCGAGCGGACTGGCGACGCCCTCGAGCGCACGCTCGAGCAGTGCGACCTCGTGCACCGCATGATCGCGCGCTATCCGGACGTGTTCGAGCTCGCGAGCACCGCCGACGACGTCGAACGCATCCGTCGCGCCGGCAAGATCGCGAGCCTGCTCGGCATCGAGGGCGGTTACTCGATCGAGGACTCGCTCGCGGCGTTGCGCATGTTCTACGCGCTCGGCGTGCGCTACATGACGCTCACCCACTCCGATTCGACTTCGTGGGCCGACTCCGCGACCGACGCGCCGCGCCACGGCGGGCTGAGCGAGTTCGGCGAACGCGTGGTGCGCGAGATGAACCGCATCGGGATGCTGGTCGACATCTCGCACGTCTCCGTCGAGTGCATGGACGACGTGTTGCGCGTCTCGACGGCGCCGATCATCGCCTCGCACTCGTCGGCCTTCGCGCTCGCGCCTCACCCGCGCAACGTGCCCGACGAAATCCTCGAGCGCGTGGCGAAGAACGGCGGAGTCGTGATGGTGAACTTCGCTTCGGGTTTCATCGTGCGCGAGAACGCCGTCAAGACCGCGAACATGTTCGAGGTGCGGCGTCGGTTCGCCGAGCAGTACCCCGACGAGGCCGTGCGGCGCGAGAAGTTCCGCGAGTGGCAGGCGGGCCTCGAGCTCGAGCGCGGAACCGTGCTCGACGTCGTCGACCACATCGAACACATCGCGCGCGTCGCCGGGGTCGACCACGTCGGGCTCGGATCGGATTACGACGGCATTTCGATGCTTCCCGAGCAGCTCGAGGACGTCAGCGGCTATCCGTACATCACGCAGGAGCTGATGAATCGCGGCTGGAGCGAAGGCGACATTCGCAAGGTGCTCGGCGACAACGTGCTGCGCGCGCTGCGCGAAGCGGAGAAGGTCGCGGCGGGTTCGCGCTGAGCACCCACAGAAGACAGGAGCGGAGATGAGCTCGAGTTCCCACGTCCGACTGGCCTTCGCGGCGCTCGCGGCGGCGCTCGGCCTGGCAATCCTGTGGCTGTACTCGTCGTCGACGCCGCGCGGAATCGAGGTCGGCTCCGCGCCGCTGGCCGCGATCGAGAGCGTTGCACGCTTCGAAGCGCCTGCGCCGAGACCGGAACCGCCCGCCGAAGGCGCGACGACGCCCGAGAGCGCCGCCCACTCCCCCGTCGATCGCACCGCCGTCGCGGCTCGTCCCGACGGGCTGCGAGTCGCCGTGGTCGACGCCGACCTTGCGCCGATCGTCGGCGCGACCGTGTCGATCCTCTCGGAGGAAGGGAGCGAGCTCTACAGCCAGACGATCGGGCTCGAAGGAGCGTGCACGATCCGCGCGAGCGCGCTGCTCGGCGGCGCGTTCGTGCACGCGCGCGCGAAGCGCTACTTCGACGCCGTCGAGCCGCTCGATCCGTTCGCGACCGAGTTGCAGCTCGTGCTCGAAGACGCGGTCCTCGTTACGCCGAGCACGATCAGCGGCTACGTGCAGTACGGCGACGGGGCGACCGTGGGTGCGGGCTGCCAAGTCCTCTTGCGGCGGCGCAACTGGCGCACGAACCCAACGGCCGACGACATGCTGCGCGTGCTCGCGGGCGAGCCCGTCGACGGGCTGCAGCTCACCTGGACCGACGCCGACGGGAAGTTCTCGTTCCAAGTCCACGCGAAGGCCAGTCGCTTCCAACTCGACGCCGGCGGCGGCGGTTGGGCGACGCCGGCTCCGCAAGCAGCCGTGGACGGCGGCTTCGTCGGCCTGCGGATGCGACGCGTTTACGGCGCGAAACTCCGACTGCTCGACGGAAGCGCGCCCGCGCAAATGCCGAGCATCGGTCCGCGGGAGTACGCCAAGCTCTCGGGCTCGGACCCGCGACGCCGAGCGACCGCGCTGAGCGACGGCCTGCTCGTGCTCGGCGGCGCGCGGCCGAGCGATCTTGTTCGCGAACCCCACGTGCTGCAGTACGTGTTCACGTCGGACGTCGAACAGCCCGAGTTCGGCCCGGAGAAGGTCGAGCTGAAGCTGCCGGGTTACGCGCCGGCCACGATCGAGTTCAACGCGACGCCCATCGAGTCGGGCTTTTCCGAAGTCGTCGTGCCGCTCGTTCGCACGACCGCGGGCTTCGCGACTCTGAGCGTGATCGGCTCCGGCGCGAGCGAAGTGCTCCGCGCCGAGTTGTCGAAGACCCGACCGCCGGTCAGCAAGCTGCTCCTCAGCAACGAGGCCGGCGAGAGCCAAGAGTTCCCGTGCGAGCTGTCGTTCACGACGCCGGTGCTCCTCGAAGGCGTTCCTTACGGCGCTTATCGCGCCAGCTATATCGGGCCCGGCGGTGTGTGGATCCAAGCGCCGCAGACGCTCGTCGTCGACGCCCCGACGGCGAACTTGAATCTGTCGCTCGCGAACTACGGCCTGGCGCGCGTGACGATCCGCGATCGCAACGGTTCGCCCCTGCGGGGAAGCATCGGCCTGCCCCTGCGCGGGACCCTCTCCGCGCGCGGGGAGGGCGCCGCCACAACGGTCCTCCGCAGCCTCTCGATCTCTTCGTCGCCGCCTTCGACCTTTGCGCTGGGCGCCGGCGAGTACACGCTCGAGCACGATCGCATCGCGTGCGGCGGCGTGTCCGGTCAGGCGCGGTTCACCGTGCGTCCCGGAGAGTACACGGAAGTCGAAATCGAGTTCGAGCCCTGAGATTTCGCGCGCGGCGCCCGTGCGCCGCCGCTACTTCGCCTTGTAGTCGAGCTTCTCGACGAAGCTGCGCCACTCGGACTGCAGCTCCTCGAAGTTCACGCCCGCGAACGCGAGCTCGAGCGCGTACTTGCGCGCGCGCTGGCCGGCGCCTTCGCGCTCCTGCGGCTGGTCGGCGAGCCCTCGCTTGCCGAGCAACTCGAGCTGGCGCGAGTAGTCCTCCTTGAGCGCCGCGAAGTACGTGTCGAGGATCTTCGACCAGATGGCGTGCTTCTGCACGACGGGCGATTTGCGCAGGAAATAGACCATCGACCACGCCTGCGCGTAGCACTGCCCGATGCGCGAAGGGTCGTAGAACTGCGCGCGCTCGAAACCGACGATGTCCTTCCAGGGGATGATCCGGTTGCGCTCGAGGAGCTGCTGCACGTAGCCGATGCGCCACGGATTGAGGCCGATCGACGCGACCTTGCCGCCGCGCACGTTGGCGCCCGAGAAGTAATCGCCGTGGCCTTCGTTGAACCAGTAGTGCGGCGGCACCGCGCCCGCCGAGTAGAAGATGTACTGATGCAGCGCCTCGTGGTAGAGCACGATGAACGTGTTCGCCTCGCCCGTCGCGCGCTTGCCCTTCTCCTTCACCGTCGCGTCGTAGAACACGAGCTCCTCGGACTGCGAATTCCAATACCCCGCGCTGCCCGGCATGCCGCCGTAGGCCATGTACTCGCCGCGGTCCTTGCACACGCGCACCACCGACACGGCGTCGATCGGGCCCGCCGGCGGAAACAGCTTGAGGTACTCCTTGCGGATGGCCTCGATGTCGGCGCAGATCGCGCGCACCAGCGGCTGGTCGGGCGTGTGGTGGACGACGATGAAGTTCTCGGTGTCCTCGGCCTTCCAGCCGCGCACGAGCTGCGAGCGCGCCTTCACGCGGAACTCCACGCCGCGCAGGTTCGAGCTGCGGTAGCGCTGCGCCAGTTTCTCGAGGTTCGAGCCCTCGGGCTCGTCGAAGTCCGCGTGCTCGGCGATGTAGCGCCAGATCTTCGCCTGCTCGTCGAGGTCGTTCGCCGCGCACTCGCCGATGAACGCGATCGTGCGCTTCTGCGGAAGCTCGAACACGTACGCCCACGCCACTCCCTGCGGCCTCGCGTCCTCCTTCGGCGCGAGCTGCACGATGCGCGCCGGATAACCCGAGCGCGTCTTGCCCGGCTCGCCGCGTCCGAGCGCCCACGGCGTGCGCTGCTCGAGAAAGCGCTCCAGCGAATTGATCGTCGGCTTCGGCGGCGGCACGGGCGCGCGCGGCATCGGCGCCGCCTTCGTTCGCCCCTCTTCCTCCGGCGGCGCGTCGGGCGGCGGCCCGTCGGGTTGTGCGTTCGCGCCCGGCGGCGGCGGATCGGGCACGTAGTCGATCCACACCACGCTGAGCTGCGGCCGCACCTTGCGCGCGTTCTTCGGGTCCTTCGGCGCGCGCTCGATGTAGTAGAGCACCACGTGCTCTTCGTCGGGCTGCGTCGGCACCTCCTCGTAGTCGCGCGCCCGCGGCAGCGTGACGCCGATGTCGGGGTGCTTCTCGGTGGTGTAGCCGCCCTGGGCGGGCGCGGAGGGTGCGAGCAACGCGACGAGCGCGAAGACAGCGAGCGAGGTGGAGCGAAGCATCGGGAGCCGCCCACTTTGCATCGAACTCGCGGGTTCGCCAAGCCCCCGCCCAGCGCGCGAATCCGCGCTCGATTCGGGCGCTCGATTCGGCCGCTCGAGTCGGCCGCTCAGGTCGGCGCGCCGATCCGCACGGAACACGCGCGCAAGCAGCGACAGCTACTTCCGCGGCGCGAGCGCCTCGAAGCTCTCGAGCCACGCGAGCGCCTGCTTCGCACCGGGCGCGTCCGGCGCCTTCGCGTACTTCGCGAGCTCGCGCGCGAACTTCTGCCCCGCCTTGTCGTGCAGCGCCGGGAACGTCGGCGGGCGCTGCGCCGCGAGCTCGTACCACTGCGCCCACGCGCGGTTCTCGGGCCCTTTGTTCGTGTGGACGCCGATGTACATCTCGAGCTGGTCGCAGCGGCCGCTCTCCTCGCCCTTGCCGAACGCCTTGCGGACCTGCGGCATCAGCTTCTGGAACTTCTCGCCGTCGCCGGCGCCGCCGCACACCTCGAGCGCGTCCATCAACTGCTTGCGCGACGCTTCGAGCCGTTCGAGCAACCTCTGCGCGTCGTCGCGAACGCGCTGCGCCTCGGGCGTCGACTTCGAGCCGAGCTTCTTCAGCACCGACTGCACCTGGGGCGCGACAACGGAGAGCTCGCCGAGCGAATACGCCTTCACCGCCTCGGAGAGCTCGTGCACGAACGGCTGCTCGAGCGGCGCCAAGACCGGCGCGTCGAGCGCCTTGCGAACCGCCTCGAGGTAGTCCGCGCGCTTCGTCGCCGCATCGCCCTTCCACACGATGCCGCCCGCGCGCGAGATCACGTACGCGTGGCTGAGGCTCGGCTGCGAGAGCATGTCGAGGTACGGCGTGTCCTCGGCGAAGTAGCTCGCCCAGCCGATCGCGTGCCGGATGCCGAGCTTGCGCGCTTCGGCCAGGATTTGCTCCTGCGTGTCCTCGCCCCAGGGCCCGGTGAACGACACGACGCACAACTCGCCGGGATTCGACGCGCGCAAGGCGATCGCCGTCGGCACGGCGCTCTTCACGCACGAGTCGCAGTAGTGGCCATAGCTCGTCACGACCACGACCTTGCCGCGCATCGCGAGCAGATCCGGCGCCTTTCCGCCTGCGTCTTCGTCGAGCTGCAGCCACCCGAGTCCGCCGAGCGGCGGCGCGACCTCGCCGACCTGCGGCGGCCGCGCTTTCACCTCGTCGTCGCCGGCCATCGCTCGCACAGGCGAACCCCCGGCGCACACCACGAGACACAGCACACGTGAAAACGAGAGCATCGACAGGGACATGAGCGCCTCCGTGGGCAACGAGGGTCCGACGGAATCGACAACACGGAGCGCGCGGCGCCCTCAACCGAGTCGGATTTCGTTCGCGCCGCGCGCTTCAGCGCGGAATCACGACGCGCAGCGGGCCCTCGGCGCCGGCGGGAGGGAGCGTCACCATGACTTCGTCCTCGCGAAACTCGCCGGCCGGTGAGACGCCCACGGTGACGAGGCCGCCGACGTGGCGCAGCCGCAAGCGGCCGTCGACGAGCGGGAAGAAGCGGCCGGCGTGCGCGCTCTCGAGGTGCGCTTCGAGGCGCCGGCCGGGCGGTGCGTAAGCGCGGCCATCGGGGTCGCGCACGCTCGCGACGCCTTCGTGGATCTGGCCCTGCTCGTCGACGAGCTCGAGCTCGTACTCGCGGCCGGGGTCGACGCGGATCGCGACCTCCAGAGGCTGGCCGAAGGTGAACGGATCGAGCTCGTGCACGTGGTGGTGCGGGTAGTCCGCGCGACCGGGGTGGACGACGAATCCGAAGGCCGTTCGCGGGCCGGCGGCGGGATCGGGCGACGCGACCACGAAGCGTCCGTCGGAGTCCGTCGTCGCCGCCGGGCGCGTGCTCGAGGCCGCGAAGAGGAAGTTGCCGATCTCGCCGGCGCGCGCGCCGAGCAGTCCGAACTGCAGCGCGTAGCCGCGCTCCTCGACGAAGGGCGCGAACACGCTCACGAGCGCACCGGCGAGCGGTTCTCCGCCGGCGCCGACGACGCGGCCGCGGAGCGTCGGGCCGATGCGGTCGAGGAAGACGTGCACGCAGCCGTCGCCCTGCGCCAGTTGCACGAACTCCGCCTGGCGCGCGTCGACGCGCAACGCCGCGGCGGCGAAACCTTCCGCTTCGACGAAGAGCATCTGCTGCCTCCACGGCGCGGCGCCGACCGAGCAGCGGCCCTCGTGATCGGTGACGTTCCACGCGAGCGGCGCGCCGGAACTCCACGTGCGTTGATCGACGCCGTCGGCATCGCCGAGCGCGACGGCGACGCGCGCGTTCTCCAGCGGCTGCACCACGCCTTCGACGAGGTTCCACACGCGGACGCACAGCGGCGTGGCGCTTACGAGCACGTGGTCCGCTCGCGGCGCGGCGTCGGGCGCGAGCTCGAGCTCGGCGCGCCACGACAGGAACCCCGCGGGAGCTTCGCCGCCGAGCTGCCACGTGCCGCTCTCGACGAGAAATTCGAACTGCCCTTCCGCGTCGGTGCGCTGCTCGACCGGCGCCGCGCCGCGCGAGTGCCCGAACAGGCGCACGAGCACGCCGGACGCAGGCGCGCCGCCCTCGAAGGTCACGCGCCCGAGAACCGCTGCGATCCCCGCGCTCGGATCCGCTTCGCGCCGCGGCGAGGGAACGAGCGGCGCATCTTCGACCGGCGCGGGCGGCGAGGTCTCCGGCGACGGCGCGCCCGCGTCAGCGGGCGCTGCGGTCGAACTCGTCCGCGACGCTCTTCCCGCCTGCGCGGCCTCGTCCCCGCCCGAGCTCGGACGCGTGGCGAGCCATAGGAGCGCCGCGGCGAGCACCACCACCGTCGTCAACAGAAGAACACGCGCGCGCATCGTTCGAACTCGAGACCGCGTCGACCGCAGCCCGAAGAAGTTCGATGGCGCGGCGGCGCAACGCGCGGCATCCTACTCGCCCTCCCATGTCGCTGCTCACCGTCGAAAAGCTCGTCAAAGGCTTCAACGAGCGCGTCCTCCTTCGCGGCGTCTCGCTCGCGATCGGGGAAGGCGAGCGCGTCGGCCTCCTCGGCCCGAACGGCTGCGGCAAGACGACCTTGCTCAAGATCCTCGCCGGCGTCGAGCCCTTCGACGGCGGCACGCGGACGCTCCGGCGCGACGTGCGGCTCGGGTACCTCGAGCAAGAACCCGCTCTCGACGGCGCGCGCACGGCCCGCGAGGTCGTGCACGGCGGCATCGCGGGGCGCGAGCAGGTTCTCGCGCAAGTCGAGCGCGTGCACCGCGAGCTCGAAACCGCGCGCGAGGACGAGCTGGAGCGCATCCTCTCCCGCCAGGCGCGGCTCGAGCTCGAACTCGAGCGCCTCGGCGGCCACGACGTCGAGCACCGCGTCGAGTCGACGCTGCATTCGCTCGGCCTCGAGAATCCCGACGCCTTGTGCGGCCCGATGTCGGGCGGCGAGCGGCGCCGCGTCGCGCTGGCGCGCCTGCTCGTGAGCGCGCCGGACCTCCTGCTGCTCGACGAACCGACCAACCACCTCGACGCGCTCGTCACCGAGTGGCTCGAGGACTGGTTCCTCGACACGCGCACGCCGCTCTTGATGGTCACGCACGACCGCTACTTCCTCGATCGCGTCGTCGACCGCATCGTCGAGCTCGACCGCGGCGAGCTGTACGAGTACGTCGGCGGCTACGGCGAGTACCTCGAAGCGCGCGCGGCGCGGCTGACGAGCGAACGCAACGCGGAGAGCGCGCGCCAGCTCCTCGTGCGGCGCGAGACGGTGTGGATGCGGCGCGGCGCGCCGGCGCGAACGACCAAGGCGAAGGCGCGCATCCGACGCTACGGCGATCTGCTCGATGCGGCGCCCGAGGAGCTGGCGGGCGAGCTGGAGCTCGAGATCCCGCCCGGGCCGCGGCTCGGCTCGCGCGTGATCGAAGCGAAGGGCCTGAGCAAGCGCTTCGGCGCGCGCGTGATCGTGCCGCCGCTGGACCTCGAAATCGGGCCGAAAACGCGCCTGGGAGTCGTCGGGCCGAACGGCGCGGGCAAGACCACGCTGCTCAAACTGATCCTCGGCGAGCTCGCGCCCGACAGCGGCACGCTCTCGCTCGGCGAGACGGTGCGCTTCGCGCGCATCGACCAGCTCCGCACGGACCTCGACCCGGAGAACACCGTGATCGAGGAGATCGCGGGCAAGAGCGAAGTCGTGATGGTCGGCGACCGCGCGATCCGCGTCGAGAGCTTCCTCGAGCGCTTCCTGTTCCCCGGACCCATGAAGTTCGCGCGCGTGGCGCAGCTCTCGGGCGGCGAGCGCAACCGCATCCTGCTCGCGAAGCTCCTGTGCGCGGGCGGAAACGTGCTCGTGCTCGACGAGCCGACGAACGACCTCGACCTTCCGACGCTGCGCGCGCTCGAAGAGGCGCTGCTCGCCTTTCCCGGCGCCGTGATCGTCGTGAGCCACGACCGTTGGTTCCTGGACCGCGTCGCGACGCACATCCTCTATTTCGACGGCCACGGAGGCATGCGGCTGCACACCGGCGACCTCAGCAGCTTGTTCGAGAAGCTCGCGGCGGAGCGCGCGGCGAGCTCCGCCGCGGCGCCGAAGGCGGCCAGGCAAGTCCCCGCGCCCTCGGCGACGGACGACAAGGCGACGAAGCGCAAGCGCATCACGCCTTGGCAGCAAAAGGAACTCGACGAGCTGCCCGAGAAGATCGGTGCGCTCGAGAAGGAACTCGGCGAGCTCGACACGCGGCTGTCGGAGCCGGCGCTGTACAGCGGGCCGAAGGCGGAGCTCGAGCGCGTGAAGGCGCGCCGCGCCGAGGTCGACGCGCTCAACGCGAAGCTCTACGCGCGCTGGGAAGAGCTCGAAGCGCTGCGCGGCTGATCGAGCTCCTCACGGGAGCTCGCGGCGACGACTCACGACCCGAGCTCGCGGTGCAGCCAGGCGCGCGCCATGGCCCACTCGCGCTCGACCGTGTAGGCGTTCACGCCGAGGGTTTGCGCGGTCTCCTCCACCGTCAAGCCCGCGAAGAAGCGCAGCTCGACGACGCGCGCCATGCGCGGATCGAGCTCCGCGAGCCGCCCGAGCGCCGAATCGAGCGCGAGCAAGTCGACCGTCTCCTGCGCCGCGAGCTCGTCGGCGTGGAGCGTGATGCGCGTCATGCCGCCGCCGCGCTTGAGCCGCGCCGCCTGGCGCGCGTGATCGACGAGCAGCGTTCGAATCGCCGTCGCGGCGAGCGACAGCAGCTCGGTGCGCGGCAAGTCGCCCGCCAGCGCGCTTCGCCGCAGCTTGAGGTAGCACTCGTGGACCAGCTCCGTCGGGTCCATCAGCGGCTGACCCGCGCGCACACGCACCGCGCGCCGCGCCAGGGAATGCAGCGCTTCGTAGATCTCCGACAAGCGATGGTCCAGCCCATCGTCGTCGGAGGGACGGCCGTCCGTCGGCGGTTCGGTGGTGTCGCGAGCCAAGGGTCCTCCAACCCCAGGGGGGAAGCCCTGCGGCGCACGGAGCATAGCAGGCACGAACGCGCGAGGCGCCGCGCCGATCGCGCGCGAGTTGCTCGAATCGCCGCGCGGTGCGACGATCGGCGCCGGGCATGGATCGCGAGCACTTTCAGCGGGTCAAGGAGCTGTTCCAGAGCTCGCTCGGACTTCCGCCCGCTGAGCGACCTGCGTTTCTCGAGCGTGCGTGCGCGGGCGACTCGCGACTGCGTGGCGAGGTCGAGGAGCTGCTCGGACACGCGGAGAGCCAGCCGGCGGGTTTTCTGGAGCGGCCCCCCGACAGCGACGCCGCGCGCGACGTCGAAGGCGCCGCTGCGTCCGGGCGTGGCGCTCCGCGCGCGGCGCTCGAGATCCCCGGCTTCGAGCTGCGCGAGCGCATCGCCTTCGGCGCGTCGAGCCTCGTGTACCGCGCGAAGCAGTTGCGCCCGCCGCGCGAGGTGGCGCTCAAAGTGTTGCGCACCGATTCGCTCGGGCCCGGCGCGCTGGAACGCTTCGAACGGGAAGCGGAGATCCTCGCGACGCTCCAGCACCCCGGCATCGCGCAGGTGCTCGGCGTGGGAGTCGCGCCGACCTACCCCGACGGCACGCCGTGGATCGCGATGGAGCTCGTGCGCGGCTCGACCCTCGACGCGTTCGTCGCGACCGTGCGCCCGCCGCTCAGCGCGCGGCTGCGCGTGTTCGTCGAGCTGTGCCACGCGCTCGCGCACGCGCACCAGCGCTCGATCGTGCACCGCGACCTGAAACCTTCGAACGTCATGGTCGACGAGCACGGCCGCGTGCGCGTGCTCGACTTCGGACTCGCGCGGCTCGTCGGCGAGAGTTCGGCGAGCGGCCCCCACGAGACGCGCTCCGGCGCCTTGCTCGGAACTCCGGCCTACATGGCGCCGGAGCAAGCGCGCGGCGAGCACGGAAGCGTCGGACCGCGGGCCGACATCTACGCGCTCGGCGTGATGCTGTTCGAGCTCGTGAGCGGGCGCCTCCCACTCGAAGTGGACCAGCTCGAGCTGCTCGACGCGTTGCGCGCGGTGTCGGAGGTCGAGCCGGCGCGGCTGCGCGACGGACGCCCGTACATCTCGCCGGACCTCGACGCCATCGTCGCGAAGTGCCTCGAGAAGGCGCCGGAGAGGCGCTACGCGAACGCGGGAGAGCTCGCCGAGGACCTCACGAACTTCCTCGAGCGGCGCAACGTGCGCGCGCGCCGTCCGACCCTCGTCGAACAGTCGCGCAAGTTCATCGTGCGCCATCGAACGGTGTCCGTGGCGACGCTCGCCCTGCTCGCGACGCTCTGCGCGGGGCTGGCCGTCGCCGTGCACGGCCTGCGCGCGGAGCGCCGCCAGCTCGCGCGGACCAGCGAAACGCTCGACTACTTCGCGCAGCACCTGACCCGGCTCGCGCCGCGCCTGGGCTTCGGCGCCGAGCAGCGCGGCGTGCTGGAGTCCATGGCGGAACGCATCGCCGAGCACCTCGAGGCCGACCCGCACAACCGTTCGCTCAACGCCGCGCTCGCGCACACGCTGCACCAGCTCGCGATCCTCGACCAATCCAGCGGCGAGTACGCGAGCCAGCAAGCCAACGCCGGCGCCGCGCTCGCGATCCGCGAACGCATGCTCTCGGACGATCCGAGCGACGTCGAGTCGTGGACGCACTCCTCGCAACTGTGCGCCAAGCTCGGCGAAGCGTGCCGCGACCGCGGCTCGCCCCAGGCGCGCGACGAGTGGTTCGCGCGCGCGCTGGAGATCGACCGCCGCCTGGTTCGCGAGCATCCCGGCGATCTCGAACTGCTCGAAGACCTCGGCTGGAGCCTCGAACGCGTCGCGGCCGTCGCGCACGAGCGAGGCGACCGCGCGACGGCCGATGCGCTGTCGCGGGAGCGCCTCGCCGACGCGCTGTGGATCGTCGAACGCGACTCCCACAACTGGAAGTACCTCTCGAACCTGAGCCACGCGCACCTCCTGAGCGCGTTCGCGAACGAGGACGGCGTCGGTTCGGATCGCGACGTTGGAAGCGGGCGAAGCAGCGCGGACCGAGAAGGAGCGCTGCGCCACGCGCAAGAGAGCGTGCGGCTCGCAAACGCCGCCTGCGACCTCGAGCCGCGGCACCGCGATCTCACCCTGTGGCTGACCACCGCGTGCCGCGCGTCGGCGAGTCTGCACGCTCGCTACGGCTTGCAGGACGAAGCGTGGAAGCTGTTCGAGGAGTCCCTGACGCTCGCCGAACACGTGACCGCCATCGAGCCGAGCCGTCTCGACCACACGCAACTGCTCTGCGAAACGGCGCGCGCCTTCAGCGCGGCCGCGCGGGAGTTCGGCCTTCCCGAGGAGGCGGCGCGCGCGGCGGATGCGCTTCGGCGCGTGGCGCCGCTCGTGGCGCGGCTGGGGCGCGGGGAGTGGTCGGCGGACATGCTCGAACTCGCGCTCGAGCTCGACCCGCGGCTCAGCGGGCGCTGATCACTTCGAGGTCGTCGCGCGCAACGAGTCGCGGCCGAGCTCGCGGCCGCTCCGCGCGTCGAGCTGCCCGAACTCGAGCACGCCCGTCGGGCACATCTGCACGCACGCCGAGCAGCGCACGCACTCGGGGTCCTCCATCGGCTGGCCCTTGTTCGCGAACGCCATCACGTCGATGCCCTGGTGGCAGACGCTGGTGCACACGTTGCAGGAGATGCACTTCTTCTTGTCGGCGAAGATGCGAAAGCGCGAGAAGCGCGTGTACACATGCATCAAAGCCGCGAGCGGGCAGGCGAAGCGGCACCACACGCGCCCGCTGAACCAGAAGTAGAACCCGACTCCGACGATGCCCGCGAGTCCGAGGTCGACGATGTGGTAGTAGCCGCTGGTCATCGCGCTCGCCGCCGAGGCGAACGCACGGCCCAAGCCGCTCTCGGGCGCGCTCCAAGCCACACCGCGCAGCGCGAAGATCGCGAACGCCAGCACGAGCACGACCTGGCCGACGATGTTGAGCCGGTTCCAGCGCGGCCCGTGCGGCATCTTCGTGCGGTAGGCGTCGCCGAGCGTCTCCGCGAGCGCGCCGCACGAGCAGATCCAACTGCAGTAGGCGCCCTTGCCCCAGCGCCACACGATCAGCGGGATGATCACGAACGTCTGCACGAGGCTGATCGCGAGCCAAGCCCAGAGCGGTTCGCTGGTGAACACGTTCCAGATGAACAGCGGCCACGCGAGCACGAGCCCGAACGCGCGCCAGTACTCGCGGCCGTGGCCGTAGTCGGCGCCCGGGAACAGCGCGTCGGCGAAGCTCTCGCCCCATCCGTCGTCGAAGGCGCCGTTGTGACCCGCGAGCGGCAGCGCGAGGTACGGCAGCAGGAACAGCGGCACGACCTGGATCGCCATCAGGCACCAGGTCTGCACGCGCACGTAGGGCGTCGGGCGCTTGCGCATTCGCGCGAAGCCGAACAGCACGACGCACAGGCAATACGCGAACGAGTAGTAGAAGCCCGGCTCGTCGAGCGTGATCGCGAGCGTGCCCAGCAAGCTCGCGGGATCGCTCGCGGAGCTCGCCCAGCTCTTCAAACCCGCTCCCATGTCGTACGGGAACCAGCCGCGGGCTTCGAAGGCCGCTTTGAACTTGTCGGCCTTCCACAGGTACAGGAAGACACAGAAGGCGAGGAACGCGGCGAAGGAGAGCTTCGTCGACGTGCGCCACTCGCCGCGGATCGGAACGCCGGAGCGGCGGAAGAAGTCGAGCGGCGGTTCGCGGCCGAGCATCGGGAACACGACGTCGGCGCGCACGCGCTCGACGGCGCCGGCGCCGTTCGACAGTTCGACCGCGTCGCGATCGAGGCTCTTGACGGTCGTCTCGAGCAGCACGCGCACGTTCCCTTCCGCTCGAACGGCCGCGACGTTTTCGGGCTTCGCGCGTGAGAATTCCGCGCCCCGGTACGACAGCGTCACGCGCGCGCCGCTCTTCGCGAGCGCCGCCGCGGTTTCGAGCGCCGTGTCGCCGCCGCCGACGACGAGCACGTCTTTGTCCGCGTAATCCGCCGGGTCGTGCAAGCGGTTGAAGACGTGCGGCAGCTCCTCGCCGGGCGCGCCGAGCTTGCGGTAGTTGCCCGAGCGGCCGATCGCCACCACCACGCGCCGCGCGCGCACGCGCTCGCCGCCTTCGAGCACGACTTCGAGCGCGCCGCGGGCCCGCTCCACGTGTTCGGCCCGCGCGCGCTTCACCTCGATGTCGCGCGTCTGCTCCCGCAACTCGTCGACCAGGGCCTCTTTCACGTCCGCGGTGAGCGCGAGCTCGCCCGCGGGCTTCAACGCCGTCGGATACAGGAAGATCGGCTTGCGCGCCGGGAAGTTGGCGATCGTCGAGAACGGCTCGTTCGCCTCGATCACGACGTAGCTCAGCCCCAGCTTGCGCGCTTCGAGCGCCGCCGCCATGCCCGCGACGCTCGCGCCGACGATGGCGACGTCGACCGCGCCGCTCTCGCGACCCGCCGCGAACTCGGCGTCCGCGTGGAAGCCCTGCACGACGCGCGCGCCTCCGTCGGCGGCGAGCTTGAGCAACGGAACGCCGCTCAGATCCCCCACGACGAACAGGCCCGGCACGGCGGTCGAACCGTCGCTCGCGACCTCGGGCAGCGGCTCCACCGTGCCCGCCGGCCAACCGGTGTGGAGCCAGTGGAGGTACTTGCGAATGGGTTCGAACATGGGCCGCAGCGCAGTGCGGACGCTACCAGATGCGACGCGCGCGCTCCCGAGCCCGAGCGGAAACGAAAAGAGCCCGCCGCAGCCGATTTGGGTCGGATGCGACGGGCTCCTCGCTCATTCCCCTGTCACGGAACGATCGTCAGTTCGACCGCATCCGAGAGGTTCGTCGTCTTCGGCGCCGGCGGGTCGCGGTACCACGCCTGCACGTAGACCTTGTCGCCCGCCGAGAACGGGTTGCCCAGCGAGCCGGGGTGCGCACCCTGGTACGCATTCCAGTCGAGCGAGAACGCGCCGTTGCACTGGTTCGCGGTTCCGCCGGCGTTCTGCGTACCCGTGCGCTGCGTCGGCGACTTCACGCACAGGAAGCTCGTGCCCGTGCCCCACGGATTCGGAGCGAAGCCGGTGTTGTCGACGCCGTAGAAGATCAGGCCGAGCTTCTGGCCTTCGAGGCTCGCGACGTCGATCTGGCACGCGTTCGCGAAGGTGATGCTCGGCTGCGCCGACGCGCTGATCGACGGAACGCAAGCGTTCGTCGACGTGCCGGCGGTGCAGTAGACGGTCGGCGAGTTGCCGCCGAGGTCGAGCTTGCCGAAGAATTGGCAGCCGCCCGAGGTGTAGACGTTCGTGGTCGTGCCCGAGACGCGGTCGAGGACTTCGACGGCGCCGTTGTCCGAGATCAGGATGTTGCCGTTGCCGAGCTCGCACACGCCGCGAAGGAAGGTCGCGTTCGCCCAGAAGTTGATCTGCGCGCCGGTCGAGTCGTACTCGTAGGTGCCGATCGGAGTCGCGAAGCCGACGACGAGAACCGTGTTGGCCGCGGTGACCCACATCTGCTCGGGGCTGTCGATGCCGGTCGAGCCGTTCGAGCTGTGGAACTCGGGGAGGATCGGCGTTCCGGCGTAGTCGTAGCGGCCGATCTTGTTCGTCGCCGTGAAGTGCGAGACGAGCAGCTCGCCGTTGTATCCGACCACGTCGAAGGGGCTCGTGCCCGAGTCGGCGACCGAGAACGATCCGAGGCGCACGCCCGCGGGGCTGAACATCACGACCGTGTCGATGGTCGCGCCGTTGCCGGAGCCGTCGTTGGTGACATACACCGTGCCGTTGACGAACTCTCCGCCGCGGCAGTTGTCCAGCGTCCCCGTCACGGGGTCGATCGTCGCGATCCAGGCGCCGTTGAGGTCGAAGCGGAAGATTCGGTCGGCGATCTGGTCGAGCACCCAGATCTCGCTACCCACCTGGAACACGTCCTTCGGAGTGCTGAAGTCGTAGGTGAGCGGGTCGTTGGCGTCGAGGATGAAGTCCGCGTCGATCAGGGCGCCGGTCTGCGCGTCGAACTTGACGATCTTGTCGGCCGTGGAGTCCGGCATGAGGATGAACTGCTGCGCGGAGGCGGCCCCGGAGAGCGCAGTGGCAGCGAGGAGGATGGCGGGGGTGCGAATCATGGAGGTTGGGCGAAGCGCCCGCGTGAGTGAGTGTGTGGAGGAGAGAAGAGCTGGCGACCCGAAGGGCCACCGTGGTGCCAAGCGCCGAGCGAGGGGGGCCGTTCCATGAAATATGGACCCGGTGGGCCCGGCGCGCCGGAAAGCAGCTCCGGCGAACGGAGTCGAGGACCTTCCGCGCATCGCCGCTCGGAAGGAACTTCTCGGCGGGGTAGGGTCCACCCGTGGCCGCGAGCCTCAAACGCTCCGCGGGCCCGTTGCGCGCCGCGCGCGTCCGACGCGGCGCTTGACGCCTACTACAGCTGTAGTAGGCTCGCGTCCGGCCGCTCGGCTCCAAGCGCCGCCTCCGCATTCCCGTCCACAACAAGAAACGCCGCCCATGCAGCTCGGCAACTTCTCCGTGAGCCTCGCCGTCAAGGATCTCGCCGCGTCCCGCGCGTTCTACGAGAAGCTCGGCTTCCGGGCGGTCGCCGGCGATCCGGCGCAGAACTGGTTGATCCTGCAGAACGACACGGCCACGGTCGGGCTGTTCCAAGGCATGTTCGAGCGGAACACCCTCACGTTCAATCCCGGCTGGGACCGCTCGATGAACACGCTGCCGGACTTCGACGACGTGCGAGAGATCCAGCGCGCGCTGACGAGTCAGGGCCTGGCCGTGGCGCCCCGGCTCGACGAGTCCACGTCAGGTCCCGCGAGCTTGATGCTGTTCGACCCCGACGGAAACCCGGTCCTCGTCGACCAGCACGTGCCCGGCCCGAAGAAGTGAGCGAGCGCTCGCTCTGAGCGCCGCCTCGCTCACGCGCGGGCGCGGCGCAAGTAGAGCGAGAGCCGCGTCAGCGCCTGGAACAGGCGTTTGCGCGACTGCGGTTCGGTGCAGCCGAGCCGTTCGGCGACGGCGGAGTGGCTCAGGTGCTCGAGGTGCACCCAGCGCACGATGTCCTGGTCGGACTCGGTGAGCCGCTCCAAGGCGTGCGACAGCGACTCGAGCTCCTCGCGCAACATCGCATCGGCGCTCGGCGTGCCCACGCTCTCGGCGAGCCGCGCGAGCTCGTCGCGGCTCCACACCAGCCTCTCTCGTCCGACGCCCTCCTCCGCGCGCTTTCCCGCGCGGTAGAAACGCCGCCGGTCCATCAGCTTGTGGAGCGCGACCTGGAACAGCCACTGACGGAACGCCGCGTCGCCCTGGTAGCGATAGGCGCCGCGCGACTGCAGCACCTCGCGGCACACCGACTGCACCAGATCGGCGCACGACTCGCGGCCCGCGAGCGCGGCGTCCATGTTGCGCCGCACGTAGGTGCGCAGCGACGGAAGGTGCTCTTCCAGAAGGTGCTCGAGCGGCGGTTCGCGATCTTCGGTTCGACGCATGGGTTCCGGCGGCGAAGGGCGCGAGCCGACACTCGGAACGCGCGGGGGCCTACGGGCGCCCGCGGGGTCGGCGACGCCCCTCGCGGCGCCAAACATGAGAATACGCCATCCTTTCGGGACGGGCGGGACGCGACGGGACTTTGACGGGAGGCCGCCCCGGGGCGCGCCCGCGGGGGTACGGTTGTGAGAGATGGCCGAGCGTCCCGATCCTGACCCCGAATCCGCGCCCAGGGACCCCCGCGAGCCCCCCGCCGGCCCCGCGCGAGCCCCGGGGAGCGCCGAGCGTTTCGGGGGGGATGCCGGGAAGCGATCTGGGGAATCTGGCGGGACGGCCGCCGGGCCCGGCCCCGGCGAGCGCGCTCGCTCGGACACCTCCGGCGACGACGACCTCGGTCCGGAGCTCGAGATGTGCCTGGAAGCGCTCTCCGGCGGCGATTCGGGCGCGGTCGAGCGGCTGTGCGCGGCTCGCCCGGAGCGCGCCGACGAAATCCGCGAGCGCGTCGGGATGCTGCTGCAGATGAACCTGCTCCCGCGCGCGACGAACGCGCCGGAGTTCCCGGAGCGGCTGGCCGAGTTCCGCCTGCTGCGCCGCCTCGGCGGAGGCGGCATGGGGGTCGTGTACGAGGCCGAGCAGGAACCCCTGGGCCGCACGGTCGCGCTCAAACTGATCCGGCCCGAGCACCTCTACTTCCCGCGCGCGCGCGAACGCTTCCGCCGCGAGACCGAAGCGGTCGCGCGCCTGGCGCACCCCGGCATCGTCGCCATCCACACCGTCGGCGAGGCGGCCGGCGTGCCCTACTTCGCGATGGAGCTCGTCGAGGGCGCCACGCTCGCGAGCGTGCTGCAGGCGCTCGAAGCGCGCGCGCCCGAATCCCTCACCGGCGCCGACCTGCGCGCGATCGTCGAGGCTTCGGGCTCGATCGCGGACGGCGGCGACGAAGCCGCGGAGTTGTTCGGCGCGGGCTGGGTCGAGGCGAGCGCGCGCATCGCGCTCGCGATGTGCGACGCGCTCGCCCACGCGCACGCGCGCGGCGTGCTCCACCGCGACATCAAGCCCTCGAACATCGCCGTCACGCCGCAGGGCCGCGTCGTGCTGCTCGACTTCGGCCTCGCGAGCTCGCAGGACGAGCTGCGGCTCACCGTGAGCGGCTCGGCGCTCGGCTCGGTGCTCTACATGGCGCCCGAGCAGGTCGCCGGCCGCACCGCGGACATCGACGCGCGCACCGACGTGTACGCGCTCGGCGTCACGCTGTACGAGCTGCTCACCTTGCGTCCCCCGTTCGGCGGCGACAACGCCGAACAGACGCGCGCCGCGATCCTCGACGGCCGTCCGCCGTCGCCGCGGCTGTACAACCGGCGCGTGGCGCGCGATCTCGAGGTCGTGTGCTTGAAGGCGATCGAGCGCGATTCGGCGCGCCGCTACGCGACGATGGCGGAGTTCGGGGCCGACCTGCGCGCGGTGCTCGAGCACCGCCCGATCCGCGCCAAGCCGCCGGGTCGCCTGCTGCGGGCGTGGCGCTGGGCGCAGCGCCGGCCCGCGACCGTGGCGGCGCTCGGCAGCGCGAGCTTGCTCGTTCTCGGCCTTCCGAGCGGGCTGTACTGGCAACAGCGCGGCCACAGCCGCGAGCTCGAGCGTTCGCTGTCGGCCGAAGTCGATGCGCGGCGCGCGGCCGACGAAGCGAGCGTTCGCGAGGCGGAACAGCGCGCGAAAGCCGAGCTCGAAGCGCGCGAAGCCGAGCAGGTCTCGGCCTTCCTGGTCGAGCTGTTCGCGGCGTCGCACCCCAGCCGCAGCCGCGGAACGGAGCTCACGGCGCGCGAGCTGCTCGAACGCGGCCGCGAACGCGTCGAACGCGCGCTGATCGACCAGCCCGAGGTCGCGGCGCGCATGCTCGAGCGCATCGGCGAGTCGTACAGCGGATTGAACCTGTACGCCGAGGCGGTGGCGACGCTCGAACGCGCCGTCGAGCTGCGCGTGAGCTCGCTGGGCGATCGGGACCGCCGCACGGCCTTCGCGAAGCTCGCGCTCGGCAAGGCGCGCCGGCTCGCGGGGCTCGCGAGCTCGATCCCGGTGCTGCGCGAGGCGCTCGACACGCTGAAGGAACTCGGCGAGCTCGAGAGCGCGACGGGCGTCAATGCGCACCTCGAGCTCGCGGTCGCGCTGTCCGAGCGCGGGCGCGCCGCCCAAGCGCTCGAGTTGCTCGAGGAAGCGCGCGCGCTGGTCGACAAGCTGCCCGGAGACGCGCGCAAGTCGCGCTCGAACGTGCTGTCGGCGCTCGCGGTGACGCAGGCGACCTTGATGGATTACCCCGCGGCCGAACGTTCCGCGCGCGAGGCGCTCGAGCTCGGGACGGCCGTGCGCCCGGGTCTGCATTCGGAGCGCCTGGGCGACCTCAACACGCTCGCGTCGGTGCTCGTGAACCAGGACGAACTCGACGAAGCGGGCGCGGTGTACGCGCGCCTGCTCGCGGAGGCGGGCGAGCTCTACGGACCGGACAGCGTCGCCACGGTGACCTTCGAGCTCAACCACGCGGTCGTGCTCGAGCGCCGCGGCGACTTCGCCGGCGCGGAAACGGTCTACCGTCGCGCGCTGGCGTTCTTGCGCGAGAAACTGGGCCTGCAGCACCCGAACTGCGCGCGCGCGCTCTCGAATCTCGGCGTGGCGCTCGGTCTGCAGGGCCGGCACGACGAGGCGGTCGCGCTCTTCGAAAGCGCCGCGCAAGAGCTCTCCGACCGTCACGGTCCGCGCCACGGCATGGTGCGCTTCTGCCAGCACCGCGCGGGCGCCGCGCACGAGGCGTTGGGCGATTTCGAAGCCGCCGAACGTTGCTTCCGCGAAGCGCTCGCGGAACTCGGTCCGAGCGACGCGCCGCAACGGGGCTGGCTCGAGGTCTCGCTGGCGAGCCTGCTGCGACGCTCCGACGCGTCGCGCGAGGAAGCGCGCGCCATCGCGGCGCGCTGGGCCGACTCGGGCGACATCGAGATCGCGCTCGAGGCGCAGTTCGTCCTCGCGTCGACCGCGCTCGACGAAGGCCGCGAAGGCGAAGCGCTCGCGCACGTCGACGCGGGTTTCGCGCGCACGGAGGAGCGCGAGCCGCGCACGTGGGCCTGGCCGGCGCTGCGAGTGCTGCGCGGACGCATCGCGCTCGCCCAGGGCCGCGCGGCCGATGCTTGGGACGACATCGAGCGCGGCGCGCGCGGGTTGCGCGACCTGCTCGGTCCGGCGCACTTCGAGGTGCGCTCGACCTTCGCGTGGGCCGAGCAAGCGGCGGGCGAGGACGCGGCGCGCGCGGAGCGCTTGCGAACGCTCCAGAACACGGCGGCGCGCTGAGCCGAGAAAAACCCCGGCGCTCCCCACGCGGATACAGAGCCGCCCCGGTCCGCCGCTTTGCACGACGAAACGGGGCGGCGGGAGAAGACCCCTGCGCGACGCGGTTAGCGCTTTCGCAGCGAGTACAGCATCTCGGGCCCGAAGGTGTTGTCGTCGGAGGTGACGCGCACGAAGTACGAGCCCGCGGCGGGAGCGACGAACGACACCGACATCACCGGCTGGGCGTCGACGACGCTCTCGGTCGAGGCGTAGGTGCGCGAGATCGAGACCGAAGTCGCGAGCACCGCAACTCCGTCGGTGTCGAAGATCTCGAGCTTCGGCGCGAGGTCCGAGCCCCAGGTCGCGAATGACCAGAAGCCGTTGGACGCAGCGTTGGAGTTGCTGTCGGCGACGCACGAGATCGTCACCAGACGGTTCGCCTGCGCGCTGAAGGAGTACCAGTCTTCGTCGCCGCTCGCTCCGATCGCACCGGCCGCGAAGTTCGACAGATTGAACGCGCTCGCGTCGCCCGCTTCATCGTTCGGCTCGGCCTCGAAGGCGCTGCGCCGGTGGAGCCGCAACTCGACGGCGTAGTTGGTCGCGCCGACCGCCGCGTTCGAGCACAGCACGTGGTACGTCCCGTCCGCGGGGATCAGGGCGCTCGCGAGCCTCCAGCCCGACGCGTAGTGGAAGTCGATGGGCGTCGTTCCGTCGGGTCCGAGGAGTTCCAGGTCCACCTGCTCGAGCGCGTCGGAGCGATTGTCGGCGTCGAAGAGCTTGACGTACAGCGTGTCGCCCGCGAGCGCGTCGACCGAGTAGAAGTCGTCGTCGCCGTCGATCGTCTGAGCGTCGACCAGGTCGCCGAACTCCGTCGGCTGGGCCGAGGCCCAGACGTTGTTGCCTTCCGCTTCGGGCGTCGGCGTGCCGACCGCTCGCGTGCGCAAGTGCAGGAAGTACGGCGCGTCCCCATCGCCGCAGCACTCGTCGATGGCGACGAAGTACGTGCCGGGAGTGGCGAGCCAGAACTCGATGCCGGAGTCGTAGAAGTACGTGTCGTCGTTCTGCGCGAGGCTCGTCGTGCCGTCGGTGTCGAACAGCCGCATCGACGGGTCGTAGTACTCGTCGTCGGCCTGCCACACGCCGTTGCGGAACGCGACCAGCTCGAGGTCCACGAAGGTCGGCTCGGCGACCGTGAACGAGTAGTAGTCCGATTCGTCGTCGACGTGGAAGCCGTAGACCGTGCCGGGCGCGATCGCCTCGGCGTCGGTGTGGGCGTCGTTGACGCCGCTCACGCCAATGGCTTCGGTCTCGAGCTGCAGGCCGGGGATCGAGGCGTCGCTCACGACGATCGCGTACTCGCCGCCGACTTCGAGCGGGTCGGCGCCGCTCGCGCGGAGGTAGTACGTGCCCGTCGTCGGCGCGCGGAACATCGGGATGTCGAGGTCGTGCTGGCCCCAGTACCAGGTCGGGCCGCCCGCGGCGCCGGAGGGGTAGTGACCCATCAACTCGGTGACGCCGTCGGCGGCGAAGAGCTTGACCTGCGCGGTGTTGGCCGCTGCGTCCCAAGTCGCGTGGTCGAAGCGGGTGGCGAACATCTCGATTTGGACGATGTCGCCCGCGGCGAGCTGGATCGACCACCAGTCTTGATCGCCGGCGAGGGCGACATCGCCGCCCGCGGGCCGGTTTCGACTGAGCGCGCGAGCCAGCGTGGCGTCGTCGTTCGGTTCGATCTCCGCCAGGAAGGTGAGCGGTGCGCTGCTGCTGGGCTCGTCGTCGCTGCTGCTGCAGCCCGTCAGGGCGAGCGGGGCGGCGAGGGCGAGAGTCCAAAGAAGCCGGGAAACGACGCGTCGATCGTGCATGGGAAGTGCGCTCGAAGAAGGGGGCTCGATGGGTCGAGCTGGAACAAGCGCACGGTCGCGGACGAGAGTCCGGCGAAAACGAGCGACAAGTCGGTTCTCATCGGACCGCGGAGTCAGAAACTGAGGGACGCCTCGGCCGAGGGTCTCCCGGTCGAGAACGGCCCGCAGCGCTCGGGCGTTCGTCCCTTCGTCGGCCGCGCGAGCAACCAGTACTCGCCGGGAGTCAGATCCTTGAACTCGAAGCGCGCGTCGACGCCGATCCGCGTCCTCGCGAGCGGCGCCGGCGTGTGTTCATCGGCGTAGAGCTCGACCCAGAGGCTCTTCGGCAGGCTCTTGCTCGCCTCCGTGAGCGCCTGCAAAGCCTCGCGAGAAAGCTGCCCGCGCAGAGGCTGCAGCGCCGGCCCGAGCGTGAGCACGATCGGCCCGGCCGTGGCTTGCGCGAGCGCGATGCGCACCTCGCGCTCGGCGTGTCCGCGCGCGTGCACGCGCAGCACCTCCACGCCCGGATCCTCGCCCAGGAGGAGCTCGAAGCGACCCGCGCGGTCGGTGCGCGTTCCGTTCGCGCCCCAAGTGACGTAGACGCTGCGGTCGGCGCGCGTTCCGTCGCAGCGCAGAACCTCGCCGCGGACCACGCCGAAGTGCGCGCGCAGCGCCTTCAGCTCGACCGACACGGGTTCGCGCGGCACACCGTCGAGCGGTTGCGAGAAGGGCTCGAAGCCGTCGTGACTCGCCTTGAGCGTCGCGCGAGCGAGTTGCGGGACGGCGTCGAACGCGAACCGGCCTTCGGCGTCCGCATTTCGGCCGGGGAACTCGAGCACGAGCCGCAGCGACGCGTCGAAGCGCGCGCGCAGCGAATCGAGGTCCGTCGTCAGGGCCACGCGCGCGCGCGGCAGCGGCCGCCCGTCGCCGAGCACGCGCCCGTGGAGCGAAACGGAGGGCGCGACGACCACCGTCCGCTCGCGGGCCGTGCGCGCGCTTCGCGGATCGCCGCTCAGGACCGTCAGCCAGTTCGGATCGTCGACGAGCAGCACCTCGGCGCGGGATGCGGCCGGCCACGTGAAACGGCCGTCTTCGTCCGAAAGGGCGAGCGCCTTGCGCTCGTCTCCGCCCTCGACCAGGCGCACGCGCCGAACGGGCGCGCCGTCGAGGTCGACCACGGCGCCCAGTGCGGAGGTGTCGAGGCCCTGCGAGGACGTCGGCAACCGTTGGGCTTCGGGCGCGGTCGCCGCGTGCGACGGGTCGAGTCTCGAGTCGACCGCAACGTCGCGCGATCGCGCGCCGGCCGAGGCCGAATCCAGTCCACCTGCCGACTCGGCGGGCAACGCAGCGCCGAACTCGAGCGCCAGGGCGCCGAGGGCCGCGGCCAGGACGAGCGCCGAGGCGGCCAGCAGCGTTCGGGAGTTGGGTTTCATCCGCGCGCGCCGCGACAGCGCTCCCTCCTCCCATCGAACGCCCGCGACCGGCGCTTGAGCCGCGCGACGACGAGCGTCTCCCCCCGACGTCTCGCCGAGGGCCGCGAAAGACCGCCCGCGCCGGACATGCGCGCCGACCGTCCGCCAGAGTGTCGAGCTTCCCCGCGATTCGCTCGCTTAGAATCCCGCGCGGTTCGACCGCCCTCCCACTAGCTCGCCCAACGGGCTGCACCGTCTCCCCCACGTATGGGTCTCCAACAGATCAGCGAAGGCGCCGACAAATCCGAGATGCGGCGCTTCGTGAAGTCGCTGCTCGCCGACGTTCACGCACTCGAGCTCATGCTCGGCCAGGGCAAGATCGAATCCGACGTCCGCCGCATCGGCGCCGAGCAGGAGATGTTCCTGGTCGACGGCGCGATGCAGCCCGCCAAGCTCGCGCAGGTGATGCTGCAGAAGCTCGTCGGCGAGAACTTCACCACCGAACTCGGCCTGTTCAACCTCGAAGCGAACCTCAGCCCGCAGATCCTCGGCGGCGACTGCTTCACGCGCATGGAGCGCGAGCTGCGGCGCATGCTCGAGC
>CALFYL010000408.1 GCA_937952135.1 uncultured Planctomycetia bacterium
GCGCGCGCGTGCTCGGCGAGAGCGCGCGCGTGGCGCACCTCGACCCCGTTTCGATGACCGTCGGCGCGGCCGGCCGCTCGGCGCAGTTCCTCGCGCGCGGGCCGTTCGATCTGCTCGTGCGCGGCGACGCGAGCCGCTTCGAGCTCGAGCTCAGCACGCGCGCGCTGGCGGGTCCGGTGGCGCTCGACGGCCACCTCGGCGCCTTCGCGGTCGGCGACACGCTCGAACTCGACGCCGCGTCGGGCGGCCGCGCGACGCTGAGCTGCGCCGAAGCGCTCGACTTCGTCCTCGCCGCCTCCGGTCCGCTCGCGGTGTTCGACGCTCGCGGTCGCGAAGTCGCGCGCACGGAAGTCGCGGGCGAGCTCCGCATCGCCGCCTCGCCCCTGGAGTCCTTCGAGCTGCGCGCGGCGGCTGGAACCACCCGCGAAATCACGCTGCGCGCGGAGGCGACGGACGAGCGGCGAGTTTGCGCGCCTCTCGCGTCGCCCGAGGCCGAACGCGTCGCCTTCGCGCTGCCGTTCGAGGCCCCGCTCGCGACGGAGAGCACGCAGGAGTTCGTCGCCGGCGAAGTGCTCGTGCGCGCCCGCCAAGGCGAAGCGCTCGACGAGGAGCTTGCGCGCCGCGCGGGGCGCATCGCTCAACGGATCCCCGAAACCAGCGACCTGGTCTCGATCGAACTTCCCGCGGGTCTCGACGCCGCCGAGAGCGCACGCACGACGCTGGCGCTGCTCGCGTCGTTCGAGGTGAGCGGCAAGGTCGAGTGGGCCGAGCCCAACCGGATCCGGCGCGCGCTCGGCGGCGGCACGCTGACGCCGAACGACCCGTTCTACTCGCTGCAGTGGCACTACGAGCTCATCAAGCTCCCCGAGGCGTGGGACCTCGCGACCGGCGACGCGAACGTGGTCATCGCGGTGATCGACACGGGCGAGCGCACCCATCCGGATCTCGACGCCAACACGGTGGCGGGTTTCGATTTCATCAGCAGCGCGACGAACGCGGCCGACGGCGACGGCATCGACGCCGATCCCACGGACGTGGGCGACGGCAACGGGTTCACGCCGTCGAGCTTCCACGGCACGCATGTCGCCGGGACGATCGGCGCGGTCTCGAACAACGCGACCGGCATCGCGGGCGTGAACTGGAACTGTTCGCTCACGCACTTGCGCGTGCTCGGCAAGCAAGGCGGAACGGACGCGGATATCGCGCAGGCGGTGCGCTACGCGGCGGGGCTCAGCAACAGCTCGGGCACGCTGCCGGCGACCGCGGCGAAGGTGTTGAACCTCAGCCTCGGCGGGCCTGGCTCGTCGAGCACGATGCAGAACGTGATCACCGCCGCGCGCGCGGCCGGTTCGGTGATCGTCGCGGCCGCGGGCAACAACAACTCCGGCGAGAACTTCTTCCCGGCGAGCTACACCGGCGTGCTGTCGGTGTCGGCGGTCGATCTGAACGCGGAAAAGGCGCCGTACTCGAACTTCGGGCCCAACGTCGACCTCGCGGCGCCGGGCGGCGACACCTCGGCGAACCTCAACGGGGACCCGTACGTCGACGGCGTGCTCTCGACCTTGGTCGACGAGAACAACGGCTTTGCGCCGATGTACGTCTTCTATCAGGGCACGTCGATGGCTTGTCCGCACGTGGCGGGCCTGGCGGCGTTGATGCTCGACGCGAACCCCGCGCTGAGCGTCGCGGAGATCGAGATGATCCTCCAGAGCACGACGATCGACCTCGGCGCTCCGGGGCGCGACAACCTCTACGGAAATGGCCTGATTCAAGCCGATCGCGCGCTCGTAGCGGCGCTCGGCACGGGGTCGCCGACGCCGGTGATCTCGATCTCGCCGAGCACGTTGAACTTCGGCTCGACCACGACCGAGCTCTCGATCCTCATCTCCAACGCGGGCGGCGGACTGCTCGACGTCGGCGCGCCGAGCTTCACTCCGATCTCCGGCGGAGCGTTCGCGAGTCTGCAAACCGTTCCGGGCGGCGCGTCGACCGACGTGTCGGCGGTCATCGTGACCGTCGACCGCACGGGGCTCGCCGACGGCGACTACCAGGGCACGATCGCGATCCCGAGCAACGGCGGCAACGTCGACGTCGACGTGTCGATGAGCGTGGCGACCGCGGTCGTGCCGACCGACGTGGATCTGTTCCTGCTGCTCGTCGAGTTCGACACGCTCGACACCGTTGCGCAAGCCGTTCTGAACCCGACCACGACGCTTTCGTGGGAGTTCCTGGACGACGGGTTCGGCGGAGCGATTCCGGCGGGCGACTACTTGCTGGTGTGCGGTTCCGACGACGACGGCGACTTCTTCATCCTCGAGCCCGAGGACACCTACGCGGGCGCGTGGCCGACCTTGAACGAGATCGAGATCCTCTCGCTTTCGCGCGGCGACGATCTGACGGGGCTCGACTTCCCCGTGACGAGCTCGCAGTCGACGTTGAGCGCGCCCTCGAACCCGTGGGCCGCGCGCGGCGGTTTCCGGCTCCTGTCGCGCCCGACGCGCGAGTAGCGGCGAAGGTCAGCGCGCGATGCGCGCTTCGATCGGAAGCGTCGTGCGCGGCACGAGCACGATCTCGTAGGGCGCGGTCAGCGCTTGCGTGAGGATCGCGCCCTCCGGCGGCGCCGTTTCGCGCGCATCGAGCACAAGCTGTCCGCCCTCCACCCTCGCGACTTCGACGGTCAGCGAGTATCCGCCGGTCGCGCGCGTGCCGAGCGAGACGAACACCGCCGTGTGCACGCCGAAATCGACCGCGGGGAGCGCCGGCGGAGGCAGGTAGATGCTCGCGTGGTCGGCCCAGAGCGAACTCCACTCGCTCTCGGTGCGTGCGGCCCGCGCCCCGGCGGTCGTGATGCCGCTCTGGACTCCGCGCTCGAGGCTCACGAGGTTCACGGAGTTCGCGGGGGACGGCGTTGGCTCCTGCTCAGGAGAACAACACGCTGCGCAAAACACGAGGGGCAAGGCCCGAAGTACGCGTCGCATGGCGTTTGCAGAGTAGCGCGCGAGGAGCGGGCGTCCACCCGCCCGGACGCGGCCGCGGCAGGTGGGGCCGAGAGACGCCGGTTAGCTCGTGCGCGAGTTGCGGGCGGCCCGAGGCAGCGTGCGCAGCAGCGACCTCACCGCGTCCTCGCCGGCGCTCCGCTCAGTAGACGCGCGCGCGGAACACGTCGCGGCCGAACAGGCACGTCGGGCTGCACTTGAGCTTGTCGTCGACGCCGTTGTCGTCGCCGGGGTGCAGCAGGTTCGACTCGCTCATGAACACGACGAAGCGCCCGTCGGCGCTCAGGCCGCAGTTGCCCCCGGAGCGCGCGTTCGCCTGAACGCCCTCGGGAGTGATCGACATGCGGCGCGTGCAGATGTCGCCGGGCTCGTCGAAGAAGCCGTCGCCGGAGACGTCGCGGTCCTGCACGAAAAAGTCGAGGAAGCCGCGCGTCGTGTCGTTGGGCACCAGGTTGCGGGCCGAGCTCGAGAAGGCGACGTAGCGGCCGTCGAAGGAGAGCGCGCCGTATCCGCTCGATCCGTTGGCCTGGCCGCCGGTGGAGGAGACGCTCACGCGCGCGCTGAGACCGAGCTCGAGGTCGCGCACGAACACGTCGGACTGGTTGTTCGTGTCGACACCCGGCGGAGTGATGTCGGTCGCCGTGCCTTCGAACACCACGAAGCGACCGTCGCCGGAAACGTGCGGCTTGCGGCTCACACCGTCGCCGCCGCGCGCCGACTCGAAGGCGACGCTCACGAGCTCGACCGCGCCCGTTGCGCGCCGGCACGCAAAGATGTCGAGCTGTCCGTCGTTGCCGTCCTCGCCGGCGAGCGTGCGCGCGGTGCTCGTGAAGGCGATCACCGCGCCATCGCCGCTGATCACCGGCTGCGAGGCCACATCGCGGTCGGCGCCCGGATCGCCGCTCGCGACGTCGCCCGCAAGCTGGCTCGTTCCGCGGTCGAGCCACTCGAAGCGCCGCACCGTGCGGTCGACGAGGTAGATGTGAACGAGTCCGTCCGTCGGAGCGGCCACTTGGCCGCTGCCGCCCGCGGCGAACACGGGTCCGATGTTGGTCGCCGCGCTCGAGAACGCCACGAAGCGGCCGTCGTGCGACACGCTGGGATCCGAGCTCGCGGCGTCGAACTCCGTTCCGTCGAAGCCCTGGCTCAGGCGCACGATGCGTTGCGCGTCGACTTCGCACGCGAACACGTCCTCGAGTCCCTCCGCGTCGCCCTCGACGAGATTCGACGCCTTGCTCGCGAACACGACCCAGTTTCCGTCGCCGGAAAGCTCGGGAAAACCCGTGCTTTCGTTCGCGAACACGACCTGGCCCTCCGTGGAGCGACCGCTGACGAGCACCGTTCGGCGCCGCTCGACGTCCCGCACGTAGATCTGCGTCACTCCGGCGGGCGGTGTCGCGCCGATCAGCATGTCGGGAGCGTCGCAGTCGAAGGCGACGCGCGTTCCGTCGGCCGAGATCTTCGGATGCGACGCGTTCTTGCAGGCCGGCCGGCCGTCGCGGCACGTCTGCGCCAGCGCTTCGGCGCTCGTGAAGCTCACGAGCTCGAGCGCGGCCGGCGGGCTCAGCGAATCGCACGGCCGATCCGCGTCGTTCGAATGGGACGCGCGAGCTTCGACCGCTTCGCTTTGCGGCGCCTCAGGCTTCGGCGCATCGCGCTTGGACGGCGCGCAGCCCGCGATCAGCGACAGCGCTGCGAGCGCGACTCCACGGTCTCGACGAGCGCTCATCTACTTCGCCTTGCTCGCGCGGATCCACAGCGAGCCGGCCTCGCGCACGGACTTCCATGTCTCCCAGCTCGGGTAGCACGAACTGGGCTTGAACTGGCTCGGATCGCCCGCGCCGCGCGAGTCCACGACGCGCTGCGTGGTCACGCTCGCGAATCCAGCCTGCTCGAAGGCGCGCGCCCACTCCGCGCTGCTCAGGAAGTGCATCGGCACGCCGGTCTTCGAGGACCAGCACTCCGTCGCGGCGTTGTCCTTGAAGTAGTCGATCACGATGTCCGCCGTTCCACCGGGCCTCAGGACGCGGAGGATCTCCTTCAACGCGGCGTCCAGGTCGACGGCGTAGTACAGCGCCTCCATCGAGAACACGCGCTGGAACTTGGCGTCCGGCGCGTCGATGTGCTCGAAGGTCCCGACGGCGTAGCGCGCGCGGATCGTCAAGCTGTGCAAGCGCTCCGCTTCGGCGACCACGGCCGGCGAAACGTCGATCCCGAGCGCTTGCACGCCCGCGGCCAGCTTCGCGAGCTTTCGCGTCGCCCATCCGTTGCCGCAACCGAGGTCGAGGATCTGCTCTCCAGCCCGCACGCCCATTTTGGCGATCACTTGGGCGGCGACGTCCCCGTGCTCGACCTCCATGCCCGCCGCGCGGCCTTCCTGGCTCCAGCGATCGAAAGTCTGTGCGAGTTGCTCGTGGCTCATGTTCGAGGCGCGGGTGAGTGGGCGAGCAGGATACTGTAGAAGGTCGCGCCGCGAACGATGGAACTCCTGCAGCAACCCAAGCGCGCCGAGCGTCCCGTCTGCGCCCAGCGCCGGCCGTGGAAGGGCCGGCTGAACGCGTGGCGCAAGCGTTCGCCGCTCAATCCCTATTGGATCGAGCTGCGCGAGCTGCACGAAGCGGCGAAGCTCCTCGCGACGCACGCGGCCGGCCGAATGCTGGACATCGGTTGCGGCGAGCGGCCCTACGACGACTTGTTCCTGCCGCGCGTGACGCGCTACATCGGCCTCGAGTATCCGCCCGTCGCCGACAACCTGAACCCCGAGATCTGGGGCAAGCTGCACACCATCCGCCACATCGTCGACGTCTTCGGCGACGGCATGAAGTTGCCTTTTGCGGATGCGCGGTTCGACTCGGTGCTCGCACTCGAGATGCTCGAGCACGTCAGCCATTCCGACGCCTGCGTCGGCGAAGTCGCGCGCGTGCTCAAACCCGGCGGCGTGTTCTTGCTCACCGTGCCCTTCGTCGCGCCGCTGCATCAGTGGCCCTTCGACTACTTGCGCTTCACGCCCAAAGGCATCGAAGCGCTGCTCGAGCGCCACGGCCTGAGAATCGAAACGCTCGAACCGCGCGGCAATTTCGCCTCCGCGACGGGCGCCACCGTTTCGCACTGGCTCCTGCGCGCACTCGGCGCGAGCGGTGTGAACCACGACGGCTCCGTGACGCTCTCGCGCTGGCGCGCACCCTTCGTGCTGCCGTTGATCGCGCTCGTGCAGCTCTTCTTCAGCGCCGCAGCCTCCTTCTCGAACGACAAGGGCTCGTGCCTCGGATATGCGGTGATCGCGCGCAAGCGCCAGCAGCCTTGATCACCCGCGTTCGAAGCGCGCGAGCAGATCGTCGAGCGGGTTGAAGACGACCTCCCAGTCGTAGTTCTGCTCGACGAACTCGCGGCCGCGGCGGCCGAGGGCGCGGGCGCGCTCGGGGTCGGCGAGCAGGTCGGAGATCGCGCGCACCTGCTCGTCGACGGTGTTCGCGAGCAGGAAGTCGCGACCGGCTTCGCCTTCGACGCCCTGCGTGGCGGAGGTCGTGCCGACGACGGGCAGGCCCATGGCGAGCGCCTCGAGGACCTTGTTCTGGATGCCGCGTGCGATGCGCAGCGGAGCGACGGAGATGGCGCCGCGGGCGAGGAACTCGCGCGGATCGTCGACGAAGCCGGTGACGGTGACGCCCGGCGAATTCGCGAGTGCCTTGACTTCGTCCGTGGGGCGCGAGCCGATGATCGTGAAGCGCGTTTCGGGGTGTTTTTGGCGCAATTTCGGCAGGATTTCGTTCACGAACCAGACGCAGCCGTCGATGTTCGGCAGGTAGTCCATGACGCCGACGAACACGAGATGGCCGGGCTCGGCGCGCTCCGGGCTCGGCTGATAGTGCGCGAGGTCGACGCCGTTGCGGAGCACGAGCGAGTGCGGCCCGGGGATCTCGCGCTGGAAGATCTGCTGCTCGAGCGGCGTGCAGAGCACGTTCTCGTCGAAGGCCGCGGCGATGCGGCGCTCGAAGTCGAGCAGCGTTCGGTGCTCGCGCGAATAGACCCAGCTCATCGGCCACTTCGTGCGCTCGGCGTATTGACGCCACTTGTCCGAATCGAGTTCAGCGAAGTGCATCACGCGATTGAGCTGCGCGTGCGGCTCGAGGAACGCGCCCATCGACGACGAGTACGCGTAGCCGACCTGGCAACTCGGCGCGAGCTCGTCGACGACGCGCTGCAACTCCGACGAACCGTACGCGCCGAGCGTGAGCGGCTTGCCCGTGAGCAGCAGCGGAAGCGACGTGAGCTTCGTGCGCTTCAGGTCGATGCGGATCGCCGTCGTCGGCGCGCCGAGCTTCGTGAGCTCCTCCGCGGCCTTCACGTCGGCGTCGTCGTGCGCGAAGGCGACACAGTGCACTTCGTGCCGGCGCTTCATGCGCTCCACGAGCCGCCAGGTCGTGATCTTGTCGCCGCGGTTCGGCGGGTAGGGGACGCGCTGGGAGAGGAACAGGATGCGCACGGGGCCGCAGACGGTAGTGGGCGCGCCGCGCGGATTCAAAACATCGAGTCGTCGGGCACGATGCGCGGCTCGGGCGGCGGCGCGCGCTCGGCGAAGGGCGTCGCGAGGCCGCGGCGACGGATCTCATTGCCCAGGTGCATGTGTTCGAAGGCCGCGTCGAGCACCTTGTCCGTTCCGTCGAGGACGAGCTTCGCGCCGCCGCGCGGCCAGTCCGCATCCGCCGAGCGTCCGAGTTCCGAATCCACCGGCAACTCGCCGAGAAACAGCTTGTTCGCGCCGACGAGGATGCGCCGGTCGAGCACGAACACGCAGCCGCGGTCCGTCTCGCGCCGCATCAGGCGCCCGAAGCCTTGGCGGAACTTCGAGAGCGCGCGCGGCAGATAGATTCGTCGGCGTTGTTCGCTCTGTCCCAGGGCGGCGCACTGCGCGTGGTGGTAGCGGTCGGGCACGCCGTAGGGGAGCTTGACGATCACCAAGTACTCGAGCGTTTCGCCCGGAAAGTCAGCCCCGTACCAGAACGTGTCGACGCCGAGCAGGACGGAATTCGGGCGCGTGCGGAACAGGTCGGCGAGCTCTTCCTTGCGCACGCCGGCCATGCCTTGGAACCAAAGCGGAATGCCGCGCGCGCGGAAGAAGCCCACGAGCTCTTCACCGGTGCGGCGCGCTTCGTCGGCGTTCGTGAAGAGCGCGAGCACGCGTCCGCGGGTGCGCTCGGCGAGGTGCGCGAGGAAGCGCCGCACGTAACTTTGGAAGTCGCTGCGCGCGCCGGCGACGTCCGGCGGATCGTTCGGGACACCGATGAGGACGCGCGAGTAGTCGAACGGATCCTCGGCGCGGAACGTGACCACCTCGCTTGGCGCGCGCGTTTCGTCCTCGAGGGGTTCGCGCGCGCGGTCGAGGCCCAGGTAGCCCATCGAAGTCTCGAAGCCGCCGCGCAACCAGGTCGTCGCCGAGATCAGCACGGCGCCGTCGAGCGCGGGGTAGTAGTTGCGGCCGAGCAGCTCGTTGGGGAGCAGGACGCGCGCCGCGAGCAGATCCTGACCGCGCGAATCGACCTCGATGTCGTAGAAGCGCTCCTTCGCGAAGGCGGGCTTGCCGTCGACGACGGGCGCGAAATTCTCGAGCGGTTCGCGCCACTCGAACAGATCGCCGCGCGCGAGCTCAAGCGAACGGCGCAGCTTCGCCACGCCCGGCGCCTGCACGCCGTCGAGCAGACCGACGATCTGGCTCAATTCGCTCTCGAGCTCCGTCGCGGCCGCGAGCAGCTCGCCGCGCGCGTCGAACAACGCCTTGGCGCCGGTGATGACGCGCACTTCGGGCTTGCGTTCGACCTCGGCGTCGAGCGCGCCGAGGTATTCGCGGAGCAGGGAATGCTCGTCGCGCGCCTCGCGCTTGCGGCGCTGCTCGTCGCGCCAGGCCTTGAACGCGTCGACCGACGCTTGCAACGCCTCGAGCCCGCTCCAAGCCTTCAACCACGCGGCGTTCGCGGCCTGCGAGTGCGCGGAGAGCTCGGCGCTCTGGATCGCGAGCCGCTCCAGCCGGTCGAGCACGGCGCGCGAATTCGTCCGACCCGGCTGGCGCAGGTGCGTCAGGTGCTCGTGGATCTCGCGCAGCGTGACCTTGAAGCTCCACGCGCCGCCGCACTGATCGTGCAGGTGCTCGCACTCGTCGAAGATCGCGTGCTTGAACATCGCCTGGCGCACGAGCGCGAAGGCGTGGTTCGTGATCAGGATGTGGCTGCGCTCGGCGCGCAGCCGCGAAACCTCCGCCGCGCACGTGTCGCGGTCGTTGCGCGCCGAACAGCAGCCGAGCGCTGCGTGCGTCGCGCGGACCAGCGAGCCGAGCTCGCGCACGTAGCTCGCCGTCCCCTGCGCACCGAGGGCGAGCGGGCAGCGCATGGGAAAGCGATCGAGGTCGCCGTTTTCGTCGAGCAACGCGAACTGCGCGAGGCTCGTCCACGCGAGCCACGCTTCGCCACTGTCGTTCTCGGCCGGCGCGTGAAGCCGCAGCGCGCGCCAACACACGTAGTTCTCGCGCCCTTTGAGCAGCGTGATGCGCGGCTCCTCCGTCACGCCGATCGACTTCAGCGCCGCCAGCGCGCGCGGCGCCTCCGAATCGAGCGCCTGGTCCTGCAGCGCTTTGGTGTAGGTCGAAATCGCGACGCGGACGTTGTTTCGCAGCGACCACAGCATCGCCGGCACGAGGTAGGAGAGCGTCTTGCCGGTGCCGGTCGGAGCGTGCACGAGCATCAACTTCCTCGCGCAGAACCAGCGCCCGACCTCGCGCGCGACATCGTGTTGACCCTTGCGGTACGAAGGCTCGGCGCCGGGACGCGCGAAGAGCGCGGGCAGGCGTTCCTCGAACAGCTCGTCGAGCGCGTCGAGGTCGGCGCTCGCCAGCGGCTCCGCGCTCTCGCTCGACACGGGCACCGTCGGCAACGTCTTCCATTGCGCGCCGACATCGGCCCAGCGCGGCCGCAGGATGTCCGCGAGGCCCCACAACGCGCCGTCGGAGTTCTCGGGCCGCGATTCTTGCGCCAGCGCGAGCAGACCGTCGCGCGCGCCGCCATCGTCGCGCCACAGGCTCGGCTGTTCGATCAGCGCGGCGATGCACGCGAGCGCACTCGCGGTGGTCGGCGCGCCCTCGGTCAACCGGCGCCAGCTCGAGGTCCAGCCGGCGGCGACGAGCGCGTGGACTTCGTGGGACAAGCGCGCGAAACGCTCGACGATCTCCGACAGCTCTGCGCGCACCTCCTGCGGCGCGAGGCCCAGCTCCACGCGGCGTCGCGAGCGCATCGGGAACAGCAGCGCTTCGACCTCGTCGAGCCCGATGGCGCGCAGCGCCTCTCCGTCGGACGCGCGAAATCGCTGCGCCCAGGCGGAGAAGCCCTCCGCCGACGCGACAACGATGCTCGCGCCACGCACGAGCTGCGAGAAGCTCGTCCAAGCCTCGCGCGCGTCGCCGCTTACGTCCAACTCGCGCGCCTCGTCTCCACCGTCCGCGCCGCGCCGCAGCACTCGCAAGCGCACGAGCCGGTCGACGGCGGGGTCCGCGCCGCTCGCCTCCAAAGCCGCGAACACGACTTCGCCCAAGCGCGCCGCCCCGTCCTCCCACGGCGTTCCAGGCGCGTCCGGGCCCCGCAACGCCTCGAACTCCATTGCGCGCCATTCGACCCCCCGCGCGCGGCGTGCGCAATCCATTCAACGCCGCGGAACGCTGCTCAGCGCTCGAACGCCGAGGGGCGCGGATCGAATCCGCCCGTTACGCTCGGACGGCCATCTGGTAATCGCAGAGCCATGTCCCCGAGCCCACTTTCTCGACAGACCGCGCCCGCGAAGCCGCGAGTCGTCCCCACGCCGCCCTACAAATTGAGGCAGCGGCTCGCGCGGCGCAAGAGCTTGCTCGAGGCCGCCAAAGGCCTCCGCGTTGCTCAGCGAATCGCAGGCTTGAGCGCCGTGTTCGCGGGACTCGTGCTCGCCCATGCGCTGTACGTGGCGGTTGGCGGCGCGAGCGAGGCGCAGAGACTGACCTACCGCTCGGAGGTGCTTTCGCGCGCGGCGGCGGTCGGCGCGCTGGTCGTGCTCGTGGGAGTGCAAGTGTGGAATTGGCGGCGCGCCAAAGTGCGGCCGATCGGCGCGTTGCTCGTCGCAGCCTTCGCATGGGGGACGCCCGTGCTCGTGTGGACGGTCTCGATCGCTCGGTCGAAGGTGTCCGCCGAGGGACTCGGCGAAGTGGTCGTGTACGCCGGCGGCGCCCTGGCCGCGGTGTACGGCGCGTGGAACTTCGTGCGACGCGAAGGCGCGAAAGCGAAGGAGCTGGCGTCGGATCCGCTGTTGCGCACTCCGTCGCTCGCGCCCCACGCGGACGTGCTGATCGACGCGGTCGACACGCAGCACCGCGAAGGGACCTTCGACCTCGGTCTGCTGGGCGCGCTGTTGCTCGCCGCGGCCGTGGTTCTGGCGCTCTTCGGCGTGCGCGCCCCGGGCCTCGAAGCGCGCAACCTCGAACTCGTGCGCGAGCTCTCGAGCCGCAACGTCGACCTCGAGCGTTTCGTCGCGCCGTCCGAGCGCGCGCAACGCCTGGCGGAGCTCGAAGGCGAAGTCGCGGGGTTTCGGCCGGGCTCGCTCGGGCTGGCGAGCAGCGGACCGCTCGATGCGCACTACGAAGGTGCGCTCGCGATCGTCACGCTTCCGCTGCGAGTCGGGGGCGTGACCGTCGGATGGCGCGTGGTCGAAGGCGAGTGGTGCTTGGCCGAGGTGCGTTGGCCGCCTGGGAGGTGATCGAGCGCGGCGAGCGAGCGCGGCGACGGCGCGCTTGGTGAACCCCGCCGCGTATCTCTACGCTCTCCGCGCCTCCCGTCCTCCCAATATCGCAGCGCGCCCCTATGTTCGAGCAACTCTTCGCCCCCGAGCACCTCACCGAGAACCTGATCGCCCTTGCGACGCTGACCGGTCTCGAGATCGTGCTCGGCATCGACAACGTCGTCTTCATCTCGATTCTCTCGGCGCGGCTTCCCGCCGAGCGCCAGAACGCGGCGCGCCGGGTCGGCCTTCTGCTGGCGATGCTGATGCGCATCGGGCTCTTGCTCGCGATCAGTTGGATCATGGGCCTCACCAAGCCGCTGTTCGGCGTGCTCGGCCACGACTTCAGCGGCCGCGATCTGATCCTCTTCTTCGGCGGTTTGTTCCTGATCGGAAAGGCCACCTACGAGATCCACGAGAAGCTCGAGGGCGCCGGCCACGGCGCCGACGCGGTCAAAGTCCGGCCGAGCTTCAGCGCCGTGATCGTCCAGATCCTGCTGCTCGACATCGTGTTCTCGCTCGACTCGGTCATCACCGCCGTCGGCATGGTCAAGCACATCCCGATCATGATCGCGGCCGTGCTGATCTCGGTTGCGACGATGATGATCTTCGCCAACATGATCAGCGAGTTCATCGAGCGCCACCCGACGATGAAGATGCTCGCGCTCTCGTTCCTCCTGCTCATCGGCGTGGTGCTGCTCGCCGACGGCCTCGGCCAGCACATCGCCAAGGGCTACATCTACGCCGCCATGGCCTTCTCGCTGTTCGTCGAGATCCTGAACATGCGCATCCGCAAGGCGCCAGCCGCGCCCGTGCAACTGCATCAGCGCTTCGAAGAGAAGACGAGCTGAGCCGCGGACCGCGGCCGCCAGCTCTCCGCGATTTCGCCTCAGCGTCCGGCGCCGTTTCGGCGCGTTTCGCTCGTCGTGGGTACGATGAAGTCGCTGATCGACGACGACAGCCTCCCAACGGACTTTGTCGCCACGCTCGATCGCACGCAGGCCAGCATTCGATCCGACCGGGCAGGCGGGACGGATGGTGGATTTCCGACGGGCCAGGTCCAACTTCCGAGGCTTTCCACATGTCCCAGCGACACGTCGCTCGCCTGATTGCGCACCCCTGTACGCTGCTGGTCGCCTTGGCGCAGCCTGTTTGCGCGCAGTTTCTCACCCAAGTTGGCACGGATGCCAAGGGCGTATCGTGGCCAGACCACTACTATGACTCTGGCATAGGCGCGCTGTCTTCAAATGGCCGGTGGTTGGTCTACCGCGACTACGGCGGCGTCTATCGTCGCGACCTCGAGACCGGCCGAGTCGATCCCGTCAGTGTCCACTGGCTCACGGGCGTTCAGGCGGGCGGAGAGAACGCCTCGGTCAGCGACGACGGCAACTTGGTGTGCTTCGAGACCTGGGAAGGCTCGAACGTGCCCGGCGACACGAATTTCGCGTACGACGTCTTTGTGCGCGACGTGGCGCTGGGAACCACAACCCGGGTGAGCGTGGATCCCTTCGGGGGCCAGTTGTGGGGGGCTTCCACTCGGCCAACCATCAGCCGGGATGGCTCGACGGTCGTGTTCGAGAGCGACGACCCCAACGTCGTTTTCGGCGACTTCAACAACTGGCGCGACGTCTTTGTGCATGACGTCGAGACCGGTGTCAACGAGTTGATCTCGGTCGATCCAGCGGGCCAAGCCGGACAGGCGTCGCCTCACTTGTGCGGCACGCATGGGCTGATTCCCTGCTATTGGGGTGGCGGTTCTTCCTCCAGCTCCGACGGTCGCTATGTCGCGTTCGGGACCATTGCTCACAACCTAGTTGCAGGCGGGACGGCCCCCGGCCGGGTCAATGTCTTCGTACGCGATCGAAGAACGGGAGTCACCCAACTGGTGAGCGTCAATGACGCAGGCCAACCCGGCGACTCTCACAGTTGGTACCCCGTGATGTCCGGCGATGGACGCTACGTGGCGTTCATGAGCTGGGCGACGAACTTCGCTTCTTCGGGATGGTTCGATCCCCATGCCTTTGTTCACGATCGAGTCAGTGGCACCACTCACTGGGTCGATCAAAGCTCCACCGGCACGGTTTCTAGCGGGGTCCATCGATTCATATCGCTTTCGGGCGACGGCATGTGGGTGGGGTACACCAGTGATGCCTGGGACCTCGTGCCGGGCGACACCAACGGCTCCTTCGACGCGTTCATGACCCACTGGCAGTCCGGTTTCACTCGGCTTCTGAGCCGGTCAACGACCGGTCAGACCGGGTTCGTCTACGGCGGCGATCCCATCGCGCTCTCTTGGGACGGCTCTCGTTCGGTGTTTCAGTCCGGCTCGAACGCGCTCGTCGCCGGTGCGCCGGAGGACCAACAGGACATCTTCCTACGCGACGAACGCGTTCAGTCCGTGCCCGTGGTTTCGTACTGCACCGCCAAGACGAACTCGCTCGGCTGCCAGCCGGCCATGAGCACGTCGGGCATCTGCTCGTTCACTCTCGGCACGCCCTTCTTCCTCACCTCGCAGTTCGAGCGCAGCCACCAGCCGGCGATGATGGTGTGGAGCACCGCGCCGGCGGCGCTGCCGTTCTCTGGAGGTTTTGTGTGCGTGCAGTTGCCGATGCACCGCACGCCGCTTCAGTCGACAGGCGGCGCGAGTGCCGCCAACGACTGCACCGGAACCTGCTCGTACGTTTTCACGCCGCAGTACGCGCAGAGCCGCGGACTGAGCCCAGGCGACACCGTCTACGCTCAGTTCTGGTCTCGCGACCCCGCCGGCGCGACCGCGCGCCGCGTGAACGCGAGCGACGCGATCGCCTTCACCTGGGCGCCGTAGCGCGGCGCGTCACTCGCCCGAGGACCAGGCGCTGCGGAACTCGGGGTAGAGCGTCAGGCCGCCGCAGGCGTAGATCGTCTGGCCGGTGATGTAGGAAGCCTCGTCGGAGGCGAGGAAGGCGACGAGGCTCGCGATTTCGCCCGGATCGCCGGCGCGGCCCATGGGGATGTGGCTCTCGACGAGCTCGCGCGCGTTGCGGTCCGCGGTCCACGAGGAGTTGATCGGCGTCACGATCGCGCCCGGCGCCACCGCGTTCACACGGATGCCCTGCGCGGCGTACTCGAGAGCCATGGTGCGAGTCAGGTTGCCCATGCCGCCCTTCGAGATCGAATAGGCGACGTACTTGGGCTTGGGGATGACCTCGTGCACGCTCGAGTTGTTGATGATCACGCCGCTGCCACGCTCGAGGAAGTGGCGGACGGCCTCGCGCGAGCACAGGAACGCGCCGCGCAGGTTGACGCCCAGCACGCGGTCGAAGTCGCTCATGTCGACTTGGTGCGTCGGCGCGGGCTTCTGGATGCCGGCGTTGTTGACCAGCACGTCGATGTGGCCCCACTCGTCGAGCACGCGCGCGAACATGGCGCGCACCGAGCGCTCGTCGGCGATGTCGGCTTGCACGATCATGTCCTTGCAGCCGCTGTCGCGCGCGGTCAGGCACGCCTGGAGCACCTCCGCGCCGACGTCCGCGGCTTGCGCGTCGTCGACCAGGTAGTTGATGGCGACGTTCGCGCCCTCGGCGGCGCACTTGAGCGCGATGGCGCGGCCGATGCCGGTGGATGCGCCGGTGATGAGGACGTTCTTGGCTTCGAGGCGCTTGCGGGTTTGGACGATCATGGCGGTGAGAGAGTGGCGAAGAGGGACGTGGAGAAGGCGTTCGTGAGTCAGCGAGACGTTCGCTGAACGAGTTCGAGGACGTGGCCGTCGGGATCGCGCAGACGCAGCGCCTGCTCGAAGCCCAGCGGTTGGGCGGTCAGGCGCACGGCGCCGGGCGAGATCCACGCGGCGGCGCGAAGCGTGCGTTCGCAAGCCGGCGCGGAGGGAACCGAGAGGCGCGTGTGCCAGTGGACGAGGTCGCAGGCGCGCTCGTTCGGCGGATAAGGGCGGCCGTCGGAGGGCGCGAGGTACTCGAGCAGCTCGATGCCCGGCCCGTGCGGGGCGCGCAGGGCCGTGATGCGCAGGCGCGCGCCGAACACGTTGTTGAGGTGCTCCTGCTCCGCGCCCCAGTTCTCGCTCGCGCCTGCGACGCGAAGACCGAGTTGGTCGCGATAGAAGCGCAGGCTCGCCTCGGTGTCGGCGACGACGATCGCGGTGTGGTCGATGCCCACGAACACGCGCGCGCTCGGCGCTTGCCAGCGTTCGTCGCCTTTGCCCGGCGGGAAGCGGATCGCTTCGAGCACATGGCCGTCGGGGTCCTTGAAGTAGAAGGCCTCGATGCCGCCGGCGTTCGGGTTCCAGTCCGGGAGCCGCTGCGGTCCGCTCGACGCGTGGCGCACGCGGTGCTCGCGCAGCCGCGCGTAGGCGGCCTCCATGTCGCGCACGACGAGCGCGGCGTGCTGGAAACTGCCGTCGTTCGAGCGCAGATCGTGCGGCAGCGGCGAGCCGGCGGGCGCGAGGTACTCCGAAAGCTCGAGCTGTTCCTCGCCCAGACGCAGGAGCGCTACGCGAGCGCGCACACCGAACAGGCCGTGCAGGCGCTCGACCTCCGCACCGGCGACTTCGGTCTGCGACACGAGCTCGAAGTCGAGGACCCGCGTGTAGAAGTCGAGGCTGCGCTCGAGGTCGGAGACCGTGATGCCGACGAGCTCGACGGCGGCTGCGGGCGCGAGCTCGTCCGCGCGGCCGATGGCGGAGTCCGGGGGCCCGCCGAGCGGTGCGAGCGCGCCCGACGAGAACAGCGTGAGTGCGAGGGAGAGCAACATGGGCTTCAGTGCATCCGCGACAGAAGGTGGTCGCCGACGCGCAGTGCGTTGGCGACGATCGTGAGGGCGGGGTTGACGGCGCCGCAGGAGGGGAAGAAGGACGCGTCGACGACGTAGAGGTTGTCGAGCTCGTGCGCCTTGCAGTTCACGTCGAGCGCCGAGGTGCGCGGATCGAGTCCGAAGCGCACGGTGCCGTTCTGGTGGGCGACTCCCGCGAGCGGAATGCGCTGGCCGACGAAGAGCTGCAGCGGAATCAGATGCTCGCGGCAGTCGAGCGCCTTGAGAAGCGACTTGAGCTTGCGCGTCAGGCGCTCGTGGCCCTGTGTGTTGTTCGGCGTGTACGAGAGGACGATCTCGCCTTTGTCGCTCAGCGAAACGCGGTTCTGCGGGTCCGGCAGGTCTTCGCTGGTGAGCCAGAAATCGAGGCTGTGCTTCGCCATGACGTCGAGCGTCAGACCCGGTGTCAGTGGCGGCGCGCCCGAGGCGAGCGTGTCGCGGTCCATCTTGCCCACGAACGAGATGTGGCCGAGCGGCAGGTCGTCCTCCTGAGAGCGGAAGTAGAAGTCGTTCAGCGAGAGCGTCTTCTGGAAGCGCGTCGGGTTCGGCTCGCGCGAGATCGCGAGCAGGACCGAGTTGACGTGGCCCATGTAGTGCCGGCCGACCGTGTCCGAGCCGTTCGCGAGTCCGCGCGGATGTTTGTCGCTGCGCGAGCGCAGGAGCAGCGCCGCGGAGTTGATCGCGCCCGCCGACAGCACGACGACATCGGCGCGGTGGACTTCTTCGCGTCCGTCGCGCTCGACGACGACGCCGGTCACCTCGCGCCCGGAACTGCTCGTTTCGAGCCGCAGCGCCTTTGCGTTCGTGAGCAGCGTCACGCGCCCGCTCTCGAGCGCCGGATCGACGCACAACACCTGCGCGTCCGCCTTGGCCCACACCAGGCACGGATGCCCGTCGCACGTCGCGCAGCGGATGCACTTGCTGCGCAGCGGCTGGCGCTCGTCGAGCTGGACGCCGAGCGGCGTGTGGAACGGCCGCAGCCCGGCGCGCTCGAAGTCGTCGGCGAGCTTCTGGATGCGCGGCTCGTGGCTGACCGCGGGGTGCGGGTAGTCCGCACTCGCCCGGGGATCGGTCGGATCCTCGCCGCGCGCGCCGTGGACGTGGAAGAGCTGTTCCGCCTGCGTGTAGTACGGCTCGAACACGTCGTAGCCGAGCGGCCACGCAGGCGAGATTCCGCCGTAGTGACGCTGCTCGCCGAAGTCCTCTTCGCGCAGCCGGAACAGAGCGGCCCCGTAGAACTTCGTGTTCCCGCCCACGCAGTAGTTGGTGTGCGGGTGCAGCTCGCGTCCGTGCTTGTCGCGCCACATCTCCTTCGTCTGGTAGCGCCCTTCGCCGTTCACGGCCTTGGTGCTCCAGTTCTCGGGCTCGCGGGGAACGTAGTCGCCACGCTCGACGAGCAGCACGCGCTTGCCAGCCTGCGCGAGTTTCAAGGCCAGCGTGCCGCCGCCCGCGCCGGAGCCGATGATGAGGACGTCGTAGCGTTGCATGGGATGAGTGAGGCGCGTTGCGGGTTCGTGGGAGTTGCGGTCTGCGAGTGCGTGGACGCCCGAACGGATGCGGAGCGGCGGCGCGGGTTTCCGAATCCATCGAGACTCGTTCGCGGGCGCCGGGCGGTCGGAGCTACGAACCGAGTTCGACCTCGTCGAGCTCGCCGACGGCGACGCGCGACGCACGAACCGTTGCGTGGCGCCGCGCGAGCGACTTCGCGCCCCGCGTCTCGCGCTGCCGATCGCGTCCGGCGCCCGTGATGAGCGAAGCGACGAGCGCGGTCCAACCCGTCTGGTGGCTCGCGCCGAGCCCCTTGCCCGTTTCGCCGTGGAAGTACTCGTGGAACAGCACGAGTTCGCGCCAGTGCTCGTCGTCGCGGTGGCGCGGCTCGCCGCCGTGGCACGGGCGTTCGCCGCGCGCATCGCGCCGGAACAGCCGCATCAGGCGCGCGGCGATCTCGTCGGCCGCTTCCTTCAGTGTCGCGCGCCGGCCCGAACCCGTCGGGCACTCGACCTGCAGCTCGTCGCCGTAGAAATGCGCGTAGCGTTCGAGCGCTTCGACGATCAGGAAGTTGATCGGGAACCACACCGGGCCGCGCCAGTTCGAATTGCCGCCGAAGAGGCCCGAGAGCGATTCTCCCGGCGCGTAGTCGACGCGGTGCTCGACCTCGTCGACCTTCAGCACGAAGGGATGCGCCGCGTGGTGGCGCGAGACCGAGCGCACGCCGTGGGAAGAGAGGAACTCGTTCTCGTCGAGCAGGTATCGCAGGATCGACTCGAGGCGTTCGCGCGAGGGGATCGACAGCAGCCGCAGCGCGCGTCCACCCGTGTCGCGTCGATCGAGGTAGCCGATCGAGCTCGCGAGGTCCGCGCGGTGGCGCAGGAACCACTCCATGCGGCGCTTGAACTGCGGCAGCCGCTCGAGCCGCGCGTCGTCGAGCACTTCGACCGCGAGCAAGGGGATCAACCCGACCATCGAGCGCACCGCGAGTTCTCGGTGGCGCTCCACGCCGCCCTCGTCGAGACGCACCTGGTCGTAGTAGAAGCCGTCGCGCTCCGACCACAGACCGCAGCCTCCGAGGCGGTTCATCGCGTCGGCGATGTGCACGTAGTGCTCGAAGAACTTCGAGGCCATGTCCTCGTACGCCGGGTCGCCGTCCGCGAGCTCCAGCGCCATCGAGAGCATCGTTCCGCAGTAGAACGCCATCCACGCGGTGCCGTCGGCTTGCTCGAGCGAGCCGCCGGTGGGCAGCGGCTGCGAGCGGTCGAAGACGGAGATGTTGTCCATCCCGAGGAATCCGCCGGAGAAGACGTGCCGGCCCTGCGCGTCCTTGCGGTTCACCCACCACGTGAAGTTGAGCAGCAGCTTCTGGAAGCAACTCGCGAGGAAGCGCCGGTCGCGCTCGCCGGGCGCGCCGGTCTTCTTGTAGACGCGCCAGCAAGCCCACGCGTGCACCGGCGGGTTCACGTCGGAGAACGCCCATTCGTAGGCGGGGATCTGGCCGCTCGGATGCATGTACCACTCGCGCAGGAACAGCTCGAGCTGCGCCTTGGCGAAGTGCGGGTCGAGCTCCGCGAAGGGGATCATGTGGAAGGCGAGGTCCCACGCGGCGTACCAGGGGTACTCCCACGCGTCCGGCATCGAGATCACGTCGCGGTTGAAGACGTGCTCCCACTCGCGGTTGCGGCCGAGCTTGCGGCCGTCGGGCGGAGCGGGTTGCGCGGGATCGCCGCTCATCCAGTCGCGAAGCACGTAGTGGTAGAACTGCTTCGACCACGCGAGGCCCGCGAAGGCCTGGCGCGCGATGTTGCGCTCGTCGGCGTCGAGCGCGGCGGGCAAGCGCGCGGCGAAGAACTCGTCGGCTTCGCGCAGGCGGCGCTGGAACAGCTCGTCGAACTCGTGCTCGAGCTCGCGCGCCGCGAGCGCCTTGCCAAGGCGCAGACGGAGCTTGAGGACGACGGATCCGCGCGACGGAACGTCGAGGGAATAGCGCGCCGCCGCCTTCGTCCCGCGCCGCGCCGGGTTGACGGCTTCGATGCGACCGTTCACCACGAGCTCGTGGAAGGCGTCCTTCACGTAGGGCTGCGGATTCGGCGCCTGGAACAGCCGCTGCACGTTGGTGTCGTTCTCCGTGAAGACCCACTCCGGCGCGGCGCCTCCGAGGACTCCCGCCGCCGCGCAGTGGATCTCGCCGAGCGACGCGTGCTCGCCCGCGACGAGCCCATCGCCCGCGGCGCGCAGCACCGGGCGCGCGCCGTGGTCCTCGTCGTCGCGGCCCCACGACCACGTGTTTCGGAACCACAGCTGCGGAAGAACTTCGATTCGCGCCGCCTCGGGCCCGCGATTGGAGACCGTGATGCGGATGAGCAAGTCGTCGACGTCCGCCTTCGCGTACTCCGCTTGCACGTCGAAGTAGCGCTCGCCCTCGAGCACGCCCGTGTCGAGCAGCTCGAACTCCGGCTCGTGCTTGCCTCGCGCGCGGTTGACCTCGACGAGTTGCTGGTAGGGGAATGCGCGCTGCGGATAGCGGTACAGCGCCTTGGCGTAGGAGTGCGTCGGCGTCGAATCGACGTAGTAGTAGAGCTCCTTCACGTCCTCGCCGTGGTTGCCCTGCGGACCGGTGAGGCCGAACAAGCGCTCCTTGAGGAACGGGTCGTGACCGTTCCACAAGGCGAGCGCGAAGCACAGCCGCGCGCGGTGGTCCGAGAACCCGAGCAGCCCGTCCTCGCCCCAGCGGTAGGCGCGCGAACGCGCGTGGTCGTGCGGGAAGTAGTCCCACGCGGATCCGTCGGCCGAGTAGTCCTCGCGCACCGTTCCCCACTGTCGCTCCGACAAGTACGGACCCCAGCGCTTCCAGTGCGCGCGGCGTTCGGCGTCGTCGAGCAGGCGCAGGTCTTCGGCGGTCGGATTCGAGGTCGCCGGCGGGCGTTGTGCGTTTTTCATGGCAGCGAAGGAGACGGGTCGAGGGGTTTGCGGCCGCAGAAGATGCACGGCACGAGTTCGCAGTGTCGGAGCTTCGCGCAGCGGATCGGTCGCCGGGCGACGCGCGTGTGCAGCTCGGCGGCGGCGAGCATCCCGCCGAGCGGCGCGAGCACGTAGATCCACCAAGCGCGCCACTGGCCCGAAGGAAGCGCGGAGCCGAGGGTGCGTGCGGGATTCATGCTCATCCCCGAGAGCGGAGCTTCGACGGCGATGAACAGCGCGACGCACACGCCCGCGAGCACTCCGGTCCAGCGCTCGAGCCGCGGCGAGGCGCTTGCGCTCAGGACTACGGCCATGAGCAGGAACGAGATCGCGAACTCGGCGCACGCGGCGATCGCGACACCTTGCCGGCCGGGCTGCGTCACCACGAAGTTCACGCTCTCGTGGGCGAGCGGAAGTCCGGCCGCCGCGCACGCCGCGACGCCGAGAACCGCACCCAAGCACTGGGCGACGACGTAAGCGAAGGCGTCGTGCCGTTCGACGCGGCCGAGCCGCAGGAACGTGAGCGTCACGGCGGGATTGATGTGCGCGCCCGAGCGACGGCCCCAGGGCGAGTAGATCAGCGCCACGGCCGTGAGTCCCATCGCGACTCCCATCAGCGTGCGTCGAATGAGCGCGTCGTCGAGGGCGGTGCGAACCGGAGAGTGCGGATGCTCGAGGAGCGCCGCGAAAACGCACGCCGAGACCATGAACGCTCCGAGCCCGAAGGCTTCGAACACGTACGCCGGCCAGTGCTTTGCGAAGGCGGCTCTCATGACCGTCGTCGAGCGGCGCGAGGAACGGTCTTGGCGCGCGCGCGGCGCGAACTCTCGATCTCGAGCACGTTGCGCTCGAGCCGCAGGAGCTCCGCAACCGACCACGCTTGGAACGGACAGCCTCCCGGCGTGTGCGGCGCGTCGCCGTCGGCAACCTCGCTGACGTGTCCGAGACCGTGCCTGTCGAGGTGCTCGACCAGCGGCCGCAGAAACAGGTCGCGAGCGTCGCGTCGCGCCGCGGCGCTCGAACCCCGCGAGCGAACCCAGGCCTCGACGAACGCACCGGCGAGCCACGGCCACACGGTGCCCTGGTGGTAGGCCTCGTCGCGCTCCGCGGGACCGCCGCGGTACCGACCGCGGTATCCGGGCTCGCCCGGCGCGAGCGAGCGCGGTCCGAGCGGCGTCCACAGCTCGCGCTCGGCGACATCGACGATCGCACGGGCCATCTCCGGCGAGACCAGTTGCAGCGGCAGTCCTCCGACCGCGAAGAGTTGGTTGGGGCGCAGCGACGCGTCGCACGCGCCGCTCACGTGGCCCTCGTCGACCACGTCGAACAAGCACGTGCGCGCGTCGTTCCAGAAGCGCGCGAGGAACGAGCGCAGCCCACGTTCGAAGGGCCGCTGCCACGCGCGGTCGTGCGCGGCGGCGAGTCGCAGCGCGTTGAGCCAAAGCGCCTGCACTTCGACCGGCTTGCCGATGCGCGGCGTGACGACCCGGCCGTCGACTCGCGCGTCCATCCAGGTGAGCTGCACTCCCGCTTCGCCGGCGCGGAGCAGTCCGTCGGCGTCGGCGCCGATTCCGTGCCGCGTGCCGCGCGAATAGCCCGTCAGGATCGCGTGGGTTGCGCCGCGCAATTCGTCGAGCGCCTCGCGCGCCAGGGGTCGGCCCGCGCGCTCGCAGGCTTCTTCCAGCTCGTGCGCCACGACCACGAACCACAACGCCGCGTCGACGGTGTTGTATTCCGGCTCGCCGCCGCCGTCCGGGAAGCGATTGGGCAACAGTCCGTCGCGCACATGCTTCGACCACTCGCGGAGGATCGCTTCGGCGACGCTCAGCCTGCCGGTTGCGAGGCACAAGCCGCGCAGCGAAATGAACGTGTCGCGACCCCAATCGCCGAACCACGGATAGCCGGCGACGACGGTCGCGCCCGCGCCGCGCGCGACGAGGTAGGACTCGGCGGCTCGTTCGAGGCGTGAGCCGAGCGCGCCGCGGCGCGCGAGCTCCGCGCGTCGAAACTCCGCGAGCACCGGGGCGACTCCTCGGCCATCGCCGCGCTCCTCCTCGAACTTCGAGTCGGCGTGCAGCACGAGCACCGCCTCGCCGCCCGTCAGCTCGAACTCGAACTCACCGGGCGACCACAGGTCCTCGCGCGCGTCGTAGCCCCGCGCGCGTTCCTCGGGCAGCTCGAAGTTGCGGAACCAAAGCGGCTCGTGCCGATAGCGGGCGTTGGCGAGCGCGTGGATCGCGGGCCAGGCGCCGTAGGGCCTCCACGACACGCCGTGAGACTCGCGCGAGAACCCAGGCGCCAGGACGTCGTTCTCGAAGTGCAACGCGTGCGGATCGCGTGCTGCGAGAAGCGGACGGACGAACAGCCGCGCGCCGGAGAGCTCACGCGTCGCGCGCCAGGTGAGGCACACGCACGCGCGGCCGCGCGGAACGAACAGCTCGTACTCGAGCGCGTCTCCGCCGCCGAGGTCGAAGGTCCAGCGCGGCCACGGATCGCTGCGGAACGAGCTCACGCGAGCGTGTCCGTCGGGATGCACGACGCCGCCCCCGTAGCGTTGCGACGAGAGCGCGATGCGCTCGCCGTTGCGTTCGAGCCACACTTCCACCGCGGGCACGAGCAGCACGCGTCCGAGCGGCGGTTTCGTCGCGGCGAGCAAGAGGCCGTGGTAGCGCCGCTTGCGCGTGAGGTCGACGCACCCCGAAGCGAAGCCTCCGAGTCCGTCGGCCTCGAGCCACTCGCCGTTGTCGCGTGTTTGCGCCGCCGCTGCGTTTCGTTCGTTCACGCGAGCACGGATGCTTGCGCGCCGCTCCGCGTTTCCGAACCGGAGCGAGTTGCTCGGCCGCGCTCAGTTGCCGAGCACGAGTTGCGCCGAGCGGCGCTCGAGCGCGGCCGCGAGGCTCGGCGCCGCGGAACGGGATGCGACGGTGCGCGCGGGCAGCGCGGCGCGGCGAAGCTGCTCCAGGCAACTCGCCACGCGCCACGGCGTTCCGAGGTCGGTCCAGCCGCAGTTCGGAACGCGGAGCACGCGCAGTTGCCGCTCCGCACCCTGGAGCACGTCGCGCGACAAATCGGCTTCGGGCGCGGCTTCGTACGCGCTCGCCAGCTCGTCCGCCGAGAGTTGCGCGGCGCCGCGCAGCGCGCGTGCGACGTCGGGTCGGCGGCGCAGGATCAGCTTCGAGAGCTCCCGTGCGCGCGCGACGATCAAGAAACTGCTCCACAGCGCACCGCCGGCGAGCAACTCCGCCGCGCGAGCCGCGTCGGGCTTCTCGACGAACGAAGCCACCTCTCGCGCCCCGCCGCCGCATTCCGCGCCCGGCACGATCCAGCCGTACTCGCATTCGGGAGCATCGGGGGAGATGCCGAGCAGCACCGCGCCTTCCGAGCGCGTGTTCAGCGCGTCGAAGCCGCCTTCGACGCTGTCGGTAAGCGCGCGATCCTGCGCGACGTAGTGATCGGAAGGCAGGAACACGACGTCGGCGTCGGGATCGCGCTCGAACAGGAACTCGAGGCACAGGCCGATGCCGAGCGCCGTGCCGCGGTTGCGCGGCTGGACCACCACGTTCTCCCGCGGCAGGTCGGCGAGTTCGGAGCGCCACCAGCGCTCGTGGTGGCGCGCAACGATCACCAAGGTCCGCTCGGCCGGCGCGACGCGCCGCGCGCGTTCCAACGTTGCGCCGAGCAAGCTGTGCTGGCCGTCCAGACTGCAGAACTGCTTCGGCGTCGCGACGCCGGTCGCATCGGTCGTCAGCTCTCGCAACCGCGTGCCTTCGCCGGCCGCCAGCACCACCGCCCAACGCTTCCGCACCGCCTGGATCATGTTCGTCAGCTCGCTTTCGGGCCCGCGGAGCACCTGCGCCGTCGGGGTCGGGGCAGGGATGCCGACCTCGAACCCGCGTTTCCGGAAACGCCCGTCGCCCGGCGTGCATCCCCCTTGCGCAACCGGCTCCTCCATGGCTGCAATCTCTACGACAGGTCCCGCGATGACCCAGCCGACCGACGCCGTTCCGTCCGCGAGCCAAGCTGCGAAGGCTCCGGCCGGCGCGTCGACGGCGGGCGAAGAGGAGTTGCTCACCCAACTTCGCGGCGGTTGTCCCGCGGCCTTCGAGCGGCTCGTGCGCGCCCACGGTGTGGCGCTCATGGCCACCACGCGCCGCATCTTGCGCGACGAACACGAGGCCAACGACGCGCTCCAGGAAACCTTCGTGTCCGCGTATCGAGCTATGGACCGCTTCGACGGACGCTGCCCGCTCGGCGCCTGGCTGCAGCAGATCGCCGTCAATGCCTGCCTGATGAGGCTTCGCTCGCGCCGCCGCCGCGCCGAGGTCGAAGTCGAAGAGCTCCTGCCGCAGTTCACGACCTACGGCCAGTTCGCGGAACACCAGGAACGCTGGACGGAGGCTGCCGACGCGCGGCTCGAGCGCGGCGAGATGGCGGAGCTCGTGCGCGCGGCCATCGATCGTCTGCCCGACAAGTTCCGCCTGCCGCTGGTGCTGCGCGACCTCGAGGGCCTCGACTACTCGCTCGTCGCCGAGCGGCTCGGCGCGACGCACAACGCCGCCAAGATCCGAGTGCACCGCGCGCGGCAGGCTTTGCGAGCGCTGCTCGAGCCCCACATGAAAGAACACCTGTGATGAATTGCGAACAGCTCATGAGCGCCGCGCACGACTACTTCCTGCGCACTCTGCCCGCCGGACCGCGCGCCGAGTTCGACGCCCACGCCGAGAGCTGCCCGGCGTGCGGCGAATTCGTGCGCGTGTGCCGCGAGATCACGTGCCGCGAGGTGAACGAGTTCCTGGACCGCTACGTCGCCGGCGACCTCCCTCCGGAGCGGATGGCCGTTTTCGAGCGGCATTTGTCGATCTGCAGCGACTGCCTCAACTATCTGGAGAGCTACAAGTTCGCGCTGCGCGCGGCGCAGACCTCGTTCTCGGCGCAGGCGTTGCAGTTGCCGGAATCGATGCCCGAGGAGTTGGTGCGCGCCATCCTCGCCGCCAGCCGCGGCGAGTAAGAGCGGCGCGCGAGCGCCCCGGAGACGTGAAGTGGACGCGGAGCGAGGCGAAGGCGCCTCGCCCGCGTCCTTGTCGTTCCACGCCGCGCGTCCGCGCGCCGTCCGAAACGCGCCTCGACGTTCTGCATCCACGGATCGATCGTCCACTTCGGCCGCCGCCTCGCGCACGTTGCGCGGCGCCGCGCGAGCCGTTCAACCGAGACCTCGAATCCATGCACCGCTCCGTCACTGTTCTCGCCCTCGCCGCGCTCTTTGTCGGCGACCCTCTTTCAGCCGAACTCACAAGCCCTTCGCCCGCGGTCAAGACGCCGGACCAACCCCTCGTCGCGCGCGCCCCGAGACTCACCCTCGACGGAGCGCGGGCGGTGATCCGCGGCGCGCAGGCGCTCGCGGCCGAGCGAAACGTCGGCGGCGCGGTCGCCGTGGTCGACGCGGGCGGCGAGCTGGTCGCCTTCGAACGCCTCGAAGGCACGTTCGCTGCGGGCGCCGACGTGTCGGTCGGCAAGGCGCGCACGGCGGCGCTCTTCAAGAAGCCCACGCGCGTGTTCGAGGAAATCGTCAACAAGGGCCGCACGGCCATGGTGGCGATCGATGGATTCACGCCTCTGATCGGCGGCGTGCCGCTCGTCGTCGACGGCGTGATCGTCGGGGCCGTCGGTGTTTCCGGCGCCTCCAGCGCTGCCGAGGACGAAGAGCTCGCGCTCGCGGGCGCAGCGGTTCTTCGCGGTGCAACGGTCAAGGTGGGCAAGGCGGACGACGTCCGGCTGATCCCCAAGTCGGAGGTGGCGGCGGCCTTCGAGCGGGGTTCGACGCTCGTCGCGACGCCGGGTCTGGTCGTGAACGCGAGCCGGCGCGACTCCGCTGGCGAAGCGGAACTCCACGAGCAGGACCTCGATGTCTTCTACATCCTCGAGGGGCACGCGAGCTTCGTGACCGGCGGCGAGCTCGTCGGCGCGCGGCGCAGCGAAGCCAGCGAGTTGCGCGGCGCCTCGATCGTCGGCGGCGTCGAGCGCCACGTGCGCGCCGGCGATGTCGTGGTGGTCCCGGCCGGCGTCCCGCACTGGTTCCGCGAGGTGCACGAGCCGGTCGTCTACTACGTCGTCAAGTCGAGCTGAAGGAGCGCCGAGCTTCCAGCGGCGAACACGAACATGATCCAGCCGACGAGTCCGCCGCGCGCGAAGCAGCGCCCGGCGACGAGCGACGTTCGCGTGCACTACCCGCTCGGCGAGGGCCGTCTGGTCCTGCGCACCGATGCGGATTGGGAGCGCGACCTCGAGCCGACGCGCGCGAACGCCCGCGAGGGCCGCTTCGACTTCCGCGTGCCGATCGAAGGCACGCACCGCGAGTTCAAGGTGCTCCTGCGGCGCGGCGAGCGCACGGATTGGGCGCAGGGAGAGAACGGACTCGCGTTGCGCGCCTCGGGAAGGCTCGACGTGTTTCCGTACTTTTCGCCCGACGAAACGTGCCATGTCTGCGACCAGCACGCGGTCCCTTCGAGCTTCGCCGCCTCCGGCCACCGCGCGCGCGTGTTTCTTCCGCCGGGCTACGGCGAGAACACGCTCGAGCGCTATCCGGTCGTGTTCATGCAGGATGGACACAACCTGTTCTTCCCCGAGGAGTCCTTCGCCGGAGAGACCTGGCGCATGCAGGAGACCCTCGACGTGCTCCAGCGCATGAGCTTGACGCGGCGCCTGATCGTCGTCGGCGTGCACCCTTCGGATCGCATGCGCGAGTACACGCTGCCCGGGTGCGAGGAGTACGGCCGCGCGCTCGTCGACGAGCTCGTGCCGTGGGTTCGCGCGCACTACCGCACGCTCGAGGGTCCGGAGTCGACGGCCGTGATGGGTTCGTCGCTCGGCGGCGTCGCCTCGTTCCACTTGGCGTGGCGTCACCCCGACGTGTTCGGCGCCGCGGCGTGTCTGTCGACGACGTTCGGCTTTGCCGACGACTTCCTGCAGCGTGTGTCGCGCGAACCCAAGCCCCCGATTCGGCTCTACCTCGACAGCGGTTGGCCGCACGACAACTACGAGGCCACGCGCGGGATGCGCAACGTGCTCGTGAAGCGCGGCTTCTCGCCGGGACTCGATCTGCACTACCTCGCGTTCCCGAACGCGCGCCACGACGAGCGTTCGTGGGCCACGCGCGTGCACGTGCCGTTGCAGCTTCTGTTCGGCGACATGCCGCGCTGAAGCGCCTCGAAACGCCGCGTTCGCAACTGCATCCACTCGGGCGCAAGCGCGCCTTCCGGCTCGCACGGCGCGGCGCGTCGCTCGCGTCCGCCGCCAACTCCCTCGAACGTTCCGATCCCTTCACGCACGACCATGCATTCGATCCAGCTTCTCTTCGTCTCTCTCTTCTCCCTGCTCTTCGCGGCCTGCGCGACGCAGCCGGCTTCGCCTGTCGGCGCACAGGCTGGCGACGAGCCCAAGGTGCTCGTGAACGTCGACGAGCACGGCTTCGCGCTGCTCGGCCACGATCCGGTGGCGTTCTTCGCCGATGGCCGGCCGGTGCTCGGCGACGAGCGCTTCCAATCGCACCACGGCGGCGCGTACTACCGCTTCGCGAGCTCCGCGAACAAGCAAGTGTTCGACGCCGCGCCCGAGAAGTACGCGCCCGCCTTCGGCGGCTACTGCGGCTACGCGGCGTCGATCGACCGGCTCTCTCCTGTCGACGTGCGCTACTTCCAGATCCTCGACGGGCGGCTCGTGTTGCAGCACAACCAGCGCGCGCTCGACAAGTGGAACGCCGACGTCAAGGGCAACTTCGTGAAGGCCGACGCCAACTGGCCGGGGCTCGTGACGCGCAATGGTTCGGGCGCGAAGCGCCTCGTGAACCTCGACCGCATGGGCGTCGCGCTCATGGGCTACGACCCGGTGGCGTACTTCGAGGACGGCATGCCGCGGAAGGGCGACGCGTCGATCGAAGCGGTCTACGACGGCGCTCGCTACTGGTTCACGTCGCAGGCGCACCGCGAGACCTTCGAGCGCGACCCGGCGCGCTATGCGCCCGCGTTCGGCGGTTACTGCGGTTACGCGGCGTCGATCAACAAGGTCTCGCCGGTCGACCCGAAGATCTACCAGATCCTCGACGGCCGACTGGTGCTGCAGCACACGCCGAAGGCGTACGAGCTGTTCAACAAGGACGCGAAGCACAACCTGGAACGCGCCGATCGCAATTGGCCCGGCCTCGTGAAGCGGCGCGGCGTGTGAGCGAAGTCCCACCACTCCTTCCTCAGGCGCGACCATGCACTGCCTTCAATTCTTCCCGAGCGCGGCGATCGCCCTGCTCGGCGCGCTGCCGGCCTTCGCGCAGCGCCAAGCTCCGCCCGTCGCCGATGCGATCGTCGACCTGCGCCGCGGCGCCAGCGCGACGCTCGTCGGCGGACCGTGGCGCTACCACGACGCCGAGGTGGTCGAAGTCGAGCACCGCGATGCGGGGCCCGACCGCAAGGCCTCGGGCGCGCCGAACCGCACGCGCGACATCGCGCCGAAAGCCGGCGCGCGCGACTTCGACGACTCGGGCTGGCCGGCGCTCGCGCCCGAGCAACTCGAGGAGCGGCGCACGAAAGGTCGACTGTCGTTCGGCTGGTACCGCTTCCGCGTTCAATTGCCCGCGCAGTTGGAGTCGTTCTCGGTGGCGGGCTCGACAGCGGTGTTCGAGATCGTGGTCGACGACTACGCCGAAGTGTGGGTCGACGGGAAGCTCCCGCAGGTGCTCGGCACGCGCGGCGGCGTGCTGCCCGCCGGATGGAACGCGCCCAACCGCGTCGTGCTCACGCGCGACGCGCGTCCGGGCGATCAGTTCCAGATCGCGGTCTTCGCCGCCAACGGGCCGCTCTCCGATCCGCCGCCGAACTTCGTGTGGGTGCGCTCCGCCACGCTCGACTTCTACGCGCCGGGGCGTTTCGAGGCGCCGCAGGCGCTCGGGCTCGAAGTGTCGGCGGCGACGCCCGCGCTCGAGGCCGTCGTGCGCAAGGGCGCGCGCCTCGAGCGGCTCGCGGGCGGCTTCGGCTTCACGGAAGGCCCGGTGTGGCATCCCGCCGGCTACCTGCTGTTCAGCGACCCGAACCAGAACGTGATCCACCGCTGGGCGCCGGACTCGGGAGTGTCGGTGTACCGCACGAAGAGCGGCTACGCGGGCCTCGACGCGGGGCAATACCGTCAGCCGGGCTCGAACGGGCTCGCACTCGACGGCGAAGGTCGGCTCGCGATCTGCGAGCACGGCAACCGCCGCGTCACGCGCCTGGAGCCGAACGGGACGCTGGTCGTGCTCGCCGATTCCTACGAGGGAAAGCGGCTCAACAGCCCCAACGACCTCGTGTTTCGCTCGGACGGCGCACTGGTGTTCACCGACCCGCCCTTCGGGTTGCCGAAGTTCCACGCCGACCCGCGGCGCGAGCTCGACTTCTGCGGCGTGTTCTTCCTCAAGGACGGCAAGTTGCGTCTGATCTCGCGCGAGCTGAGCGGTCCCAACGGCGTCGCGTTCTCACCGGACGAGCGCCATCTGTACGTCACCAACTGGGACGAGAAGCGCAAGGTCGTGATGCGGTACGAGCTCGGCCCCCAGGGTGAAGTCTCCGGCGGCGACGTGTTCTTCGACATGACTTCCGCGCCGTTCGAGGAAGCGCTCGACGGCTTGGAGGTCGACGCCGCGGGCAATCTGTTCGTGTCCGGTCCGGGCGGCGTGTGGGTGCTGTCGAGCTCCGGCGAGCACCTGGGGACGCTGGTGCTCCCGCAGCTCCCGGCGAACTTCGCCTGGGGCGGTCCGGAGCGCCGCGACCTCTACCTCACCGCGCGCAGCGAGCTGTACCGCCTGCGCGTCGAGGCGCCGGGCGCGGGTGTGCAGCGCAACTGAGCCGCGCGTCGCGTTCCACCGGAGCGAGGCGCTGCCGCGCTCCGGTGGCTACTTCCGCGCGCGGCCGCGCTTCTTCTTCGCCGGCGGGCCGGCGGCGCGGCGTTGGGCGAGGAGCGCGACGGCGCGCTCCTGGCTCACCGACGCGGGGTCTTCGCCCTTGGGGATCGTCGCGTTGGTCTCGCCGTCGGTGACGTAGGGACCGTAGCGGCCTTCCTTGACGACGATCGGCTTCTGCGAGGTCGGGTCCGGGCCCAGCACGGCGATCGGCGGCGTCGCGGAGGCCGCGGCGCGTCCGAAGGCCTTGCGCTGCGGAACCTTGGTGTAGAGCTCGGAGGCTTCTTCGAGCGTGACCGTGAGCAGCTTCGCCTCGGAGTCGAGGCGCCGGTACTCGGGCTTCTCGACGCCTTCGGGCGGCGCTTTCTCGAGGTACGGGCCGAAACGGCCGTTCTTCGCGGCGATCGGGCGGCCGTCGCGCGGGTCGGGGCCGAGCTGGCGCGGCAGCGAGAGCAGCGCGAGCGCATCCTCGAGCGTGAGCGACTCGGGCTTCATCGACTTGAACAACGACGCGCGCTTGGGCTTCGGCGCCGACGGCGCTTCGTCCTCCGCGGCCTTCTTCTTCTTGCTCCGCGACTTGGTCTTGGGCTTCTCCTCCGGCGGCGGGTCGTCGCCGAGCTGCACGAAGTAGCCGAAGCGTCCGTTGCGCAAGTACACCGGCCGGCCGTCCGGTCCGAGGCCGAGCGGCGCGGAGGCGCGGTCGGAGGTCTCGAGCAGCTCGATGGCCTTGGCGAGCGTGAGTTCGTCCGGCGCGAAGCTCGCGGGGATCGTCGCGCGGCTCTCCTTGAACTGCACGTACGGACCGTAGCGGCCCACGCGCACGACCACGTTCTCGCCTTCGTGCTGGCCGAGCTTGCACGACCCGACCTCGCGCGGATCGATGCCTTCGCCGCGCGATTTCACGACGTTCTTGAGGCCCGGGCTCTTGCCCGACCAGAAGTCGTTCAAGAACGCGAGGTAGTCGATCTCGCCCGACGCGATGCGGTCGAGCTCGGTCTCCATGCCGGCGGTGAAGTGGTAGTCGACGATCATCGGCTCGAGCAGCTCGAGCAGGTGCACGACCGCGAACGCGAGCCACGTCGGCACGAGCGTCTTGTCGCGCGCGACGGCGTACTCGCGCGAGGTGATGGTCTCGATGATCGAGGCGAAGGTCGAAGGCCGGCCGATGCCGAGCTCTTCGAGGCGCTTCACGAGCAGCGCTTCCGTGTAGCGCGACGGCGGCGTGGTCTTGTGTCCGCTCGGCTTGGCGTCGACGACCTTGGCCTGTTCTCCCTTGGCGAGCGGCGGGAGCAACTTCTCGCGTTCGTCGAGCGCGCCTTCGACGTCGTCGCGGCCCTCGACGTAAGCGCGGCGGTAGCCGGCGAAGTCGGTCGTGCGCCCGCGCGCGGTCGCGACCACGGCGCCCACGCCCTGCGCGTCGAGCGCGAGCGTCGCCGTGACCGACGTGTAGCGCTCGTCGGCCATCTGGCACGCGACGGTGCGCTTCCAGATCAGGTCGTACACGCGCGCCTCGATCTCCGAGACCTCGCGCGCGACCTCCTCGGGCAGGCGGAACACCGAACCCGCGGGGCGGATCGCTTCGTGCGCTTCTTGGGCGTTTTTCGCGGTGTTTCCGTAGAAACGCGGGCTCGGCGGCAGGTACTCGGCGCCGTAGCGCGAACCCACCAGCTCGCGCGCGGCGGAGATCGCCTCGCGCGACAGGCCGGTCGAGTCCGTACGCATGTAGGTGATGAAGCCGTTCTCGTACAGGCGCTGCGCGATGCGCATGGCTTCCTGCGCGCGAAGGCCGAGCTTGCGGCCGGCTTCCTGCTGGAAAGTCGAGGTCGTGAACGGCCCGCGCGGCGAGCTCGTCTTCGCCTCGCGCTTGACGTCTTGAACGGTGAACGACCCGTTCGCGAGCGCCGCGCCGACCTTGTTGGCCGCGGCCTCGTCGAGCACGACCGCATCCTTCGACTTGAGCTGCCCGCGGTCGTCGAACTCCGCGCCGCGCGCGACCTTCTTGCCGCCGATGCTCGCGAGCTGCGCTTCGAAGCGCGTCCCGTCCTTCGTCAATTCGAGGTCGACGTCCCACCACGCCGCGGAGACGAACGCCATGCGTTCCTTCTCGCGCTCGACGAGCAGCTTGGTCGCCACGCTCTGCACGCGGCCCGCCGACAGGCCCGGCGCGATCTTGCGCCACAGGAGCGGCGAGACCTCGTAGCCGTAGAGGCGGTCGAGCGAACGGCGCGCTTCCTGCGCGCGCACCAGCCGCATGTCGATCTCGCGAGCGTCGTCGACCGCGCGCAGGATCGCGGCCTTGGTGATCTCGTTGAACACCATGCGCTTGACCGGAACCTTGGGCTTGAGCACGTCCAAGAGGTGCCAGGCGATCGCTTCACCTTCGCGGTCTTCGTCGGTCGCGAGGTAGAGGAAGTCGGCGTCCTCGAGCAGCTTGCGCAGCTTCGCGATGTGCGTCTTCTTCTCGGACGAGATGACGTAGAGCGGCGCGAAGTCGTGCTCGACGTCGATGCCCAAGCGGGCCCAGGGCTCCTTCTTGAGCCGCTCGGGGATCTCCTTCGCGCTCTGCGGAAGGTCGCGGACGTGCCCGAAGCTGGCTTCGACGACGAAGTCCTTCCCGAGGTAGTCCTTGATCTTCTTCGCCTTCGTGGGCGATTCGACGATCACCAAGTGCTTCATGGGCGGAGGGGTTAGCAGTCCGCGCCTCGCCGCCGCAAGGGGGCCGCCCGCGAAATCTTCGTCACCGCCTCGCGAGCACGCCTCGAACGAGCGCGGCGCCGCGTGCGCATTCCGGCCCGTTTTCGGCGGCTTTTCGCCGGCTTGTGACACGGACAAGCGACCCTCGACCGGCGCGCGGCGTGTCCTTATCCTTTTGCGCCCCAAACTCGCTTTCGCGTGCGGTCGTTCCGAGGTGAGCGCCGTCGGCGAACGAGCGCCCAGCCGTCCGCCCCGCTTCTTACCACCGCCAGCGCCCCATCCAGCGATGCAGATTTCCGAGATTCGAGTCGACGGCTTCGAGAAGGTCGTCCGCTGCCAAGACTCCGCGACCGGCCTGCACGCGCTGATCGCGGTGCACGACACGACTCTCGGGCCCGCGCTCGGCGGCATGCGCATGCTGCCCTATGCCAGCGAGGACGAGGCGTTGTTCGACGTGCTCCGGCTCGCGCGCGGCATGACCTACAAGTCGGCCGTGGCGGACACCGGCCTCGGCGGCGGCAAGTCGGTGATCCTCGGGGACCCGAAGCTCAAGTCGCAGGCGCTGTTCGAGGCGATGGGGCGCTTCATCGACAGCCTGGGCGGCAAGTACATCACCGCCGAGGACATGAACATCGGCATCGCGGACCTCAACAACGTCCGTCGCCAGACGCGCTGGGTCACCGGGCTCTCGCTCGAGGACGGCGGTTCGGGCAATCCGAGCCCGTACACCGCGCGCGGCTGCTTCATGGGCATGAAGGCGGTGCTCGAGGAGGCCTACGGAACGCAGTCCTTCGTCGGCCGCCACGTGCTGCTCCAAGGCGTGGGCGCGGTCGGCGGACGGCTCGCGGAGCTGTGCAAGGAAGCCGGCGCGCGCGTGACGATTTGCGACATCGACGACGCGCGCGTGCGCGAGCTGTGCGGCAAGTTCGGTTTCGAGAGCGTGTCGGATGCCGCGCACCTCGAGGTGGCGTGCGACGTGTACGCGCCCTGCGCGCGCGGCGCGACGCTCAACGACACGACGATTCCGCGGCTGAGGTGCAAGGCCATCGCCGGTTGCGCCAACAACCAGTTGCTCGAGCCGCGCCACGCCGACGTGCTCAAGGAGAAGGGGATCGTCTACGCGCCCGACTACGTCATCAACGCGGGCGGCATCATCAACGTTTCGATCGAGCTGATCCCCGGCGGCTACAACGAGCCGCGCTCGATCGAGAAGATCGACCGCATCTACGACAACCTGCGCCAGGTGTTCGCGATCTCGCGCGAGCAGCGCGTTTCGACGCACGCGGCGGCGGAGCGGCTCGCCGAACAGCGCCTCGCCGCCGGCCGCCGCTGAGCCAGCGCGATGTACCGAGCCAGAGCAAATTCGCCCCGCTAATCGCTGGGGGGCCGGTAGCGCCCGCGTTCCTGCGGTTAGCGGGGCGAATTTGCTCTGGCTCGGTACATCGCGGATAGAGTGCAGGCCACGCGTCACTCCAAAAACCTTCAGGAGGGGTTCCTTGGTCATGTCTCAGCGCTGGCGAACTGCTGTGGGTCGTACTTTTGCCGTTTCCTGGATCGCGCCGTCGATGGCGGTGTTTTGCGGGCCTTCCCTGCTTTGGGCGCAGACCACCGAGCGGGTCAGCGTCGGCGCGGGGCCGGTCGAAGCCGACGGAGCTAGCCGTCAGGCTGCGATCTCCGCGGACGGGCGCTTCGTCGTGTTCGCGAGCAGCGCGACGAACCTCGTCGCGGGCGACCTGAACGGCGTGGACGACGTCTTCCTGCACGACCGCACGAGCGGCGTCACGAGCCTCATCAGCCTCGACTCGGCGGGGGCCCAAGCGAACGGCGCGAGCGCGCGGCCGCTGGTTTCCGAGGACGGCCGGTACGTCCTGTTCGAGAGCGACGCGACGAACCTCGACGCCAGCGACACGAACGCCTCGCGCGACGTGTTCCTGCGCGACACGCAGCTCGGAACGACGCAGCTCGTCAGCCTGCTCCCCAGCGGCGCCCAAGCCGCCGGGCCGAGCGGCGATCCCTCGCTCACGCCGGACGGGCTCTTCGCGGCGTTCCGCATCGAAGCCGACGTCTACGTGCGCGACCTGACCGCGAACACGACCAGCCTGGTGAGCATCGATCAACTCGGCGTCGGCGCGGTCGGCAGCTCCTTCGGCTCGTCGATTTCCGCCGACGGCCGCTACGTCGCCTTCGCCTCGCTGAGCAGCGCCATCGTCGCGCCCGACACGAACGGCGCCTACGACGTGTTCGTGCGCGACACGACGAGCGGTACGACGGTTCTCGCGAGCGTCGACACGCTGGGCAACCAGGCCAACGCCGTCAGCGGCGATCCGGCGATCTCGCCCGACGGCCGTTTCGTGGCGTACTTCAGCAACGCGACGAACCTGGTGGCGAACGACACGAACGGCCGGCGCGACGTGTTCGTGCACGACCTAGTGACCGGCGAGACGACGCGCGTGAGCGTGGATACGGCGGGCGTCGAGGGCGATGAGCTCAGCCGCCGGCCGTCGGTTTCCTTCGGAGGGCGCTACGTCGCGTTCTACAGCCAGGCCACGAACCTCGTCGCGGGCGACGCGAACGGGGTCGCCGACATCTTCGTGCGCGACACGCTGTTCCAGACGACGCGGCGCGTGTCGATCGACGGCCTCGGCGCCGAAGCGGATGCGGTCAGCTCGCTCCCGAGCGTGAGCGCGCTCGGCCAGTGGATCGCGTTCAGCAGCCAAGCTACGAACCTCGTGGCGGGGGACCTCAACGCGCTCGAGGACATCTTCGTGCGCGACCAGGGCGCTGAATTGCCGCTGACCTACTGCACCGCCGGCGTGTCGACGAACGGCTGCGTGCCCTCGATCTCGGCGAGCGCGAATCCGAGCCTCACGCAAGCGACGCCGTGCCTGCTCGCGGTGAGCGGACTCGAAGGCCAGAAGCAGGGCCTCTTCTACTACGGCATCGACAACAGCGGCTTCACGCCGACGCCCTGGGGCGCGACGAGCTTTCGCTGTGCGAAGTCCCCGATCAAACGCACCGGCGCGCAGAGCTCCGGAGGGACGGCGGGAGCGTGCGATGGCGCCTTCGCGCTCGACTGGGATCTGTACCAGGCGACCTTCAGCGGCGCGCTCGGGAATCCGTGGACGCTGTGGGAGCGAGCGTACGTCCAGGCCTGGTACCGCGACCCGCCGGCGACGAAGGCGAGCAACCTGACGAACGCGCTCGTGCTGACCTACCAGCCGTGAGCCCGCCGATCGGAGGGGCTCGTCCGGCTCGGCGACGACAGCCCTTCGATCGTGGGTCGCGACCTCGGATCGTCGCGTGAACGCTTGAACCGCGGGCCGGGCTCGACCGTCGAGCTCGGCCCGCGGTCCGTTCGGCGAGCCGGTCGCCACTGACCCCGCTGCGGAGTACACTGCCGCACGCGCCCCGATTTGGCGTGCTCGCGGCTGACCTCTCACCTGTTCGTGTTCGCTTCCGGACACCTTTCGAGGGTCTGATGGGAATGAAGAAGAAGCGGGCCGGCGCGGGCGGAGGGGTGCGCAAGCGCCCGGGCAAGAGTTCCAAGAAGCGCGCGCTCGTGCGAACGGAGCGTGCGAGCTCCGCGGAGAAGGCGGCGCCGGTGAAGTTGGCGAAGGTCGAGCCGGGCGCCGTCGAGCCGGCGCCTGCCGAGGACTCCATCGCGTTCTCGGTCGTCGGCATCGGAGCTTCGGCCGGCGGTCTGGAAGCGTTCACGCGCCTGCTGCAAGCGCTGCCCCTGGACACCGGCATGGCCTTCGTGCTCGTGCAGCACCTCGCGCCGCACCGCGAGAGCGCGCTGGCCGAGATCCTCACGCGCGCGACGAAGATGCCCGTGGAGGAGGTCCACGGCGAGCCCGAGCTCGAGCCGAACCGCGTGTACGTGATCCCGCCCGATCGCAACATGCTGATGGACAGCGGCCGGCTGCGCCTGACCAAGCGCGAGGTGCAGGGAAAACAGCACCCGATCGATCGGTTCTTCAGCTCGCTCGCCGAGCACCAGCACCACCTGGCGATCGGCGTCGTGCTGTCGGGAACGGCGACCGATGGAACGCTCGGCCTCGAGGAGATCAAGGCCGCAGGCGGGATCACCTTCGCGCAGGACGACAGCGCGCAACAGCCGGGCATGCCCCAGAGCGCCGTGGCCTCGGGCTGCGTCGACTTCGTGCTCTCGCCGGAAGCCATCGCCGCCGAGATCGTGCGCGTGGGCAAGCACCCCTACCTTCGCGCGCGCAAAGCCCGGGGCGGCCCGGAAGCGGCGCGCCTCGCCGCGGCGCACGACAAGGCGAGCCTCGCGCCGATTCTCGAGCTCTTGCGCGGCGCGACCGGAGTCGACTTCAGCCAGTACAAGGTCAACACCCTTCAGCGGCGCATCAGCCGGCGCATGCTGCTGCAGCGCAAGGACGGGATCGACACCTACGCCGAGTTCGCGCGCCAGAATCGCGCCGAGCTCGACGCGCTGTACCAGGACATTCTGATCAGCGTCACCAGCTTCTTCCGCGACCCGGAGATGTTCGCGGCGCTCAAGGGCAGCGTGCTGCCCGCGCTGCTCGCGGGACGCAGCGCCCAGGAACCGTTGCGAGTGTGGGTGCTCGGCTGCTCCACGGGCGAAGAGGCCTACTCCTACGCCATGGTCCTCACGGAATTCCTGGAGGCCGAGCACGAGTCGGCTTCGGCGCAGGTCTTCGCCACGGACCTCAACGCAAGCTCGATCGAGCGCGCGCGCGCGGGCGTGTACTCGAGGGACCGGCTCCACTCGGTGTCGCGCGAGCGCTTGCGGCGCTTCTTCATCGAGCAGAACGGCGAGCTGCGCGTGAGCAAGTCGATCCGCGACATGTGCGTTTTCTCGCCGCACAACGTGATGAGCGATCCGCCGTTCTCGCGGATGGACATCGTCAGTTGCCGCAACTTGCTCATCTACCTCGAGCCCGAGCTCCAGCAACGGGTGCTGCCGGTGCTCCACTATGCGCTGAAGCCGAAGGGCTTCCTGGTGCTCGGCGCGTCGGAGTCGATTGGACGCTTCGGAGATCTGTTCTCGGCCGCGGACAGCAAGCAGAAGATCTTCGCGAAGAAGCCGGGCTCGGGCGGCGTGCCGCGCATGCCGCTGTTCAACGCACGGTCGGTGTCCGGCGCCGCTGGCCTTGCGAAGCCGCCGCAGGTGGAGGGCCTGGCCCGGAGCGCCGCGCGTTGGACGACGCCGCCGTCGACGGACGTGCACAAGGAAGCGGACCGGCTGCTCGCGACCTTCGCGCCGCCCGCGGTGCTGGTGAACGCCGAGCTCGAGATCCTCCAGTTCCGCGGCGACACGGAGCCGTTCCTCGCGCCGGCGCAGGGCAAGGCGAGCCACTCGGTGCTGAAGATGGCGCGCGAGGAGCTGAGGGTCCCGCTCCGCACGCTGCTGCACCGGGCGAAGAAGGAGAACGCTCCCGCGCGCGAGGACGGAGTGCGCGTCAATTCGCTCGGCCGACGCCGCGAAGTGAGCCTGGAAGTCCTTCCGGTGCGCGGCGCGACGACGCTCGACGGCTGTCTGCTGGTGCTGTTCCTGGAGGCTGGCGCCGAGCGCGATCCGCGGCCCAAGGCTGTCGCGCTCCGTGCGCCCGCGAGCGAGCCGTCGAACGCCAACGTCGCGCGTCTCGAGCAGGAGCTGGCGAGCACGCGCGAGCACTTGCAGGCGCTGATGGAGCAGTTCGAGGCGGCCAACGAAGAGCTGCAAGCGTCGAACGAGGAGGCGCAGTCGGCCAACGAAGAGCTGCAGAGCATCAACGAGGAACTGGAAACCTCCAAGGAGGAGATCCAGTCGAGCAACGAGGAGCTGACGACGGTCAACGAGGAGCTGCGCAACCGCAACGCCGAGCTCGGCCAGCTCAACAGCGACCTCACGAACCTGATCAACGGCGTGCACATGGCGGTCGTGATCGTCGGGCGCGATCTGCGGATCCGGCGCTTCAGCCCGCTGGCGGAGAAGCTGCTCAGCATCATCCCCACGGACGTCGGGCGCTCGATCTCGGACATCCGCACCAAGCTCGTGGTGCCGGACCTCGACGCGCTGCTCACCGGCGCGATCGACACGGTCACACCCTTCGAGCGCGACGTGAAGGGCGGCGACGGGCGCTGGTACTCGGTGCGCATCCGGCCCTACCTCACGGACGAAAACCGGATCGACGGCGCCGTTCTGTCGCTGGTCGACATCGACGCGATCCGGCGCGCGAAGGACTACGCCGAGACCATCGTCGCGACGGTGCGCAGGCCGTTGCTCGTCCTGGACTCGAAGCTGCGCGTGCAGAGCGCCGGGCGCGCCTTCTACGACGCCTTCCAGCTCACTCGCGAAGCCGTCGAGGGCCAGTCGTTCCTCGAGCTGGACGATGCTCAGTGGGACACGCCGGCGCTGCGGCGCAGCCTGGAGGACCTGCTGCGCGACGACATCGCCTTCGATGACCTCGAAGTGGCGCGCGAGTTCCCTCGCATCGGCCGTCGCACCTTGCGCCTCAGCGCGCGCCGGCTTCAACTGCCCGAGGACAGCCGGCTCTCGATCCTGCTCTCCATCGACGACATCACGGACCAGAGCCAGGCGCTGAACGCGCTCAGGCTGTCGGAGCTGCGCTACCGGCGCCTGTTCGAGTCCTCGAAGGACGGGATCGTGATCCTCGACTTCGACAGCGCCCGCATCACCGACGCCAACCCGTCCTTGGCCGATCTGCTCGGCTACTCCGTCGCGGAGCTGCTCGGCAAAGAACTGTGGCAGATCGGGCTGTTCGCCGACGCCGCGGCGAGCAAGCGCGCGGTGCGAGCGCTCCAGAGCGACGGCTACCTGCGCTACGAGGACTTGCCGCTCAAGACCCACGATGGGCGTTCGATCGACGTCGAGTTCGTGAGCAACGTGTACTCGCAGGGAGAGCGGCCGCTCATCCAGTGCCACATCCGCGAGATCACGGAACGCAAGCGTCTGGAGTTCGAGCTGCAGCAGCGCAACGCCGAACTGGCGGCTGCGGACACCGCCAAGGACAATTTCCTGGCCGCGCTGTCCCACGAGCTGCGCTCGCCGCTCAACATCGTCCTGTTGTGGTCGCAGATCATCGGCCGGCCCGGCGTCAGCCCCGAGACGCTGCGCACCGGCATCGACATCATCGAGCAGAGCACCCACTCGCAGGCGAGGCTCATCGAGGACCTGCTGGACGTTCACCGCATCTCGACGGGCGGCGTGCGACTGGAGCTCGATGTCGTGGAGCTCGTGCGTCTCGTGCGTTCGGTCGTCGAGAGCATGAAGCCGTCAGCGGCCGAGCGCGATCTTCGAATGACGCTGGAGTGCGAGCTCGCCTCGGCGCCGATGTCCGGCGATGCCGCACGCTTGCAGCAGGTGCTTCGAAACCTGCTCGGCAACGCGATCAAGTTCACGCCCAGGGGGGGCGAGATCCACATCGGTGTCACGCGTCGCGACTCGTTCGTGGACGTCGCCGTGAGCGACACCGGAAGCGGCATCGAGCCCGCGCGCCTGTCCCAGATCTTCGAGCGCTTCCGCGAGCCGGACCCGCGAACCGCGGCGGGCAGCAGCGGACTCGGCTTGGGGCTCATCATCGCCCAGCGACTCGTCGAGCTGCACGGCGGAAGCCTGTCGGCCGCGAGCCCGGGCGAGGGCGCTGGATCGACGTTCACGGTCTCGTTGCCGCTGCTTCCGACGGCGAGGAAGACACAGAAGGCGAAGGCGAAGGCCTCGTCCCAGGGGCGTCCGTCGACGCCGGCCGCGTCCGCAGCCGAGGCGTCGCTCGCGGGCGCGCTCGTGCTCGTGGTGGACGACGATCGCGAGATGCGCGAAGCCGTTCGGCAGGTTCTCGAAGCGGCGGGCGCGCAGACGCAGAACGCGGCATCGGCGGACCTCGCGCTCGAGTCGATCCAGGCCCGGCGCCCCGACGTGATCTTGAGCGACGTCGGAATGCCCGGCCGCGACGGCTACGAGTTCCTGCGCGCGGTGCGCGCGCTGCCCTCGCGCCGTGGAGGACGCATTCCTGCGATCGCCTTGACCGCCCACGCACGCGAGGAGGATCGCAAGCGCGCGCGGGAAGCCGGCTTCGACGAACACTTGGCGAAGCCGGTCGACGCCGAGAAGCTCCTGGAGACCTTGGCGGCCGTGCTCGCGCGGGCCCGGAGTGGGACCCGCGACGCGAAAGCCGCCGCGACCAAGCCGCGTCGCCGAACCTGAGCGCCGTGCCGCTCAGTCGCGGCGCAGGAAGTCGACGAGGTCCTTCTCGAGTTCGGCGAGGCCGTAGTCCATCACCGTCAACGAGCGGTAGATGATCTTCGAGAGCGCCTCGGGCGTGTTCGGGTTGAGATCGCGCGGCGGCGGGTAGCTCAGGAAGTACGACAGCGACAAGCGCTCGACTTCACCGCCTTGCTCGCGGCCAGCGTACTGCCACGGAACTTCGTCGAAGGGGAGCACTCCGGTGAGGATCTCGTAGAGCATCACGCCGATGCCCATGACGTCGGCCTTCTGGTCGCGCAGGAGCAGCGGGTTGTAGTGAGGCGTGGTCGTGATCACGCGGCGCTCGTCGCAGCGCAGCGCGGGATCGATCATCACCGCGGCGCCCGAAGGCTTCACGACGATGTTCTCGGGCTTGAGGTCGCCGTGGTACGCGAGCTCACCGGACTTGGCCAGCTTCTGCAGCGCGCGGACGATCGACAGGAACCAGTTGAGGCGGATGCCTTCGAGCGCGCGGATCTTCTCGCGCAGCGTCTTGCCGCGCACGTAGTCCATCACCGTCACGGTGCGGCCTTCGTGCGAGAACATCTCGCGCACGCCGACGAGGTTGGCGTTGCGAGCGCGGCGCAGCAGCTCGCCTTCGCTCTTCACCAGGCCGTCGATCTCCGACGCGTCGAGGAAGTCGATGCGCGCGCCTTCCTTGCGGAAGAACACGGCCTCGGCCGGAGTTTCGTCGGGGCTGATGCCCTCGGGACGACGCTCGTTCGTGACGTCGAGGAAACGCGTGACGTAGCGCCCGCCGCCGGCGATGTCGCCGAGCTTCAGAGCGACGAGTTCGCCTTTGGAGTCCGTCGCGAGGTAGACGAGGCCGAAGCCTCCACGCGCCAAGAACTCGCGGACTTTGTAGGCGCCAAGGTGTTCACCAGCAGCCAGCTTGATCATCGGTGACGGTCGCAGAAGGGGTGCGCGAAGTGAGGGGAAAGGGGGCTTGTGCCGCCAGACTTTTCGCCCCGTGCGCCGCCTCGCCTGTAGCCATTCCTCGTCGCGGCGCCGGGCTTGCGACAGGCGTCTCGCCGCTGGTCCCCGGCGCGCTCGTGTGTCGCGAAACGCGACGCCGGACGTGGCGCGAAATGCGCCCGGATCGCGCGCGAATTGCGACATCCGAAGCGCTTTCCGGTGCGCCGTACGCAGCGCTCGCCAGGCTCGCACCGAGCGCGTCGAACTCACCGAGTTCGCCAGGCGCCTCGAGCTCGCCGAGTACGACGCTGTGCGCCGCCCGCGCCTTCACTCGCGCCGCGCGCTGAGTGCGCTCAGTGCGTTGCTCGCTCGAGCACGACTTCCGCGAGGACGGCGCCTTCGCCGATCCCGAGGATCGCGCGCGCGCCGTCGAGCACCGGACCGACGCCCACGTAGCGCGGTTGCTCCTGGTGCGGCTCGAAGCGCCACGCACGGCCGTGGCCGTCGATCGTGCCGAGCTCCTGCTGCAGCTCGTTGCGCACGCTGTAGTAGTGCCGCGTCACGTCGGCGGCGGCTTGTGGCGCTCCGAAACGCACCACGATGCCGGCCACGCGTTCGCCCTCGAGCACGCGCCACATGCGCTGCACCTCGAGCACGATCGGTTTGGCCTGCTCGAGCCCCGGCGGCGCTTCCTCGACGGTCGTGCGACAACCGCTCAGCGCGGCCGACACGAACAGGACGGAAAGGATTGCCCGGTGCATCGTCCGTCTTTCGACCGTCCAGCGTCCGGCCTTTTGCCGGACCCGCGAAGTTTGCCGCCCCCGGCCCAGCGCCGTATCCTCGCCCCCCGCATGATCGCGCCCACGGACACGCTCGCCCTCGACAGCTTTCGCCGCGCCGGCCGGATCGCGGCCGAGTGCCGCAACTGGGCGGCCCGGAACATCCAGCCCGGCGTCGAGGTGCGCTTCATCCTCGAGACCATCGAGGACATGATCCGCGAGCGGGGGGCCCAGCCGGGCTTCCCGGCGCAGTCGTCGCGCAACAGCGTCGCGGCGCACTACTGCTCGCCGCTCGAGGATCCGCTGCGCTACGAGGAAGGCGACTGCGTCAAGGTCGACATCGGCGTGCACGTCGAGGGCTACGTCGCCGACACGGCGACCACGGTCGACCTGTCGAAGGACGGCCGTTGGCAGGGCCTCATCCGCGCTTCCGCGGACGCGCTGGCGGCGGCGATCGCGACCGTGGCCGACGGAGTTCCGGTCGGCGAGATCGGCGGCGCGATCGAGCGCACGATCATGAAGGCCGGCTACCAGCCCGTGCGCAACCTCACCGGCCACGGGCTCGGCCGCTGGAAGGTCCACACGCCGCCGCAGATCCCCAACCAGGCCGAGGGCGGCGGCGGACGCCTCAAGAGCGGGATGGTGTTCGCCATCGAGCCGTTCGCGTGCACGGGCAAGGGCTACATCACCGAACGCGGCAAGGCGGAGGTGTTCATGCTCGTGCGCCCGCCGCAACGCGCGAAGGGCCTCGACCGCGACGTGCTCAAGGACATCGAGTCGTGGCGCGGGCTGCCGATCGCGCGGCGCTACTTTCGTCATCGCGATCCGCAAGTCGTCGACGACACGCTCAACAAGCTCGCGCGCCAGGGTTCGCTCGTGCGCTATCCGCCGCTGGTCGAGGCCGACGGCGTAATGGTCGCGCAGACCGAGCACTCGCTGTACCTGGGCCCCGACGGCGTCGAGATCCTGACGGCCGGCGCTTGAGCCGCGCGGCGCGGGCGCGATGAAGCTCGCGTTGGTGACCACCGCGCGCGTGGAGGGTTCGGCGGTCGGCGCCTATTCGGCGGCGTTGGCGGCGGAGCTTGCGAAGCTCGTCGAACTGAGCTTGTTCGTCGAGCCCGAGTTCGCGGCCGGCGAGGCGCACGGTGCGAAGTTGCGCCGCGCGGACGAGCTTCTGCCGCGCGAGTTCGATCAGGTGCTCTACCAGGTCGGCGACGAGGCGCGGCTGGCGTTCCTAGCGCCCATGGTGCGCGCGCTCGGCGGCGCGGTGGCCCTGCACGATTGGAAGCTGTTCGACTTCGCGTGCGCGGCGCGCCCCGAGCTTTCGCGCGGCGGGTTGCGCTCCTTCGTCGCCGCCGTTCGCGAAGGCGGAGTGGCGCAAGCCGCGCTGCACCGGCGGAGGCGAACCGATGCTCGCGCGCCGACGCCGGCGCTGAACCGCTCGATCGTGCGCTTCGGCGACGCGTTCGTGACGCACAGCGAGGCGCTGGGCCGCGCGATCCTCGACGAGCGCAACGCGCCGACGCCGGTCGGGACCATCGCGCCGGATGTCGAGCTCGTCGAAGGGGTTGCGGGCGCGTGCACGGCGCTCGAGAGCTGCGAGGGTCGTTGGGACGCGGTCGCCGCGCGCTACGTCGAGCTGCTCGAGCGCTTTCCGAAGCCGCGCACGGCTCGCAAGACGCTGATCGCGATGCGCCTCGCGGCGCGCGCGCGGCGGTGAACTTTCCGTTCACGTCGTCCGAGCCGCCCCCACGCCTTCGGGGTTCGCCGCTACGATCGTCGGCCCATGAAACTCGCCACGATCCTCCTTGCATTCTGCGCGCCGCTCTCCGTCTGCGCAGCGCAACAGTGCGGCGTCACGCACGTCACCGACTTCTCGAACACCCTCGACGGCGGCTGGAACTGGGGCGGACCCAACCAGACACAGCCCGCGTCGAACGGCTTCCCCGGCGCCTACCTGCGCACTGAAGGCATCGACACCTTCGCGCCGCAACTGCGCACCACCGGCACGTCGATCTTCACCGGCGATTACCGCGCCGCCGGAGTCAGCGCGCTGGGCGTCGACCTGCGCTCGTTCTCGATCGACTTCCCGACCTCGTGCCAGCGCCCGCTCTCGCTCGTGCTGACCGACGACAACGGCACGCCGGGCAACTTCTCGGACGACGCGTTCGTCTACTACGTGTCCCCTGACGACATCCCGTGTGTCGATGGGCTGTGGCGCAGCTACTCGGTCGAGGTGCCTTCGTCGTCGGCCACGCTGCCCGCGGGTTGGGCCGTCGATCCGAACGCGACCGTTTCGCCCGACGCGGTTTGGAACCGCGTCATCGCGAACGTCACCGAAGTGAACTGGTTCTTCGGCGATCCGACCTTCTTCTTCATCTTCCAGATGTGGACGGTGGGTGCGGACAACCTCCGCATCGCGTTCGACGGCGGCGCGACGACCTACTGCACGTCGCAACGCAACTCGGCGAGCTGCCAGCCGAAGATCACGGCCTCGGGCACGCCGAGCGCTTCGCAGCCGGTGAGCTTCGACGTCACGTGCAGCGACGTGGTGAGCCAGAAGGCGGGGCTCTTCTTCTACGGCTACGACCGCCAGTCGACGCCGTTCAACGGCGGGTTCATGTGCGCGGTGCTGCCCCTGCGCCGCACGCCGGTGCAGAACTCGGGCGGTTCGGCGAGCGGCACGGATTGCACGGGAACCTTCGCCTTCGACTTGAACGCGTGGATCCAAGCGGGCTCGGACCCGGCGCTGCAGGCGGGCGCTGAACTCTACGGCCAGTTCTGGAGCCGCGACCCGCAGTCGGCGACCTCGAACGTCAACCTGTCGAACGCGGTGGCGCTGCACGTCTGCCCGTAGGTCGGACCCGCGCCACTCCGACAACGCGCGCCGGCGCCCGCCTCGGTTCTCGAGGGGCGCCGGCGCGCGCCGTCGTTCAGACCTGGAGCGTCTTGAGCTTCGCCTTGGCGCCGTTGAGCACCACCGAGTCGTCGTTCAACGTCTGCGCGACCTTCTCGAGCACCTGCATCGGCGTGCTGCGCGCGAACTTCGCCATTCCGTCGCGGTCGGGTCCGAAGCCCTCGGCCTGCGCCCGCTGCCAGTACGCGCACTGGCCGAGCATGCCGTTGACGCTGACCGAGTCGAACATGGTGTCGAGCGCGCGCGACGCGATGTCGAGGATCTGCGACTTCTGCAGCGTCTTTCCGCGGCTCGTCGCGAAGATCGTGTGGGCGGTCGAAGCGACCTGGAGCGCGCGCGCGAAGTCCGTTTGAGCCTTCACGACGTTCGGCGCCGACTGGTTCGTGGCGCCGGAGCGCTTGAACTCCTCGTTGCTCGCGAAGGACTTCACGAACGCGTCGCGCGGGAACTTCAGGTTGCCCACGGCGTTCACGATGTCGGGCCCGAGAACGGTTTCGAACACGCCGTTGTCGAGGCCCTTGATCGCGTTGTGCGCGTCGATGAGCAACTCGTCGAGCATGGCCTTGAGCGTCGAGGTGCGGATCTGCTTCAGCGCCGTCGACTCCGTCTCGAGCGTTCGGTTCAAGAGCTCGAGGTACTCCTGGCCGGCGCGCTTGAGCGAGTTGAGCGCCCGCTCGCCGTCGCTGCGCTTGCCCTTTGCGATGGCGGTGTCGAGGTCCTTGCACGCGGGTTCGATGCCCGTCGACTTGCGGAAGACCCCCAGCAGCTTCTCGCTGGGCTTCTTCTCCTTCACCGTGGTCTCGTACTTCGACTTCGCTTGCTTCCAGCGCTCCGTGAACGACATGGGGGCCTCGTGGCGGTTGGGAGGTGCGGGCGGGGAGGCTGGGTAGCCACAACCCTCCGCTCCCCGAACGCGCCTGAGTCCGAGTCGCGTGCGGCTGAGATCAGAGCAGCTCGCGCAAGCGCTTGAGCTCGAGCAGCGCTTCGATGGGCGAAAGTTTGTCGGGGTCGAGTTTCTGGAGCGCGGTTTCGACGCGCGAGCGCTCCGGAGCGAAGAGCGAGAGCTGACCGGGGTTGCGGCCCGCGGGCGCGCCCTTGTGCGACGAAATGCGCGGCACGAGGTCCTCGTTGTCGGCTTCGAGGTCGCGCAGGATCTCCTTGGCGCGCCCGATCAGCTCGACCGGCACGCCGGCGAGGCGCGCGACGTGGATGCCGTAGCTGCGGTCCGTCCCGCCCTCGACGATGCGGTGCAGGAACACGATCTCGTCCTGGTACTCGCGAACCGCCACGCTCTTGTTGCACACGCCGGTGAGGCGCGTCGCGAGCTCGGTGAGCTGGTGGTAGTGCGTCGCGAACAGCGTGCGGCATCCGACCTGCTCGTGCAGGTGCTCGACGATCGCCCAGGCCAGCGCGAGGCCGTCGAAGGTGCTCGTGCCGCGGCCGACTTCGTCGAGCACGACCAGCGAACGCGCCGTCGCGTTGTTGAGGATGTTCGCGACCTCGACCATCTCGACCATGAAGGTCGAGGCGTTGCGGCTGATGTCGTCCGCCGAGCCGACGCGCGTGAAGATGCGGTCGACGACGCCGATCTTGGCCTTGCGCGCCGGCACGAAGGCGCCGATCTGCGCGAGAAGCACGATCAGCGCCGTCTGGCGGATGTAGGTCGATTTACCGGCCATGTTCGGGCCGGTGAGGATCGTGATGCGGCGCGCGTCGCGGTCGAGCACGCTGTCGTTCGGCACGAAGGCCTCGGCGCCCGGCATGCGTTCGATGACCGGATGGCGGCCGTCCTCGATGAGCAGCACTTCTCCGGAGTCGAGCGTCGGCGCGACGTAGCGGTGCTCGGCGGCGCGCTGCGCGAGGGCCGCGAGCACATCGACCAGCGCGAGCGCCTTCGCCGTGTCGAGGATGCGTCCGACGTGGCGCGCGGTTTCGTCGCGCAGCTCGCTGAAGATCTGGTACTCGAGGTCGCGCGAGCGCTCCTCGGCCTTCAGCACCTTGCCCTCGAACTCCTTGAGCTCGGGCGTGATGTAGCGCTCGGAGTTCTTGACCGTCTGCTTGCGGATGTAGGTCTCGGGCACGCGCTCGGCCTGGCTGCGCGGCACTTCGATGTAGTACCCGAACACCGAGTTGAAGCCGATCTTGAGCGCCGTGAGCCCCGTGCGCGCGATCTCGTCGCCCTGGAAGCGCGCCATCCAGGTCTTGCCGTCGCCGGCGATCGCCACGAGCTCGTCGAGTTCGGCGTTGAATCCCGGCCGCACGAGTCCGCCGTCCTTCAAGGACAGCGGCGGCGCGTCGACCAGCGTGGCGCGGATGCGCGCGGTGAGCTCGTCGAGCGGATCGAGTTGCGTCAGCAGATCGCCGAGAATCGCCGAGTAAACGTGCTCGAGCTTCGCGCGCAGCTTCGGCACGACTTCGAGCGACTGCGCGAGGCCGGCGAGGTCGCGCGCGTTCGCGCGGCCGGTCGAGACCTTGCCCACGAGCCGTTCGATGTCGAGCACGCCGCGCAGCAGCTCGCGAACGTCCTCGCGCAGGAACGGCGAGTCGACGAACTCCGCGACGCCGCGCTGGCGGTAGAGGATGCTCTCGACCTTGCGAAGCGGCGCGAGCAGCCACTCGCGCAAGAGGCGCCCGCCCATCGGCGTGAGCGTCGCGTCGACGGTGGCGAGCAAGCTGCCCTCGGTGCGGCCCTCGCGCTGGGTCTTGACGAGTTCGAGGCACGAGCGCGTCGCGCGGTCGAGCATCAGGTAGCCGCTGGTCTCGACGAGCTCGATGCGCCGCACGTGGTCGCACGCGCTGCGCTGCGTCTCCTCGAGGTACTCGATCAACGCGCCGGCCGCCGGAACGACGAGCGAGCTCTCCTCGAGCCCGAAGCCCTCGACGGTGGCGACCTTGAAGTGGCGCACGAGCGCGCGCAACGCCGTGTCGCGGTCGAAGCGCCACTCTTCGCGCGCGCTCTTCGTCAGGCCCGGGAAGCCCGCGAGCACTTGGGCGAGCTCGGGCCGCTTCTCGTCGAGCGTCGTCGCGACGAGCAGCTCGCTCGGCGCGATGCGCCCCAACTCGCTCTCGACGTCGCGCAGCGAACACTCGCAGGCCTGGAAGCGCCCGGTCGAGATGTCGACCCAGGCGAGGCCCGCGCGCGCGCCCGCGACGTGCAGCGCCGCGAGGAAGTTGTTCTCGCGCGCGTTGAGCGCGTCCTCTTCGGTGATCGTGCCGGCGGTCACCACGCGCACGATGGCGCGTTCGACGATGCCCTTCGCGGTGCGCGGGTCCTCCATCTGCTCGCAGATGGCGACCTTGAAGCCCTTGCGCACGAGGCGCATCAGGTAGCTCTCGTAGGCCTTGATCGGCACCCCGGCCATCGCCAGCGGGTTGTCGCCCTTGTCGCGCGAAGTCAGCGTGATGCCGAGCTCGCGCGACGCGACGACCGCGTCCTCGCCGAAGAGCTCGTAGAAATCGCCCATCCGGAAGAACAGCAGCGCGTCGGGCTGCTCGCGTTTGGCGCGCAGGAACTGCGCCATCATGGGTGTCGGCGCCGAGGCCTTCGCTTGGCCTTTGTCGACGAAGGCGCCTTGCTTGGAAGTCACGCGGGTGGAGGGCGGAAGGGGCTGGGTCGGGGGCGCCCGCGGTCGGCGGACGGTCGAAATCTGGAGCGGCGCAGTGCAGTCTATAGAGGACAGTCCCGACCGCCCAACCGCTCCCGCTGGCTAGCGGACGCGGTCCCAGCACCTCGGCCCGCGGCTTGCTAGCGCGCGCGGCCCCCAAACCCGTGCCGTTCGATCTCCACTCCACGCCCGCGCTCGCTCCAGCTCGCACCCGTTCGCGCGCTCCACTCCGCGCTCCCTTCCAGGGGCGCGCGGTGTTGGCCGCCGTTGCGCTCGGTCTGCTCAGCGCCTGCCGCAGCTACCACGACCGCACGCAGGTCGCGCTGCAGCACTTCGAGCGCGGCAACTTCGAGCAGGCGCGCGCGGAGTTCTCGGACAAGGAGGTGACGGGCTCGCCGTTCCTGATGGGCGCCGAAGCGGGCATGGCGTCGCTGACGGCGGGCCAGTGGGAGCAGGCGCAGCAAGAGTTCGACGCGGCGGCGGCGGCGGTGAAGAAGTACGAGGAGCGCGCGATCCTCGGCGCGGAGGCGGTGGGGGAGGAACTCACGAGCCTGCTCATCAACGAGTCGGTGAGCGAGTATCCCGGCGAAGGCTACGAGCGCGCGCAGTTGCACGCGGCGCTGGCGCTGACCTACCTCGCGCGAGGCAACCTCGACGGGGTTTACGTCGAGACGCGGCGCGCGAACAAGCTGCTCGAAGGCGACGAGACGCTCTACGAGAAGAAGTACGCGGCCGGCGGCTTCGCGCACTTCATGTCGGCGGTCAGCTACGAGCTGCAGCAGCAGTACGACGACGCGTACATCGACTACAACCGCATGGCCGAGAAGGGCGTGGGGGTGGAGATCGCGGGCAAGGCGCTGGTGCGCATCGCGAAGCGCCTGCGCTACGACGACGTGCTCGACAGCTTGATCGAGAGCCACGGCGAGCCCGCGCAGATCCCCGCGGACGCCGCGCAGATCGTCGTGATCGCCGGCGTCGGGATCGGGCCCTACAAGCAGGAGCAGACCGTTGCGTTGCCGGCGCCGCAGGGGCTCTTGCAGTTCTCGGTGCCCGTGTTCGTGGCGCGGCCGCAGCTCGTGAGCGCGCTCGAATTGCGCGTCGACGACGGCGCGCCGCTGCAGACCAGCGTGGTCGAGAACGTGAGCGCCGTCGCGCGGGAGAACCTGAACGACCGCATGGCGTGGCTCGCGATGCGTTCGGCGCTGCGCGGCGCGCTCAAGTACGGAATCACGGCCGTCGGAAGCGAGATGGCCAAGGACAAGAACAACCAGGGCGCGGGGCTCGCCGTGCTCGCGGCGGGGGTGATCTTCACCGCCGTGACCGAGCGCGCGGACACGCGCTCGTGGCTCACCGTGCCGGACTCGTGGCAGGCCGCGCGCATGTTCGTGGCCCCCGGCGAGCACCAACTCGTGCTCGACGCCGTCGGCGGCGAGTCGAAGGCGCTCGGCCGAGTCCGCATCGCTCCGGGCGAGACCGTCTTCGTCCTCGCGCGCTCGCTCGGCAACGCGCTCTACGCCCACCGCATCGGCGGCGAGTCGCTCGACGCGCCCGCGCCGCCTCCTCCGAGTCCTCCGCTGCCCACGACAACTCCTTCGCCCGAATCGAACGAGGCCCAACCATGAAGAACCCGCGTCCCTTTCCTTCGCGCGCCCGTTGGCTCGCCGTTCTCGGCGTTGCGCTCCTCGGCGCCTGCACCAGTGCTCCCAAGGGCACGTACAACACGATCGAGGGTTCCGAGCACTCGAACGAGGTCAAGCGCTTCTCGCCCAACCGCGAGCTCGAGAACTCGATCGAGCAGCGCAACATCGTCTCCGTCCGCAAGGAGGGCGTGCTCGTCGTGCAGTTCGACATGGTCAACAAACTGGACCGTGCGATCAGCTTCCAGTGGGGCATCGAGTGGTACGACAAGTCCGGATTGGTGATCGATTACGGCCCCTCTCACTTCCGCCCCGAGCGCCTGTCCGGGCGCCAGTCCAAGACGATCAAGATCGTCGCGCCGTCTCCCGAAGCCGACACCTGGAAGCTGCAGATCGGCTCGCGCGACGAAGTGCGCTGAGAGGTGCGCTGACCGCGCGCCCCATCCAAGAACACCTCCAACCCAGGCTCAAATCCATGAAGAACCTCTCCCTAGCTTTCTCCCTCGCTTCCGTTCTCGCGCTCGGTTCCTGCAGCTCGATCGGCTACGACGACCCCAACAAGGTCGAGACCGTCAACCTCGACTTCGGATCGACCGACCTGCAATCGATGGCCGACACGATGGTGCAGTCGCTGCTGTCGAGCCCCGGCTTGCAGTACCTCGACCACGCGGGCAAGGGCGACGACAAGCGCATCGTCCTGTTCACCGGCAACGTGAACAACCGCACGGGCGAGCACATCGACACCGCGAGCATCACCGACTCGATCCGCACCGCGCTCCTCAAGAGCGGGCGCTTCCGCATCGCCGCGAGCAACCAGGCGCAGGACGAGCTCGGCAGCCAGGTGCGCTTCCAGATGGAATCGGGCCGCGTGAATCCGGACCTGATCCGCACCTTCGGCAAGCAGATCGGCGCCGACGCGGTGATGTACGGCAACCTGCGCTCGATCGAGAAGGAGCGCCAGCGCAGCCTCGAAACGGCTGGCAAGAAGACCGACGACGTCTACTACAAGCTCACGCTCGAAGTCGTGAACATCGAGACCAGCGAAGTGGTCTGGATGGAGGAGAAGGAGATCCGCAAGTCCAAGAAGACGGGCCTGTTCGGTTCCTGATCGCACGGAACGGCGAACCGTAAAACAGAACGTCCGAGCGCCGCGTTCATCCGCCGGCGCTCGGACGTTGCTTCTTGTGTCGACTCAGCGTGAACGGACGCTGAACGTCACGCGGGAAGTGTCGGCTGGCTTGGAGAGAGCGGGCGTCACGGAACTCCGACCATCACGCAGCTCTACGCGCAGCCGTAACCGTTCCTTGGCCGCCAGGGTGTCGTCCACGAGTCCTTCGGCGTGGAGGGCATCGACAAGCGCCTCGAGCCGCGCACGCACGGCAGCAATGTGGGTCTCGAGCGCAGCGCCCAGCGCGTCGGAGCTGGAAAATGCGAGCTCCAGATCGAAATCGACCTTCGAGATCGGCGAAACGGCGGGCGCAAGTTCGCGGAGCAATCGAACACGCCAACTGCGCCGCGGGGTCGGCGCTGGGGTGCGAATCCGGCAGCCGCAGTGGAACACGTAGCGTGCGAACTGGACATCGGTCTGCTTCGAATCCACGTCGGGCAAGGTGATCCGATAGCGAACCCGCGGCGGCCAAACCGGCGGCTCGAGGCGCTCGACGCTACAGTTCGGGATGACATACATGCCCTCATTCGGATCGTGGACGTCGATGCACAGCGCCCACGGCTCGCCAGAGAGCAACTCATCCACGACACGGCGATCCCGTGCGCGGGTGAGTTCGATCGCTGCGGCCCAGTGCGCAGGCGCACTGCGCAGGCCGAGCTTCAGGAGGCGCACGAGGTTGTCCGTGTCGCGGCGGGGACCACTCGCCTTCGTCAGGGCGAAGTACAGCAGTCCCGCATGCTCGCGGGAGGCCTTGGCGAACAGTAGTTCGATCGGCACAGGCTGCTCGAGTCGCAGAAGGGCGTCCGCGAGCAACACGAAGGCCTGCGTCGGCGATCTCTCGCCCCCCTCACTCTCGTGGCGCAGCGCGTTGATCATCTGTGGCGCATAGCTGCTCATGCCGTGCTCGCCGATCAAGTACGCCGCGCCCGCTACGAACTCGGCGTCGCGCGAATCGAGCAGTGCGCCGAGGCGCGGCGCTGCCGCATCGAAGGCTGGCTCGCCCGGAACGCCGTGCCGTAGCGCGCGGAGGTCTGCCGCGAGCTCGTCGCGTGTCGGGCCTTGGGCGAGCGCACAGAGCGTTGCAGCAACAGCGAGAGCAGCGAGCATGCGGGGCCCAACGTCCCCGCGTTGTTTCAGGTTCACCTGCTGAGCGCAGGCGCCTGTCGTGCATCCGTTCGGCTAGCAGCCGATGCCGTAGTAGGTGAAGCCCAGCGGCTCGAGCGTCTTGCGGCGGTAGATGTTGCGGCCGTCGAAGATCACCGGCGTCTTGAGGCGGCGCTTCACTTCGTCGAAGTCGGGGCGGCGGAACTCGTTCCATTCCGTCGCCAGGATCAGCGCGTCCGCGCCGGTCAGGGCCTCCATCGGCGTGTCCGAGTACTCGACGCGGTCGCCGAGGTGGTGGCGCTTGCACTCCGTGATGGCTTCGGGGTCGCAGGCCACGACCTTCGCGCCCGCGGCGAGCAATTCCTCGGCGATCACGACCGCCGGCGCCTCGCGCATGTCGTCGGTGTTCGGCTTGAACGCGAGACCCCACAGCGCGAAGCGCTTGCCCGTCAGGTCCTCGCCGAAGTGCTTCTTCACCTGGCGCGCCAGCAAGTGCTTCTGCGACTCGTTCACGTCCTCGACGGCGTGCAGGATCTTGAAGTCGTAGCCGTGCTCTTGCGCGGTGCGGACGATCGCCTTCACGTCCTTGGGGAAGCACGAGCCGCCGTAGCCGCAGCCCGCGAACAGGAAGCGCGAGCCGATGCGGTCGTCGGTGCCGATGCCCTTGCGGATCATGTCGACGTCGGCGCCGACGAGAGAGCAGATGTTGGCGATCTCGTTCATGAACGAGATCCGGGTCGCGAGCATCGCGTTCGCGGCGTACTTGGTCAGCTCGGCCGACTCCGGGTCCATCTGCAGGATCGGCTTGCCGGTGCGCACGAAGGGCGAGTAGAGCTCCTCCATCACGTCGGCGGCGCGCTTGGAACGCGCTCCGATGACCACGCGGTCGGGCTTCATGAAGTCGTCGATCGCCGCGCCCTCCTTGAGGAACTCGGGGTTCGAGACCACGTCGAACTCGTGCTTGGTGTGGGCGCCCACGACGTCGGCGACCCGGCGCGACGTGCCCACCGGCACCGTCGACTTGTCGACGATGACCGTGTAGTCGGTCATGTGCTGCGCGATCGACTTGGCGGCGGCGAGCACGTACTTGAGGTCCGCGCTCCCGTCTTCGCCCGGAGGCGTGCCGACGGCGATGAACACCACCTGCGCCTTGGGGATCGCCTCCTCGTACTTGGTCGTGAAGCTCAGGCGCCCGTCGTGGACGTTGCGCTTCATCAGCTCCTCCAAGCCCGGCTCGTAGATGGTCGGCGTGCCGCCCCGGAGCTTCTCGATCTTGGCCTGGTCGATGTCCAGGCAGACGACCGTGTTGCCGCTTTCGGCGAAGCAGGTGCCCGCGACGAGGCCGACGTAGCCGCTGCCGATGACTGCGATGCGCATGAGGGGGGTGGGGAGTCGAAGGTTGCAGGTCCAGGTGCGCGAGCTGGGTGGCGCGCGCGACCGGGGAGGGTCGACGCGGCCGACGCGGCTCGGTCGCGGAGGGAGGCACGCGACCGGCGTGGCCCTCCGCGGCCTGTGCTGTGGGGATCGTGGGGGCCTTTCGGCCGCCGCGCGCGCGCAGGTGGAGTCGGAGGGCGGAGCAAGATACCGTTGCGGCCGCGGCATGGAACCGAGCGCCGCTTCGCAGGCGCTGGAAGGGGCGCTCGAAGGGCTCCGCGGGCGATTAACTCAGCGGCAGAGTGCGTCCCTTACACGGATGAAGTCGGGGGTTCGAATCCCTCATCGCCCACCCCCCAGTTCGAGGCCCGGGGCTCGAAGACCGGGGCGCTGGGGGCTCTGAGCCCGCCGGGGACCGCTATCCGGCGGTTCCGCGCTCGACGAGGAAGGCTCGGTGGCCCCGGTCGAGCCGCGCGACGAGCACCACCCCGCGCCGCTCGCCGCGGCCTGCGAATTGGCGAGCGAGCACCTCCGCGCGCTCCGGATGGCCCCGCTTCAGCACCTGGACCGGGCCGACGCCGTGCTCCGTGAGCAGCCGGCGCACCGCCTTGGGGTCCGCCGAACACTGGGCCAGGACCCGCCACGCGCTCACCAGATCCGACCGCGGCGCCTCCCTCCCGCCGAGGTAGCCGCATTGCGGCGCGACGGGGGCCATTCCGAGCTCGGCCGCGAGGGCCTCGAGCAGACCGCTGCGGACCACTGCTGGGTCAGGATCGGCAAGCCACGAGATTTCTGAAACTTCTTCGGGGGTCAAGGACACCACCGAACACGGCCGAGCGCACCAGCGCCGGACCGGGCCCTCGCGTGGGATCGACACGACCTCGCGTTCCTCGGCCCGTGCCGACGCGAGCGTCCCCAGCCACAGGTTCACCTCACTCAGTTCCCCCTCCGCGCTCACCCATTGCCATGAATGGGCGCGTCCCTCGATCCACCGGATCGGGCAGCGTTCGATGTCAAACCCCGCCGGAAGCCTGACGCACGCCCCCGAACTTCGCGCCAAGAGCGGCGCGAGTTCGTCGGCGCTCGGCGACCAGTCGCGCGGGTCGAGACTGCGGTCGCCAGTTTCGCCGCCGGCGTGCTTGCGGCGGTCGGGATCGATCAACAGCAGTCCGTCGATGAGTGGCGAATTCCTTGCGTCCGCTACGAACACGCAATGTGGGTTCGGACTCGCCGCCAAGTTCGCGCGCGCGCAGCGCGCCGTTTCGAAGTCCCAATCGCTCGCGAGCACGCGCATCCCCGCGAGCGACAGCGCGAGTGCATCGGAGCCGAGCCCGCAAGCCGAGTCGTGCACCAGCGCGCCGGGAGCGAGTTCGGCGAAGCGCCGGGCGCGCTCGCTCGCCACGCTCTCGCGCGTCGCCTGCTCGAGCCCCTTGCGGGTCAAAAACCGCAGTTTTCCGCTCGGAAACCGGTCCCTGGCTCGCTCGCGCAGGTGCAGCAACTCGGCGGCTCTGCGCGCCAACTCGGGCGGCAATTCGCGCCGCAGCGCCGCCGCCACCGCCAGTGCATCCGCGCGCGCACCGCGCTTCCGCGATTCCTCGAGCGCCGCGGTGCGGCCCACGGCCGCTAGAGCCCGCTCGATCCTCTCGTCGGTCTCCCCCGATTCCACGTTTCGCTCGCTCTCCAAGTATCTGTCCGCGCTCGGGCATGGGTATAGCGTTCCCACTGCCCGGGCGACAGAATCCCGCTTCCTGACCCCGCCGCGGCCGTTTTTCTCGATTTCGGGACAAAACGGAAGCAGGGCGACGGTTCTCGGTGACTCTGGCCGATCAAGGGCCCGGTTGGGTCCCTGTCCCGCCGCCATTGAAGAGGGCGGCTCACTCTCCTGGGGAGGAATCGAGTGACACACGTATTGGTTGTTGATGGCGAGTCCGCTACGCGGCTCGTGATGGTCAGTCGGCTCCGCGAGAGCGGCTACGAGGTGACGGCGGTGGAGAACGGCGCCCAGGCGCTCACGGCCGTGCGCGAACAGCGCTTCGACGTGCTCCTCCTCGACGCCGCGCCGGGCTCGGGGCTGGGGGGCATCGAACTCTGCCGCCGCTTCAAGCAGATCCGGCCGAGCCTCGAGACGCCGACGTTGCTGCTCAGCAAGGGCTCGTCGCGGGAGGACGCCGCCCGAGCCTTCGAGGCCGGCTGCGACGCCTTCCTCACCAAGTCCGACATGCAGGTGCTCGAGCCCATCCTGCGGGGCTTCGTGCGCGCCAAGCGCACCTTCGACGAGCTGCGGTTCCGGACGCACTCGCTGGAGCAGCAAGTCCAGCGCATGGCCGCCGAGCGCGGGCAGCATGCGGACAGCGAACACCACCAGCTCAACGGCAGCGCCAACGGCCACGGGAACGGTCATGGCGGTTCCGCTGGGAACGGCCACGCCACGAACGGCCACGGCGCCATCGGCCCCGCCAGCGTCTGGCGCGACATCGCCATCGCCAAGCCGGACGGAGTGCTGGTCGTCGACGACGAAGGCATCGTGCGCATGACCGACCGCGGCGCGCAGGAGCTCTTCGGCGGCATGCTCGACGGCCGCGCCCTGAGCCGGATCGCGCCGACCAGCGGGCTGGAGGCCTTCGTGCGCGACGTGCACTCCGAGCAACGCGAAGGTCTGCGCTTCGACTTGCCGAGCAGGAACGGCCGTCAGGTCCGCTCGCTGCTCGCCTCGGTCGCGCCGATCATCCCCAAGTCGGGCGAACGCGACGACGGCCTGCGCGTCGTGATCCTGCTGGACATGGCGCGGCGCAAGCTCGCCACCGAGCTCATCGGCCTGCAGGAGTACACGCTCCCTCGCGCGGAAGTCGGTGTGCTGCGTCAGGCCGCGCGCTTCGCCTACAGCGCGGTGAACGTCGTCGGCCCCGGCGCGGCGATGACCCGCGTGCGCGAACGCGTCCGCGAACTCGGCCCCATGAACGTCCCGGTCCTGCTCGTCGGGCCCTCGGGCAGCGGTCGCCAGCACGTCGCACGCGCTCTGCACTTCGGCTCCGAGCACGGCGGCCCGTTCCTGCCGCTCTCGTGCGCCGGACTCACCGCCGAGCACCTGGAAGCCGAGCTCTTCGGCCAGACCAAGGGCGCGTTCGCCGACGCGCTCGTCGATCGCCCCGGCGCGCTCCAGCATGCAGGCCGAGGCACGGTGTACCTCTCCGAGGTCGACGCGCTCCCGCTCGCGCTCCAGCGCAAGCTCGTCCGCGCGCTGCGCGACCGCGTGGTCACGCGCGCCGGCACGGACCGCACCGAACCGATCGAGGCGCGCGTCGTCTGCTCCACCTCGACGGACCTGCGCAAGCTGGTCGACAACTACGCCTTCGATCCCGAACTCGCGGACCTGCTCGAAGCGCGCATCACGCTTCCGGCGCTCGCCGAGCGGCCGGAGGACCTGCGCGCGCTCACCGAGCACTTCCTGCGCATGTTCGGCAGCGACCGTCCCGAGCTCGAGATCTCGCCCGAGGCGCTGTACGCCATCGAACACTATCCGTGGCCGAACAACGTGCTCGAGCTGCGTTCGTGCATCGAACGCGCCTGCCGCCAGGCGACCAGCGACGTCATCGAGCAGGAGCACCTCACGGCGCCGCTGCGCGAAGTGCAGCCGGAGTTCGACGAGCACGAGCTCGTGCCGGCGCACAATCCGATGCGCATCGTGTCGGGTGTCGCCTCGCCCGCGGAGGATCTGCACCACGTCGCCCGCAACGGCTCGCGCGCTCGCGCGCCGGGCGAAGTCGGCCAAGAGGATCCGATCAACCTCGACCACTACGAGATGAAGTGCCTCGAGCGCGCGCTCGCGGCGACGGGCGGCGACAAGCTCGCGGCCGCGCGCATGCTGAAGGTCGGCAAGAGCACGCTCTACCGCAAGTTGAAGCGCTACAACATCGCGTAGCGCGCGCAGGCGGCTAGAGTCTCCGCCAGAGTCTCCACCAGCGCCTCTGGCAGCGTCTCTGGCAGCCCTTCAGCAACACACCTTTCAGAGACGCCCCCAGCGTCTGCTGTCCGTCCGGGCGGGCCCATCGACAAGCTGGGCCCGCCCGGCGATGCTTTGGGGCCGCACGTGGAACGCCGATCCGTTCCGAGCCGATCCGAGGCGCACGTGCACGAACCCTTGGCTTCTCGTCGCACCCTCTCGCTGTTCCTCGGCCGTCTCGGCGCTGCGGCGTCGGTGCTCGCGCTCGTCGCGACCGCGGACGCGGCCCAAGGCGTGACCGAGAACGCCGCCGTGCCGCGCCGGCCGAACTTCCTGGTGATCGTCACCGACGATCAGCGCTACGACGTCCTCGGCGTCGTTCAGCGCGAGCAGGGGGAGCGCGGCCGCTTCCCGTGGATGTCGACGCCGGCCGTCGATCGGCTCGCGGCCGACGGTGCGCGCTTCCGGCAGGCGTTCGTCGTGAACTCGCTCTGTTCGCCGAGCCGCGCGAGCATCCTGACCGGCCGCTACCCGCACGAGGTCGGAGTGCTCGACAACCGCACGCCGTTCCCCGCGAACTCGACGACCTTCGCGCAGCTTCTCGCGGCGAGCGGCTATCGCACGGCCTACGTCGGCAAGTGGCACATGGGCCGCCAAGGCGGCGCGCGTCCCGGCTTCGAGCACTCCGCGAGCTACCTCGGGCACGGGGAGTACTTCGATTGTCCCTTCGAGGTCAACGGGGTCGCGACGCCGACGACGGGTTGGGTCGACGACGTGTCGACCGCGTTCGCCGAACGCTTCATCCGCGAGCACCGCAGCGAGCCGTTCCTCGCCGTGGTCGGCTTCAAGTCCGGCCACCATCCCTACGAGCCGCCCGAGCGCCGTCGCGGCGCCTACGAGGAAGCGCAGCCGCGGCCTGCGCCCAACCTCGCGAGTCCCGCGATCTACGCGCGCACGAAACCCGCGCGCACGCCGCGTTCGGTGCGACGCGAGAAAGAAGGCGAAGCGCGCGAGCCGGCGTCCGAGAAGGAGAACGAGACGGCGCCCGAGGGCCCCAACCAGGGCTACTTCGAAACCTTGAGCGGCGCCGACGACGCCGTCGGTCGCTTGCTCGAAGTGCTCGACGAGCTCGAGCTCACCCAGGACACGCTGGTGCTCTTCACGAGCGACAACGGCATGTACTTCGGCGAGCACGGGTTGCGCGACAAGCGCACGGCGTACGAAGAGAGCCTGCGCACCCCGCTGATCGTGCGCTATCCGCGGCGCGTCGCGGCGGGCGTCGTGCTCGACGAGCTCGCGCTCAACATCGACATCGCGCCGACGCTCCTCGACTTCGCGGGACTCGCCGTGCCAGCGGGAGTGCGAGGCCGAAGCTTGCGGCCTCTGCTCGAAGCGCGCGCCGGCTCGGCCGCGCCGGCGCCGCGCTGGCGAGACTCCTTCTTCTACGGCTACGTCGCCGAACGCGGGTTCGCGGCGCCGACGGTGACCGCGGTGCGCACCGCGCGCCACAAACTCGTGCTCTACCCCGGCCACCCGGAATGGACCGAGCTGTTCGACTTGGGGAGCGATCCCTACGAGCTGCGCAACCTCGCGGGCGACGAGAAGCTCGCCGAACTACGCGGCCGGCTCGAGAGAGAGCACGCTAGCTGGACCGCGGAGCTCGCGTTTCCGGGGCCTGAGAAAGTCGCCGAAGAAGCGCCCGACGACACCGGGGACGAGAACGACGGCAAGTGAGCCACGCCGGCGGCGGCTCGACCGGCCGCTAGTCGCCTTCGATCATCGCGTACGCTTCGTTGCTGCACGAGCAGAACACGGACTCGCCCGTCGCGCCCGGGTTGCGCAGCACGGCGCGCACCTCGATCGGCCGATCGCCCGGCGGCGGCGACGCCTCCACGAGCCGGATCGAGCGCTCGCCGGTGTGGAACAGCATCACCGCGCTGCGCGCCACGATGCTCGGCAGTCGACTCCACTCGCCGTTCGGCCGCAGATTCCAGGTCACGCCCTTGGCGTCGATCGCTTGCACGCGAAGGTCCACGAGCTGCGGATAACTTTCGTGCACGACGTCGATCGCGACGCGCTCGCGGTTCGCGGCGACCGACAGCTTGGGAGTCAGCTCGAGATCGACGCGCCGCATCAAGCGGAAGTGGTTGCGCGGAAAGATGCCGGCGCGCGAGCCCGAGCCGACGACGGGCACGGTGATCAGCTCGTAGTCGGCCATGCGCGAGCGCAGGTTCATGGCGCGCTGTTGCTTCTCGCGCAGCAGATCGAGCGACTGAACCCATTCGTAGGCGATCTCCTGCGCCGTCGGCGACGTCGGGCCGAAGCGCAGCGACGGCAGGATGTACTCGGGTCCCACGCTCAGCGCCTTCACGACGTCGGCGCGCGCCAGTCCTTCCCACGCGCGCGTGCGCGATTCGCCGGGCGACGGCGACGTGCGGCCGAGCGGATCGGAGACCTTGCGCTGCGAGAGGTAGCCGATCGCGCCTGGCCAGGGCGTCAGGACCGTGTGGCCCGCGTCCATGTTGTCGCGCAGGAACAGGCCGATTTCGCGCAGCCGCTCCGTCGCGAGGATCTCCTCGGCGAGTCCGACGCGGCCGAGCTCTTCCGTGTAGCCGTAGCGCGCCGCCGTGTGCGGCGTCATCCATGCGCGGTGCGCGCCCTCGACCCGCAGGGGCCCGATGTCGCCGGGGAACTTGCTCCCCAGCACCGACGCTCCGAGTCCGGTGAGGAACAGCAGCCAGGTCGCCTGCGGCCAGCCGCGGCGCTTCGAGTCGAGCGCGATCTGCATCGCTTCCTGCACCGCGACGAGCAGCACGGCGACGATCGGCGCAAGGGCTTCGCTGCAGGGTAGGAAGCCGCCGCCGCCGAGCGCGATCGCCGCCGACCAGGCGAGCGTGAGCACGCAAGCGCGGATGCCGACGCCGCTGAGCGAGCCGCGCACCCAGTACCACAGCGGGAACACGAACAGCGCGCCGCTGCCCGAGGTCACGAGGAAGTCGCGCAGGTAGTTGAGCCCTTCGAGCACGACTCGGGGCCGAAAATCGAGCAGTTGGGACGCCCAGGTCGAGGCCCAGTGGCCCGTGGCGTGATACCGCAGGCCGCTGGTGACGATGGCGAGCGCGAAGGGCGTCGCCAGCGGCAGCCAGAGCTTGGGGCGCGGCGATTCCACGTGCTTCACGAGGTCCCATCCGCGGCGGGCGAGCTCGATGCCGAGGAGCGTGGCGGCGAACACCAGGCCCTGCGGGCGCGCGATGGTCACGAGGCCGAGCGCGATGCCGAGCGACCCGCGCCAACCGCGCTCGTAGGCGAGGAAGCTGAAGGTCACGAGCAGCGCGAGGCTCGCGGTCTCCATGCCGCTGAGCGCCGCGGCGGCGATCGAGCCCGACACCACGAAGAGCAGCGGCGCGATCACGCCCGCGAGGCGCACCGGGCTGAACTGCGCGAGCGTGAGCACGCACAGCAGCGCCGAGACCATGCCCAAGCCTTGCGCCATGCGGTGCACGGGCCAGTACATTCGCTCGAAGACCGCCGACACTCCGATCCACAGCAGCGACGGATAGCTCTCGATCCCGAGCACGCCGCTCGTCCACGACAGCTCGCCGGTCTGCACGAAGTTGCGCCCGATGCGGTACGCGACGTACGCCATGTCGTAGGGCGGCGCGAGCTCGCCGGCCACGTTCTTGTGGACGGCCAAGGCGTGGCCGAGCAGGATCGCCAGGGCCACGAAAAGCGCCGTCGTGCGGTTCAACGCGCGCCCTCCGCGCTTCGCTGCAATCCGTGGCTCGCCGCTCGCTTCACTTCGCTCACCGTAGCGCCGCGGCGCGCGTCAATCCAAGTCGATGCGCTCGGCGCGCGCGACGGAGCTCGCGACGAGGCCTTCCACGTCGAGCCGCGCTTCGAGGTCCTCGCACACCTCGATGCGCCCGCGCGTCACGGCCTTGCGCGGCATGAACAGCGTGCAGCAGTCGGGCTCCTGGACGGCCGACAACGCGAAGGTCCCGATGCGCTGGGCGATGTCGATCGTCTCCTGTTTGTCGAAGGCGATCAGCGGCCGGAGCACGGGCAGCTCCGCCGCGGCGCCGATGCAGGTGAGGTTCTCGAGCGTCTGGCTCGCGACCTGGCCCATGCTCTCGCCCGTGACGAGCGCCTGCGCGTTCTCGGCGCTCGCGATCCGCGACGCGATGCGTTGCATCATGCGGCGGTAGAGAACGGTGCGGTAGCTGTCTTCCGTCCCGTTCGTGCCCACGCCTTTGACGGCGACCTGGACGTCGGCAAAGGGCGCGACGTACAGGCGGCTGCGAGGCTGCCAGGCCGAGAGCGCGCGCACGAGCTCGACCACCTTCTCCTTGGCGCTGTCGCCGATGTACGGATGCGAGTGGAACGTCACGTACAGCACCTCCGCGCCGCGCTTCATCGCCATCCAGGCCGCGACCGGCGAATCGATGCCGCCCGAGATGAGGCAGAGCACGCGGCCGAGCGTGCCGACCGGCAGGCCGCCGGGGCCGCGAAGGCGGCGGGCAAACACGTAGCTCTTGTCGCTGCGCACCTCGATGCCGAGCACGAGTTCGGGCCGGTTGAGGTCGACCACGATCGGGTCGCTCTCGCGCAGGATGCGTTCGGCGACCTGCAGGTCGAGCTGCATCGAAGTGAGCGGGAAGCGCTTGTCGACGCGCTTGGTGTGCACGCGGAACTTCGGCCGTGCGCCGGGCGCGAGCGCGGCGAGCGCGTCGTCGAGCACGGCGCGTGCGACGGTGCTGATCGACTCGACGTCGTTCGCCGCCTCCCAGGCCGGCGAGACCGAGGTGATGCCGAAGACCTGGCCGAGGCGTCGCGCGACGCTCTCGAGGCGCGAGGGCGCGAACACGAACATGCGGCCGCGTTCACGCTCCACGCGGACGTCGGCGAAGCCCGCGCAGGCCGCGCGCATGTTGCGCATCAGCGTGCGTTCGAACTCGCCGCGGTTGCCGCCCTTGAGCGCCAGCTCGCCGTAGCGCACCAGCAGCACGCTGGGCGGAGCGATCGCCGTCGGTTCGCTCATCGAACGACGTGTTCCAGTTCGCGCGCGACCTGCTCGAAGGCCCGCGCGGCGAGGTCGACGTCGTCGGCGGTGGTGGTGCGGCCCATCGAGAGGCGCAACGTCGAGCGCGCGTCGTCGTCGGAGAGTCCGAGCGCGCGCAGCGCGGGACTGAGCTCGTGCTTCGAGGCCTGGCACGCGCTGCCGGCGCTCACGAAGACGCCGAGGCGTTCGAGGTGGTGCATGCGGACTTCGGCGGGGGCCCCGCGCCAGAGGATCGAGACGATCGAGGGCAGGCGCTGCGAACCGGGCTCGAGCACGCGCACGCCGCCGAGCTTCGCGAGGTGGGCGAGGAGTCGCTCGCGCAGCTCGCGCCAGCGGCGCATCGCGGCTTCGCGCTCGTTCTCGGCGAGCTCCAGCGCGGCGGCGAGGCCCACGCACGCGGCGACGTTCTCGGTGCCCGAGCGCAGGCCGTGCTCTTGACCGCCGCCGTGCACGAGCGGCTCGAGCGCGAGGTCGCTCGCCAGGGCCAGGACGCCCGCGCCCTTGGGACCGTTCAACTTGTGAGCGGAGAACGCGAGGGCGTCGACGCCGAGCTCTGCGGGCGCGCAATCCAACTTCCCCGCCGCCTGCACGGCGTCGACGACCACGCGTGCGTGCGGCGAACGCGCGCGGGCGAGCCGGGCGAGGCGTTGGACGGGGTAGAGCGTGCCGAACTCATTGTTCGCGAGCATCTGCGCCACCAGGACCGTGTCCGGCGTGAGCTTCGCGGCGGCGTCGTCCAGGTCGAGCTCGCCCTGGGAGTCGAGCGCGAGCTGCACGACGTCGCAGCCTTCGCGCGCAAGGGCCGCGGCGGCGCCGCGCACGCAGGCGTGTTCGGTCGGACCGATGACGACGCGCCGCCCCTTGCTCCGCGCGGCGCGCGCGATGCCGAGCACGGCCAGGTTGAGCGCCTCGGTGCCGCCGGAAGTGAACACGACGCGCTGGGGCTCGACGAGCAGGGCGCGCGCGACCGTGCGGCGCGCCTCCTGCAGGGCTCGCGCCGCGCGCACGCCGAGCGGATGGCGGGAGGACGGGTTGCCGAACTGCTCCTCGAAGCACGGTCGCATCGCCTCGCGGACGCGCGGGTCGAGCGGCGTGGTGGCGGCGTGGTCGAGGTAGACGGTGGACATGGACGGCTTCCCAGAGCGTACCAGCCTCGCCCCTCGAGCTGGGCGCGCGAAGCGGAGCGCGCCTCGCGCACCCGAAGGCGTCAGCGCGTGGGCTTCGTGAAGAGCCGTGAGCCGAAGGCCGCGACGAACTCGCCGTCGGCGGTGAGCACCTGGCCGCGGTGGTTGCCCCAATCGACGACCCACAGGCGGCCTTGCTCGTCGAAGTCGAGCCCGCGCGGCTTGTGGAACTGCACGCGGCCGATCCCGGGGCCGCCATAGGTCGCGAGCCAGCCGCCCCGCGCGTCGAGGCGTTGGATCGTGTGCGACTCGAGGTCGGTGAGGTACACGTCGCCCCCGGGCGCCACGGCGATGCCGCCGGGCCGAAGGCTGGGGCGGCCGGGTTTGTCCGCGATCGGGCCGTCGGGAACTCCGCGGACCCGCGTGCCACGGAGCTCCGCGCCTTCGAGGCTCTCGAGCTCCCCGATGCACAGATCCCCGCGCAGTTCGTCGAGGATGTACAGGCGCTTTCCGTCGGGCGAGAAGGCGAGGTCGGTGAGTCGGAGCGAGGGCTGGCCCGCGAAGTGCGCCAACTCGATCGTGCGCGCGAGCTCGAGCTGAGGCGTGAACACGAACACCGCGTTCTGCAGGGCGTCGAGCACGTACAACTCGCCCGAGGGGTGCAATTCCAACGCCGCGGGCTGGATCTCGAACCCACGCCGCGGCGTCTCGAGCTGGCGATGCGCGGCGAAGTCGAGGCTGCGCACGAGCTTGAACTCGAACGGGTTGTACTCGAGCGGCGATTCGCGCGTGTGGGCGAAGCGGTAGCTCGCCAGCACGCCGGAATCCGCGTCCGCGACGTACACCAGCCTCCGAGTTGCGTCGATCGCGACATCGGTGGGGCAACGGAACTGACCGATCTTGCGTCCCCAGGCGGCCATGCGGCTGACCTGGATCGGCTCCCAGGGCTGCACGTCGTGCTCGATGTCGTAGAGCA
>CALFYL010000409.1 GCA_937952135.1 uncultured Planctomycetia bacterium
CGGCTGACCTGGATCGGCTCCCAGGGCTGCACGTCGTGCTCGATGTCGTAGAGCAAGAGCGACGGCGCGCCGGGTTCGAACATCGCGACCAGATCTTCGGCGATGTCGAGGCGCGGCCCGAAGTGCGCGGCGATCACGCGGTCGGGGATCGTCGGTTTGGGGAGCTCCTCGCCGAGCTTCGTCTCCCGAAAGATCTGGAAGCGGTCCTCGAAGGGTTCGGTGACGAGCGCGATCAAGCCCTCGGGCGTGCGAGCGACAGCGACGTCGCGAGGGTAGTGCAGCTTGCCTTCGCCCTCACGCGGCGCCAGGGCGTGCAAACCCCATTCGTACTGCAGCTCGCCCTGGAGATCGAACACCTGCACGCGGTGGTTGTCCGTGTCGACGACGTAGACCCGGTCCTCGAAGCAGTCGATGCCCTCGGGGAAGGCGAAGAAGCCCGGGTGCGGTCCGAAGGCGCCCCAGTTCTCGAGGAAGTTCAGCTCCGCGTCGAACTTCTGCACGCGGTGGTTGCCCGTGTCGACCACGTAGACGCAGCCCCGGCTATCGACTGCCACGTCGTTGGGCCGGATGAACTGGCCTTCGCCCGTGCCGCGCGTTCCGACTCGCGCGAGCGGCTCGCCGGCGAACGAGAACTTCTGCACGCGATGGTTGCCGCGGTCGGCGACGTAGAACGCACGGTCGCTCTCAGCCGCTGCGGCGATGCCCTGCGGATCGCGCAGTCGAAACTCGGGCTTGGTGTGCGCGTCGACGAGAGGCGCGCTCTCTGGAAAGTCGCGCTTGGTGACGACGGATACGGTGTCGCGGCCGCCGTCGGCGATCAGAGCGAATCGATCTTCGATGGATGGGGCGGACGTGACCGCGAGTCCGGTGGCGCTGCCCGAGAACAGCGGAACCCGCGCTCCGTTCCGCAACTCCACCGCTCCGCGCACTTGCCGGCCCGCGTACACGCTCACGCCGTGAAGCCCGCCGCTCGAAAGGCTGAAGGGGCCGAGGTCCTTCGAGGCGCCCTGAAGATCGACTTCGACGAGCGTCACCGCGTCTCGGCACACGAAGCGGACGTCCTCGAGCCGGTGGGTTGCGACGTAAAGGCCGATCCGCGGCACGAAGGCGCTCTCGTCGTCGCCCTCCTGGCCCGACGCAAGCGCCACGAGCGCCGCCGACACCGCCAGCGCCGCAAAGCCCTTCGTACGTCCGTGGATCCGCATCGGAGTCGACATGTCGCGTGTGTTGTACCGCTCGGCGCGCGCGCTCGACAGCCGCCCGCAGCGAGACCCTCGCTCGCCGCGGGCGGCCTTCGACGCCGAGCGTCTCAGCAGCTCACGGTCCGGAAGTCCTCGACCGTGCCCCCGGTCGTCGCGTCGCTGCACACGCAACTGGTCGGAATCCCGGTGTTGATGAACGGGATCACCAGTCCGCCGCAACTGCAGGACTTCCGCTCCACGGGCAGCGTGCCGTCGGGCTCGCAGCGCACGTTGTCGGCGTGCTCACCGTTGCACACCTGGTGCGCGGGATAGAAGACCCGCGTCTGCGGGCACTCCTCGCCCAGGATCGCTCCGCCCACGCCGAACACGTACAAGCCCGCACCGCAGGTTCGCTTCTTCCCCAGGTCCGCGGTGCGAGCGTCCACCTGGCTCGCCTTCGTATGCGTGCACGTGGGCGTCTCGCCGGCCCGCGCGTGCGTGAACCACGTGGTGCACAGCAACGCCGCCATCACCATCCAAATCTTCATGACGTCGATCTCCCTTGGTCGCTCCCTTGGCGGTCCCTCATCCTCGGTCGGCGCGCCGCCCCGTGCCGCCGAGCCGCGAACGATGGCCTCTGCCTGCACCGATGTCGTTCGCAGCACCGGTGCAGCTCCGTTGGTTCCAGGGGTCAGCGCTGCTCCGTGACGTCGATGCCGCGGGCGCGCAGGTCGTTGACCCAGGTCTCGAACTCGGCGTTCGACAAGTGCGAACGCAAGGCCGCGGCCACGCTCGCTCGAACGCGCGCGGAGGCCCGCGCGTCGCCGCCCACGGACTTCAGCAGCTCCAAAGCCTCCGCCGCGAGCTGGGACTCGCCTCCGCGCCGCGCCGAGTTCGCGAGGTTCGTCGCCGCGCTCGCCACCGAGTGCAGCGGGAGCGGCGTCGCCGAGTTCAGCGCTCCCCGCAGGAAGTCGACGTGCGCGCGGGAGGGGACGTAGCCGTCCGAGCTCGTCAGCGTGAGCACCGCTTGCCCGCGCACGTCCGCGTCCAGGTCGTTTGCAGCGATGTCGAGCAGCCGCTCCGGTGGCGCCTGGGTCATGCCGAGCACCAGCGCCAACCGGCCACGGGGATTGTCGCCGGCCGTACTCAACTCGTGATACTGCGCTTCGAGCGCCTGCAACCCGCCCTCGCGCTCGCCGAGCTTCCAGTACGCCTCCACCATGTTGCGCGTGTCCAAGCTCCGCTCGGCGAGGAACCGCGCCGCGTCGAACGGATCCGCCGCGTGCTCGGCGACGGCCGTGGCGATCGCTTCCCTTCGTCGAGCGCGCTCGGCGTCGTCGGCGGCTTTGCTGTCGTACAGCGCGTTCGCGACGCCCATGGCCGCCGCGCCTTCGTCGTCGCGCAGCAGGCTTCCGAGGGCGATGCCGACCAACGTGGCGTCCGCTCGTTCGTCGAGCAGCCCCGCGAACACGGCATTGCGCTCCTCGGCCGACATCGACTCACCGACGTTCTTCAGGAGCGCGCTGAAGAGTTCCCTGTGCTCCGGGAACTGCTCACGCAAGTAGAGAATCGGGCCGAGGAGCGCCTTTCCGAGCACCACCGCACCCTCGAGCCGCGCCTGGGTGAGTTGCACGAGCAGGAAGCGCTGCACGCGCCCGCGCAGGTTCGGCAGGGCCGTCACCACGTTCAGCAGCAGGTCGGCCGGTGAGATCGCGACACCTGCGCGCACCAGCTCGCCCTCGGGCGCGGTGTAGGCGAGCAAGGCCCAGTAGATAGCGCGCACGGCGCCGTACTCGGCCATGCTGAGATCGGCCTCCTCGCGGTCCGGCTCGCTCGCGCCCGTTGCATCGACTTCGATCGCAAGCTCGCCCGAGCTCAGCATGTCGAGCGCGCGGTAGAGATTGTCGGGCGCGTACAAGAGCGGCTCGAGAGCGCGCTCGAGTGCGGCTTGCGCGGCGGCCGTCACCGCACCGGCGTTCAGCTCCTTCGCAGCGTCCTGCTCGGCGCGCGCGACGGCCTCGAGTTGCGCGCGGAGCAGGCTTCCTTCAAGCGAAATGGCCTTCTCCGACGCCCGAAGCTTCGCTGCGTCGTCCTCGCTCGCCCCGCTTGCCGCGCGCGTCGCCTCGCGCGCGGCCTCCAACTCGCCTTCCGCACGTTCCTCGGCGCCGCGATCGTGCGCGTCCCTCGCACGCCCCTCCGCAGCCGGCGCATCGCGCGGCGCGCGCCACAGCAGCCACGCCAACGTCACGCACACCGCCGCGACGCACGCGGCGAGTGCGATCCAGGCAAGCCACCTTCCTCTCCCGGTTCGTTCTCTGCCTGTTCGTTCTCTCCCTCTTCGTTCTGCCGCTGTCCGCTCGCTCACGATGCCCTCCCCGCGATGTGTCCGCGAACTCCGCCCCACGAACCACG
>CALFYL010000410.1 GCA_937952135.1 uncultured Planctomycetia bacterium
CAGGTTCACCTGGACCTTCGACGCGCCCGGAACGAACTGCTCGTGGCCGCGGACGCAACGATGCCCGAGGTCTGGGGGCTCGTTGAGCGGACCTTCGCGCTGATTCCCACTGTCGAAGCTGGCGCAACAAAACCGCCACTTCGGGTGGGTTCGGGTTGCCGATTTGACGTTTAGCAGGGCGGTACCCCGACTTGAGGCGCTCTCATGCAACTCCACTTCGAAGGCCCGCATCCACTTCCAGCAGCACTAGCGGATCCCGCCCATTACGGACTCGTCTACTGGGAGGCCAGCCGACCGGAACGCGGCATCTATTCGTGTGTCGTGGTCCGACTTCGGACCGTGAACGACGGGTGGCCAGCGCTCGGCGGAACGCGTTGGTTGCGGTCGAGCGGTGAAGGCGTGATCGAAGGGCGCATCCGAGCTCTGCAGGAGGCCGCGCATCTGGCGGTGGCGATGGACAGCAAGAACCGCCTGCTGCGCAACGCCGAGGCTCGGCTTGGGAAGACGTCGGATGCGTGGCGCGCGCGCGGGAAGCGCTTCGGCTGGGGTGGCGGCAAGGGCGTGATCTGGTCGCCGATCGAGTCCCAGCACACGACGCTCGATCCCGAGCGTCTTATGTGCCACGGGAGATTGCTTGAGTTCGTCGGTGGCGACTACATCGGCTCGAAGGACCAAGGCGTCGGCTCCGCCGAGCTGAAGTGGATCGAACGGGCGACGCGCTACACCATCGGCGGCCGGTGCGCCGTCGACACGGGGGATCCGACCGCCTTTGGGGTCCTGGCGGCGATCTCGCAGGTGGCAAAGGAGCGCCGACTGATTCCCGACTCGGTTGCGCCGACCGCGGACTTTGTCACAGGCGTCGTGCGACCGGCCCTTGACGGCTTGAACGTCGTTGTGCTCGGGGCGGGCAAGGTCGGCTTGCCGCTGCTCTCGCTGCTCGACCGCTCTGGCGCCACTTGCCGCGTGTACGACCCCGAACTGAAGCTGGGAGATGTCGATAAGTGCTTCGAGAACGCGCAGCGACTGGGGGCTGCCGTGGACTCGAGTCACTTGATGCTGCTGCGTCGACTGGCGAGCGAAGGGCGCATCTTCGAGCACGAACCCGACGCGTTGCTGTGCGAGGCCGGCCAGATTCTCTCGCCCAATGGCGGCAACACGAACTGGCTGGGGGAGCCGGTCTCGCCTGGAGGACCAAGTCGCGCCGCGTTCCTTGCCGAGGCCAATCGCCGCGGAGCCACGCGTTGGCAGGCCGTCGTCGGCGCCGCAAACGCTCAGACGACTCAGTCGAGCGAACACGAGATAGTGTCGCATCTGGCTGACGGCGACATCCACTTCATCCACGACACGCTCATAAGCCCAGGCGGCGTCATCGCGGTCAGCCACGAACTTGCTTCGGAGTGGCGTCTCGACCGTGTTCGACGCGACGCGTTCGAGATTGTGCTGGAGAACGTGTCCGCTGCCTACCGCGGGGCGCGCCTCCTCCATGAGGAGAACGCTGAGGGACTGCTCCAGGCCTGCCAGATCCTCAGCCAATCCGAACCGCTTCTCGCGCCTCTCCCGCCGCAACGGTCTCACCAACTGGAGCGCATGCCTTGAATCACTCGGATCCCCCTAAGCACGCGACGATGCGCCGAAAGTTCCTGTCCCATCGCGGCGCCGCGTCGAGTTCCCTTGACGGCCCCCGTTGGTGGTTGCGATTGCTCCTCACCGTAGCCGCCCCTGTCGCGTTGCTCGTCGCCGAGCACGTGTTCAACGTGCTTGATCTTTCCAAGACCGAGAGCATTCTGTCCTCGACCGTCCTGTTCCTCATCGGCTGGCTGTTCGTCTTTCAAATCGACACGATTCGGAAGGACGAGCAGCTGACGAGGCTGATTCAGGACGAACGGGCCTCCCTCCAGCAGAAGACCGAGGCAGTGTTGCGCGAGCAGCAATCGCTGGTTGAGACGCTGTTTCATGCCAGCATGACGAACCTCGACGTCATGCGTCTGTCGACGGAGCAGCTCCGAGCGCTAGGTCCGAGTTCGATCGAGTTCCACTTCGCGGGGTCGATCATGGAGGAGGCCCGCAAGGGAATGAAGCGCCTTCTCGACGATCGAATGTTCTCGATCGAACTTCGCTCTCCCGCGGATCAATACGCGAACCGGTGGATCGAGCAACTCGACACCTTGATGCGGGATGAGGCGACGTTCAACACAGTCACCAATGTTGTAGTTTGGGGCCGCGGGTGCCTCGGATTTCGCGGGGGCACGAGCACCTACCTCGACAAGCAGATCGAGGCCGTCCGACAACACGAGCTCACGGTGCGTCGGCTTTTCGTCGTCCCCGCCAAGCAGATGTTGCAGCGCGATCGTGCGTTGGCGTTCACGGTTCAAGACGTTTTGCAGAAGTACCGCCGATTCACGGACGCTATCACAGAGCCGGCCCGTGCTCGGATGCAGTGTCGCGTGCTGGAGATGGACCGTGACGAGTACGACGAACACTTCGCGCGCGCCCCGGTGGAGATCGCACAGTTCGCGAGTAGTGTGTCCAACGGCGAGATCTGGAGCGGCAATTTTGGCGTCTGGCAGGCCAAGGGGCGGAGCGTCGTCAACTTGGTGCGTTACGACGAGGACATCCCGAGCGGCGCGCGCACGGTGGCCGCGATCAGTTTCGTCATCAACAAGCCGGAACTCGCCAACGCCTGCTCCAGCTTCGTGGATTCGAAGTGGAGGTCTCCGGTCTCGGAGACACTCACGGACTATCTGGCGGCCCTCGAGGGAATCCTCGCGGCACCGGGAACACCCGCGCCGGTGAGCGCGACCGTGGATCCGACGGTGGGCGAGGGGGCGGAGCGACGCGTCGTCCTCCAGCCGCAAAGGGCCACCGAGTTGGGAGGCGCGCCCGCCGTGGGCCACGCCTCAGGCCAGTCGGCGGAGTAGGTCAAGGTCCGCAGCGCGCCGGAAGCGCCGCGCCTGATGGATTCAAGGCATGCGACGTTCGCGGCTGTATCTCGAGGCCTCCCGAACTCGGCCGAGCGCGTGAATCGCGCCGCAACGGAGGCGACCGACACGAGCCGGGCCGGCGCGAGCGCGAGGCTCGGGCCGGCCCGGTGTAGCTGTCGAGGCCCCGCGGGGCCGGGTGTCAGATCGACTCGATGAAGGCGAGCAGCGC
>CALFYL010000411.1 GCA_937952135.1 uncultured Planctomycetia bacterium
GGGCCGCACGTACTTCTCGGCGATCTCTCGCGCCTTGGCCGCCAGTTCCTTGGCCTGGTCACTGAAGACGATGTTGTCGCGCATGGCGGTGGGAATCCTGTCGAACGAAGTGGACGAAGCGAAAAAAGGGCGGGGATTGTAGCGCGTGGAGCTGGCCCGGCGCGCCGCGCTGCGAGCGCATCAGCGCGAGGTCGAAGGCCCGAGATCCGGCGAAGAAGTGCGTAACGGCGGCCGACCCGCGGGACTTTCCCCAGCGGGCGCTGCTTGCGGGAAGACCGCGGGCTCGACGCGTCCGCAGTTGTCGTCCCCCACCCCGAGCACGGAGCCCATCGCCATGCTTCTGGCCACAGCCATCGCAGCCATCCACCTCGTTCAAGACGCATCGCTCGCGCGCGCAGGCGCCGAACGGCCTCACCCCCAGTCCCAACGCGCGCCGGAGCTCGTCGAAGGCGGCGAGTACTTCTTCGAAGCGGTCGACGCATCGGCGGATGCGCCGCCGCCCCCGCTCCAGGCGGTGTACGAGCCGGGCCCGAACGGCGACGTGCTCGTCGCTGAGGCGAGCGGCGACCCGTACTTCCTCGGCTTCGCCGCGGGCCCCTATCACCCGCCCGCGGACGAACGCATCGATCCGGAGTGGCTCGCGCGCGTTCAGAGCTTCTACGCCGACGGTCGACCGCAGCAGGAGACCTACGCCTTCGTGATGTTCTCCAAGCGCATCACGCCGGAACGGCTCGAGCAGCTCGCCTCGCTCGGCGCGCGCGCGATCGAGTTCCACCCGCACTACAGCATGAAGGTCGCGCTCACGCCGCTCGCGATCGATGCGCTCGCGCAGCTCGACTTCGTGCGTTGGATCGGCGCGCCGCGCGGCTGGCAACGCGTCCACCCCGCGCTGACCGCGGCGATCGAGGCCACCGCGCCGGGCAAGGCCGTGGACGTGTGGATCAACGTCTACGACTCGGATCTGGGCCCCGCAGCGACCTCGCGCCCGGCCGGCGAGACCCGTTTCGGCGATGCGAACGGCGAGCAGGTGCTCGAAGACGCCGCGCAAGCGCCGCAGATCTGGCTCTCGAACGGCTGGCAACAGCGAGCGCTCGAGGAGCTCGGCGTCGAGGTGCGCGAGTACGTCGACGACCTGCGCGCGTTCCGTTGCCGCATCCAGCCTGCGGCGCTCGAACTGCTGCTCACGCGCGACTTCGTGCAGTTCGTCGAGCCCGACCTCCCGCCCACGCTCGCGCACGAGGAGTCGATGGCGATGATCCTCGCCGACCGAACGCGTCTGAGCTACGACGCGAGCGGCGCAGCGATCGCCGGGCAAGTCGACTCCGGCATCGAGTACTCGCATCAGGGCATCACCGGCTACTTCTGGTGGCAGAACAACTACACCGCCGAGGGCGGCACGGACGACTTGTGCGGCCACGGCACGCACGTCGCAGGAACGCTCCACGGCAGCGGCGCCGTCGAGGACAGCTACGAAGGTGTGGCCAACGGACTGGGTTGGGGCGCCACGGGACGCTTCTTCAACGTGAAGCACTTCTCCGGCGGCGGCTGCTCCTCGAGCGGAACCTCGCTCGCGACGATCATGAGCGGCCTGCACAACGCCGTGACGGACGGCAGCGGCAACGTCACGCAACGTCCCCACGTGGTCAATCACTCCTGGGGCACGGTCGGGGCGTCCACGTGGATCGGCACCGAGACCGATGCGCGCGAGATCGACTCCGAGGTCTACACGTACGGCCAACTGCACGTGTGGGCCGCCGGAAACGAAGGCTCTTCGGGCGGCACGATGCGCTTGCAAGCCGCGGCGAAGAACGCGTTCACCGTCGGAGGCGTGCGCGACTATCGCTCGGGCTCGGAAGACCCCGGCTCGCTGTACTCGTCGTCGAGCCGCGGCCCGACGGGAGACAACCGCTGGAAGCCGAACGTCTGCGCTCCAGCGACGAACATCCGCTCAGCGGACGCCGACAACCTCACCGGCTACACGAACAAGTCCGGCACGAGCATGGCGGCTCCGCACGTGACCGGCCTCGCCGCGACGTTGTGCGAGCACTTCTCGTTCCTGCGCTACAACCCGCCGACGCTCGGCGCAGTGTTGATGGCCTCGGCGATGACCAAGGACAACTTCCTCCTCGGCGTGCCGAGCAGCAGCTCGACGCACCACCTCAACACGTACGGCGCCGGACGCGTCGAGGCGCACAACGCGCACGTGCTCACCGGGGGCACGAGCCTGTACATGTGGGGCTGGACGCAGGGAACGAGCGGGCTCAACTACGTCGACGTGCCGATCAGCTCCGGCGCCACCAAGCTCGTGGTGTGCATGTTCTACACCGAGCCGGCGGCCTCGTCGGGCGCATCGAGCGCGCTGATCAACAACCTCAATCTCTACCTCGACGAGCCCCCGATCACGGCGGGCGCGACCGGCGAGTGGAGCGCGCAGCAGAGCTCGATCAACAACGTCGAGATCCGTGCGCTGACCAATCCCAGCGCTGGAACTTGGCGCTTGAAGGTCAACTCGGCCAGCGCGACGACGAACTCCCGCGTCGGACTGTGCGCGTTCATCGTGTACGACGACACGACGCCGGACGGCTCGCTGAACGTCACGGCGAACGACATCTACGTGCGACCGAACGACACGGTCTCGATCACGGCTTCGGCCTACAACCCCGAGTACATCGCGTCCGCAGTGTTCTTCGACTCGACGTCGAGCGGCGACACGCTGCAGACCTCGACCATGACGCTCGAGGACGGCGCTTCGGCCAGCTACATGCTGAACGCGCACGGCGGCCGCGACGTGCTGGTCGGCGACATCCGTCCGAACGACTTCCGCACCGTGAACTGGACCACGCGCTGGGCCTCGGAAGGCGCCAAGACGTGGAGCGTGAACGCGCGCTCGGACAACTGGGTCGACAAGACCGACAGCGTGACGGTCTACGTCGACGGGACCCCGCCGGCGGCGCCGGTGAACCTGACCTCGACGACCCACACGGCGGGCCAGTGGTCGAACAACCCGAACATCACGTTCACGTGGGGCGCTTCGACGGATGCGCTCTCGGGGCTCGACGGCTACAGCGTGCTGCTCTCGAACGGCCTCGCGAGTCTGCCCGACTCCGTGAAGGACATCGGCGCGGTCACGAGCTACTCCACGACGCTCCCGGGAACGGCCGGCAGCTTCGCGTTCAGCGTGCGGCCGGTGGACCGCTCGGGGAACTGGTTGAACACGCTGCACTTCACGGGCTTCTACGGCTTCGACACGATCGCGCCGACGACGCCCGGCGTGATCAGTTCGTCGACGCACACCGCAGGCGTGCAGTCGTGCGTGACCGCAGTGAACGTGAACTGGAGCGCGTCGTCGGACGCCAACGCGGGTCTAGCGGGCTACCTGGGAGTGTGGGACACCTCGCCCAGCACGAACCCGACGGGCGCGCCAAACCTCCTTGCGACGGCCACGAGCTGGGGCGTGAACATCGGCTCGTCGACGAACGCGCGCTACCTCCATCTGCGCGCCGTGGACAACGCCGGCAACTACTCGCAGACGCGGCACTTCGGGCCCGTGTTCGCCAACACGAACTCGGTCTCGACCTACTGCACCGGCAAGCTCAATTCGCTCGGCTGCACGCCGACCATGCTCACCAACGGAGCGCAACCCTCGCGTAGCTCGGGCACGTTCACCGTCCTGTGCTCGAACACGCTCAACCAGAAGCTGGGATTGCTCTTCTGGGGCTCGGCGCCTCTCGCTGCGCCGTTCCAGGGCGGGACCTTGTGCGTCGCCTCACCGACGTTGCGAACTGCCGCGATCTCCAGCGGAGGCAACGCGCCGCCGGCGAACGACTGCAGCGGCTCGTACGCGTTCACCTTCTCGACGGCGTACATGAACTCGGTCGGCCTCGCGCCGGGCCAGACGCGCTACGCCCAGTGGTGGATGCGCGATCCGGCGAGCCCGTCGACCACCGGGCTGTCGAACGCGGTGCGGTTCACCGTGTGCGAGTGACCGCGCACGCGCAGGCACAAGTCCGGTAGAGATGCGGCCGGGTTCGCGCGCGAGCGTGGGCCCGGCCGCTCGCATGCCGCGCCAGCTTCATTCCTCGATGGCGCCGACTTCCAGGAGCCACGCTCGAACCAACTCGAGCTCGCACAGGGGCGCAAGCGCCGCCGAGCGCGCCAGCTCCATCGCGTCGCGGCCCGACTCGACCGCGAGCCTGAGCCCGCCCACGAGATCGCGCACGGCGTCGTCGACGGCGCGCAGGTCGTCTCCCTGCGCGCGGGAGAGCGCCAACTGAAGCAGCGCGCAGCGTTGGTCGAGCGACCAGCGGCGCGCGGTGCGGTCCGGATTGCGCTCGTCGAAGCGGTCGAGCGCCTCGAAGCCGCGCCGCCAGTCCTCGAGCGCGAGCAACGCCTCCACGCGCGCGATCCCCAACGGCCGTTGCTGACCGGCGAACGCGGCGTTGCTCGGAGCGATCCCCCGTGCGATCTCGAGCTGGCGCTCGGCCTCGTCCAACAGCTCGAGCGCTTCGCGCGCGCGTCCATCGGCCAGCTCGAACTTGGCGACGTTGTTGAGCGTCGCGCACAGCTTCGAACGGTGGTCGGCGGACTGCGGGGCGAGCTCCACCAGACGTTTCGCGCCGCCGAGCGACAGCTCTGCGAACTCGCGGGCTTCGTGCATCCGCTTCGTGCGGGCCAAGTGCACGCACAGATTGGCTGAGCTGCTGGTCAAGCCCGAGCTGTACAGCGCGCGCAGCGGGAAGCGCTCGATCAGCTCGCGATAGATCCCGACCGCCTCGCGCAGCGCCGACTCTGCGCCCAACGCGCTCGGTTCGAACCGATCGTCGATCTCCTTGCGCGAGAGGAACAGGCCCAGGTTGCCGAGCGCCGACGCGAGCGACTCGCGCTTGCGCGGATCCTCGGGCTCGAGATCGCTCGCGCGCCGCAACAGCGCCAGAGCTTCCAAATGCGCCGCCTCGGCCTCGCGCGCAGGCGCCTTCACCTGCCTCATCACCGCGAACGACAGCGCAGCGGTCCCGACGTCGTGCAAAGACCGCGCATCGACACTGTCGTCGTCAGAGTCCGCCGCAAGCAGGTCCAACCCCTGGCGCGAGTGCGCCAGCGCCTCGTCGACGCGGCCCGAGTCGCGCAGCACGAACGCGAGCTGCTGGTACGTCACCGGGCGCTGACGGCGCACGAAGCGCGCGTGCCGTGGCTCGCGGCCCAACGGCTCCATGCGCGCGATCGCCTCGCGCATCATTTGCTCCGCGTGATCGAACTGTTGCAGCGCGAGCAGCACCGATCCGCTCTGGCACAGCGCCGAGACGAGCTCCATCTCGAACTCCTCGGACTCGAAACCCTCAGCCTCGAGCGCGCGCATCCGCTCGACCGCACCTTCCGCGCTCGCGCGGGCCGCGACCAGGTCACCCAGCTCCTCGCGAATCACGCTCACCTTGCGCTCGGTGACCGCCGAACGGAATCGCACCTGCGCATCGCCCTCGCGCTGGGCGACGAAGCGCTCGTAGAAGCTCAACGCGTCTTCGAGCAGCTCGCGCCGCACTCCCTCCATTTGCGGCACGTCCTCGAGCTTGGTCGCTCCGACGCGCGTCAGCATCGTGTCGACCGCGTCGAGCGCGTACTCGAGGTTCTGCACGGCGGCGCCGCGCTGCAGCTCTTCGCCCTCCAGCGCGCGTGCGAGCTCGCTCTGTCGCCGCTCGAGTTCGTCATTGGCGCGCTCGAGTTCGAGGTTGCGCTGCGCGGCGAGTTGATTGGCCACGCTCACGTCCTCGCGCAGCTCGCGTTCCTTGTCGGCGGCCCGACTCTGGATGACGCCGAACACCAAAGGGCCGCCGAGCACGATCACGGCGGCGAGCCCGCTCGCCACGGCGTGCGCCGGGTTGCGACGCGCCCAACTCCAGGCTTGCTCGGCCGGACTCGCGCGCCGGGCTTCGATCGGCTCGCCGGAGAGCACGTGCGACAGATCGCGTGCGAGGTCGGCCGCCGACGCGTACCGATGGCGTTGCTCCGGCGCCATCGCCGCTTCCACGACCGCCGCGAGATCGCGCGGCGCGGCGGTGAGTCGCGGCGCTCGCGCGGAGACGATCATCGCGCGCAGGCGGGTCTGATCGGGCGCCTCGAACGGCCGACGCAGCGACAGCATCTCGTAGAGCGTCACTCCCAGCCCGTACACATCGGTCCGCGGCCCGATGTCGTCCACGCGGCCTTCGATCTGCTCGGGCGCCATGTACGGCAGCGAGCCGAGCGCGGCGCCGGTGCGGGTGAGCGCGTCGACCCCGCTCGCAGTCGCGAGCCCGAAGTCCACCAGCAGCACTCGACCGTCGCGCGTCAGCATCACGTTCGATGGCTTGACGTCGCGGTGAACGACTCCGCGCTGGTGCGCGTGCTCGAGCGCCTGCGCGAGCTCGCGAGCGATCCACGCACACGCGCTGCGCCAGGGCAGGTCGAACGGCGCGCCGCGCGCAGGTTCGATCGCGTGCTCACGCCCTCCGCGCGCTTCGAGCGCCTCGAGCAGATCCGCGCCTCGCGGCGACTCACGCCGCTGCGCCGCGATCCAGGCGAGCAACTCGCCGAGCGCCGCACCGTCCACGAGTTCCATCGCGAGGTACGGCAGACCGCCCGCTTCTCCGACGGTGTGAATCTGCGCGATGCCCGGATGCGACAGACGCGCGACCGCTTGCGCTTCGCGCTGGAATCGGGCGCGCGCGCCGGGGAAGTACAACTGCTCGGGTCGGATCAACTTGAGCGCGACGTGCCGCCCCAGCGTGAGCTGCTCGGCGAGAAACACCTCGCCCATGCCGCCGCCGCCCAGGCGCCGCAGCAAACGAAAATCGCCGAGTCTCTCGGGGAAATCGCCGGATCGCGCGGGCGCGCCGAGTCCCACCGAGCGCAGCAGTTCGAGCCTGCGACGGAGAACTTCGGCGTGCTCGGGGTGTTGCGCGAGGAAGCTCTCGAGCTGCGCGGCATCGTGCTCGACGATCGACAGACACTGCGCCAGGAGCTCGTCCACGGCGTCATCCGCGGGGTCCGGTCGATCTTGCTCGCGGGAGGTCATGCGCCGCGCGGCACGCTCAACGAGCCGTGCTCCGGGCCGATGCTACCATCGAGATCGAAGGCGGGTCCGCGCCCGCGAGCGATATGCACAGCCCCGAGCCCTCGTCGTCCCACGGAGATCCCGTGGAGCGCTTACGACGGGGCGACCGCGCGGCGCTCGAGGAGCTCTTGGTGCGACACCTTCCGCGGCTGCGCGCGTTCGTGCGGCTGCGCGCAGGCCCGACGGTGCGCGCGCACGACGACAGCGGCGATCTGGTCCAGTCGGTGTGCCGCGAGGTGCTCGCGAAGCTCCCCGACGCGCACTTCGAAGGCGAGGCGGCTTTTCGGAGCTGGCTGTTCGCCGAGGCGGCGCGCAAGATCCTCAAGCGCGCGCGCTTCAACACCGCGGCCAAGCGCGACGATGTGCGAGCCGAGGCCTTCGACAGCGAGTTGGTCGCCTGCTACTCGTCGTTCGCATCGCCCAGCCAGCACGCGGCCGTCCGCGAGCAGCTCGAGCAAGTCGAGGCGGCCTTCGATCACTTGAGCGAGCGTGAGCGCGAGCTGATCTCGCTGGCGTATCTCGTGGAGACGCCGCGCGCCGACATCGCGCAGCAACTGGGCTTGAGCGAGGGAGCGTTGCGCACAGCGCTCCATCGCGCGCTCGCGCGCCTCGCGTCGTTGCTCGACCGACCGGGTCGAGGCGAATCGTGAGCCTCCGGGCGTAGCAGTAGTTCCGATGCCGTGCATCGGAATGCCGCTCCGCGAGATTCGCCGTCGCTCGCGACAGCGGCCGTCACCGACCGCCGGTCGTCCAGCGCGCGTCGAACCCGTGGACCCAACCAGGCCTGCGGAAGAACGCCTGCGCGCCGGGCGCTTGGTTGGGGAAAGGAGGTCGATCAGCGCTCTGCTGATGCGCGCGCGCATCGATGAACGCGGTCTCGAACAGCGACATCTCGGCATGCGGACCGAGCGCCAGAGGCGGGAGCACGAACTGACATCTCGCGTAGGCGCAGCCCACCTCGCTATCGAGTCCGGATGCCGACACCTCCAACTCCGCGGGCGCACGTGCGCTGGAGATCTCGATCGGCTCGTCGCCGCCGTTGCGCAAGACGACGCACAGCGCGCCCACGAGAGTCCGCGCTCGCTGCGGATCGCCCTGAGGTCGCAGCTTGACCTCGAACTCCAGCGGCGAGCGCACCGACCAGGCGACCTTGTTGGACTCGAGGCGATACGGGGGCGTCGAAGCCATCTCACCGAACGAGGCCGGAGCGGGAAGCGCTCGATTGAACTCGTCACGGATCGGCAGCGCCCTGAAG
>CALFYL010000412.1 GCA_937952135.1 uncultured Planctomycetia bacterium
CACCGGCCCGGACGTGGTCAAGTCGGTGACGCACGAGGTGGTGACGAGCGAGGAGCTCGGCGGCTCCGAGGTCCACACCGGCAAATCCGGCTGCGCCCATTTCCGCTCCACCGACGGCAAGAACTGCCTCGCGCTGCTGCGCAAGGTGTTCTCCTACCTGCCGCTCAACAACGCCGAGGACCCGCCGTTCATCGCGACCGAGGACCCGCACGATCGCCAGGACCGCGAGCTCGACGCGCTCGTCCCCGAGGATCCCTCCAAGCCCTACGACATGCACGGCGTGATCGAGCGCGTCGTCGACAAGGGCTCGTTCACCGAGGTCCACGCCGACTACGCCATGAACATCCTCGTCGGCTTCGCGCGCCTCGGCGGCCGCGTGGTCGGCGTGGTCGCCAACCAGCCCAGCGTCCTCGCGGGTTGTTTGGACATCGACGCCAGCGTCAAGGGCGCCCGTTTCGTCCGCTTCTGCGACGCCTTCAACATCCCGCTCGTGACCTTCGAAGACGTCCCGGGCTTCCTCCCCGGCACCGTGCAGGAGTTCGGCGGCATCATCCGCCACGGCGCCAAGCTCCTCTACGCGTATTGCGAGGCCACCGTCCCCAAGCTCACGGTGATTACGCGCAAAGCCTACGGCGGCGCCTACGACGTCATGAGCTCCAAGCACATCCGCGGCGACCTCAACATCGGCTGGCCGTCCGCCACCGTCGCCGTCATGGGCGCCGCCGGCGCGTCCAAGATCCTCTACCGCCGAGAGATCGACAAAGCCCCCGACCCCAAAGCCTTCGAGGCCCAGAAGACCGCCGAATACGAGGCCACGTTCAACAACCCCTATAAGGCGGCTGCGCGCGGGTTCTTGGATGACGTGATCGAGCCGCACAAGACTCGGCCGTACCTGATTCGCAGCTTGGAGCTCTTGAAGACCAAGCACGAAGAGCGGCCGCTGCGGAAGCATGGGAATATTCCGCTTTAGCAGTTCGCCCAGAGGACATCGTGTTGCTTTGGGTGTCGGGTCACGAAATTCCGTTCCGCTCTGAGGGTCGGGACTGGCGGTCGTCGCCTCGTGTTCTTGTGAGCGGGCCGTGCTGCTCGAGCGTGCGGTAGATCGCTTCGCGCTCGGCTCGGCGGCGAGCACGATCGCTTGAGTTTTCGGCCGCGACTCCGGCCGCGAGCTGCGCGAGTACGACCTGGCGCTGTCGCGCTGCAAGGAGGCGTCATGAGCAGCGCTCTGGACACCAAGCTGCGGCGCTTGCGGCTGGGCTGCATGGCGAGCTCCTCCGAGGCGCAGAACGCCGAGTCGCTCAAGCACAAGCACAGCTACCTGGAGTTTCTGCAGGCGCTGGTCGACGGCGAGCTGGAGTCGCGCGAGAACAAGGGGCTGCACAAGCGCATCAAGAGCGCACGCTTCCCCAACGCCAAGACGCTCGAGGACTTCAGCTTCGACTTCCAGCCCAAGCTGGACGTCAAGCTGATCAGGACTCTGGCGGGCTGCGACTTCGTCGAGCGCAAGCAGTACGTGATCCTGGTCGGGCAGCCGGGCACCGGCAAGACGCACCTGTCGATCGCGCTAGGCATCAAGGCCCGCCAGCCCGGCTTCGACGTGTGCTTCACGACCGTGCAGGAACTCGCGGCGCGGACCGCTCGGGCCGGGGACCTCGTCGCTGCTCTCCTCAATCCCCGGCCCGAGCAGTCCGCGCCGCACGCTCCCTGGACAAGATCGAGCACGGCGAAAGTGTCACCCATGTGCCCGGGCAAGAGTGTTACCTATGTCCCCGGTTGCACAACTTGACTTGCCCGCTCACAAACTACGTCGCGAAGCACCCCGGCCAGTCCGTCGATCAGATCGGCAAGGCGCTGGGACAGAAGACCAAGGAGCTCGCGCTGCCGATCATCCGCATGATCGAGGCCAAGAAGCTCTCGACCAAGGAGAAGCGGCGCCGGAGGCCGTACTTAGCGGGCGGGGCGATTGCGAAGGCTGCGCCGGCAACTAATGCGTAGGCGTTGCGAACGGCGGGCGCTTGGGTAGGATGGGGGAATGAGCGACCACAGTTGCTGCAATGTGCGCCGCGACGCTAAACTTCCCGCACTTGGGAAGGCGAGGTCGCGGCAAAACCTGCGGCAACACGCCGGGCGTCCCTCGACGTTCGGCAGGTTCGCACTGCCCTTGAGCGCTGCGGCGAGGCAGTCGGTCGACGAATTGGCTACTCGGATGGGTTCGACGTGAGTTCCTCCCGAATAGCGAATGTTGTGTTGTCAGCATCGACGGGTAGCACCTCGTGTCACCGAGACGAGTTGCGACGTACGGGTCAGGAACTACCCAGAAACCGGTATCCAATGACGAGGCGCGTCGTGAACATCACTTGTCTTTGGGGCTCGCGTAGCGCGGCGACGAAAGGCCTTGCATCTCTTCTGGCGCTCGCCTGCCTGGCATGTTCGCCATGTCATCGGCATGCACTCCCGACCGAGGTCGCGTCGCACTTCGAGTCTGCCACTGCTTGGGACGTGTACCAGATCGAGTGGGCTGCTGATCCCGGCCGTCGCCTATCGCAAGTCGCCGGCTACAGGTTCGACGGGGCGTCGCGCAAAGTTACCTTAGTCGGCGAGAAGCTCGTGCAGATGCGCTCCGCGATTGGGGCTGGTATCGAGGCAAAGGCTTGCAACCCCCCGGAGATCGCCGCCGTGCTTGCTCCTGAGTATCTTGTTGCGGCCCGTCACGACGGACGCGATATGGCGTTGGTGTTCCAGTTCGGGGAGGCGCCTCGCATCGACTACTACACGGGAGACAAGCTTGAGTCTGGAGCGGTCAACTCGGACTCGGCTTCGCGTGAGATTTTTCTCCAACTCTTTCAGCCGCAAAACAAGGAACAGGCTCGATGATAACGATGGCGTTTACTATGGCCGCAGGGCTATTCCTGCAACAACTGCCATGTGAACAGGTCACTATGAGGTGGGGCGACATCCCGGCGCAGGAAGTCCGCTGTGTGTACGTAGACAACATAAGCGTGCCGTATGCTTATTCAACGCCGGACGACATGATCGTTGGCGTCAAGATTGGGCAGCCTCGTGACGACTGGGACAATAACTGTGGCAGAAACTACACTGTGAGCCTCAGCCAGGGTGTGTTAGCGATTGACTTCAAAGACGGCGGCTCGTATTACCTAGAGCTGACTCACGCCAGTGGCGCGGTCTCTCACGGGTCGATTGAAGTGCTGGCACGCTACCTGAGCGTCCCACAGTCCAGCGTCAACTCGCTCGCAGACGGAAAGCCCGCGACTGGGCCTGCAAAGAAGCGGCGGATTGAAGTCGACTACACCAAGAAGTGGCTCTTCGCCGCCGACATGGGGCAGATTGCAAACCATGATTCCAAAATCACACACAAGCGCACCGCAACGACGGGCAGTGTGGCCGAGTTCCAGCAGTTGGTGTGTGAGCTGTACGATGAATGCGGTGGCACAATGCCCATCAAACTGCAGATAGTCGCTCACGGTCTCAGCGTGGGGGGAGTCCCGGTCGGGGGAAGGGCCCACTTGGGAGGTGCTGGCAACGCTCCGGTTACACCCACTAACGCCGGGGACTACGGCGCCGCTGTGGCCGGGAAGGTCTGCGATACGAACTGGGGGACATGCTTCGGCGCGCTTGGGACAGACGGCACGGCCTTCTTGCAGCAGTACGCGGTAGGCTCGCAGGCAACCTGTACTGGATACACCGGCTTTGTCTCCTACATACTAGACCAGTGCTGGGAGTGGAGTGAGTTCGGCTGGGTTAACTGTCTAAAGATGACCACGGGTGGCGACATCGTCGAGAAGCAACCGAACTCACAAGTCCAGTCGGAGACCACGATTGTCGATACAGCGCCAACGAAGGTGAGGCTCCCTCTCGGATATGGAGCCTCGGGAGTAGATCCTGTCGTTGAGTTGTGGAGCGCCGTAGGAGAGCCTCGCAGTGTCTGGGACCTTGACCTGGATGGCGACGTAGACATTGAGGATCTCGATCTGCTGCTCGAAGCGATCGGTAGCTAGTACTACTGTGTCACAAAGATTGACCCGGCCGGCGGCCCCGTCGAGCTGGAAAGGCATTTCGCCGACCACCTCTGGCATTTCCTCGCGCTTCGACGATTACCGCACTCGCTTGTCAGCCGCGCTGGGTCGAGCGGATCGAGACGGTCCGCTGCGCGCCTACCTCGCTGGGCTGCTGCTTCCCGGCGAGCGCAAGAGCGTCGAACCGGTGGCCGCCAGAATCGACCCGCGGCAGGTCCGAGCCCGACATCAGTCGATGCACCACTTCGTGGCCAGTGCGCCTTGGGACGAGCGCGCTGTACTGGATGTGGCGCGTGAGCACGCGTTGATCGGGTTGGAGCGCCACGCTCCTGTGGCCGCGTGGGTCGTGGATGACAAGGGCATCCCGAAGCAGGGCGCGGCTTCGGTTGGCGTGGCGCGACAGTACTGCGGCGTGCTGGGGAAGGCCGACAACTGCCAAGTCACCGTCAGTATCTCGCTGTGCAACGCAACGCTCAGCGTGCCGTGTGCTTGGCGGCTGTATCTTCCGGAGGAGTGGGCCAACGACAAGCAGCGCCGAGTTGCCGCGGGCGTGCCCGATGAAGTGAAGTTCGCCACCAAGGGACAGATCGCGCTGCAGGAGATCGACGTGCCGCTCGAAGCCGATCTGCCGCGCGCGCCGGTAGTGGCCGGTGCGGGCTACGGAGCGGCGACCTCGCTCCGCGGCGGACTGCGCGCTCGCTCGCTGCACTATGCGGTGGGCGTGTTGCCCGAGACGACGGTTTGGCCCCAAGGCGATGGGCCACTTCGCCCCAAGCGGCGTCAGCCCACCGGGCGGCCGCCGACGAACCTGCGCAGCGACTCCAAACATCAGCCTGTGTCGTTGAAAGCTCTGGCGGGATCTCTGCCACAGCAAGCTTGGAAGCCCGTGCGCTGGCGCGAGGGAACGAAGGGCCGGATGGAGTCGCGCTTTGCGTGTGTCCGGGTCCGATCAGCGCACCGCGACTACAACTTGAGCGAGCCACGCGAGGAGGAATGGCTTGTGATCGAGTGGCCCCAGAGTGAGGCCGAGCCGACGAAGTACACGCTCTCGAGTCTGCCGCGCTCGACGTCACTCGAGGAGCTGGTGCGCTTGATCAAGCTGCGCTGGCGCGTCGAGCGCGACTACCAAGAGCTGAAGAGCGAATTGGGCATCGATCACTATGAGGGACGCGGCTGGCGGGGATTTCACCACCACGGTGTGCTGTGCATCGCGGCCTACGCCCTCCTGGTCGCCGAGCGTGCTCGACTCTCCCCCCTCAGTCTCACGCCTTCGTCAAAGCCGCTTGACTACCCAAGGGCTTCCGACCGCGTGGGTCTCCCGACGCGGCCTGAGCGCCATGTCCGAGCATCGATCGAGACGCTGCGTGCACAGGTGGCTCGCGTGCTGCTGCAATGGCTACCAGGCTGCCCGTGGTGTGGGACGAGCCACGAGCCGCTCCTCTTTATGACACAGTAGTACTACTTGGTGGCGCGCCTCGACATTCGGCCCGACATGAACGCGCTGCGCGCCCGACTGGCCCGCATCGAGTCGCGGCTGCCGGAGTTGCGTCGGCGCAAGTCGATGAGCGTGCAAGAGCTGGCGACGGCGCTCGAGACGGCGGCGCGGGAGCTCGACGAAGGCAGCCTCGCGAACGAACTCGCTCCCGTTTTGCCTGTCGTCGAGCTCGAGGGCCTGATCCCGCGTCTTCGAGGCGGGGCCGTCAAACTCGTCGAGCAACTGCGCGCCGCGGATAGCGAGTGACGTACTCGCTGGATGCTCGGCGCAGAGACGCAGCACAGCGGAGACGTCTGCGGGGAGCGGACGGCTCCATCGACGCCTCCGGCGCAGAGCCACGAATTCAGGCCGAAAACCGCGCATTGCGGCGCAAAACGGGGACTGGAGCGCCGGTCCGGCGGCCGGGCTCATGCGAGCTCGGGCGGAACGACGATACGCCGAATCGAGACCGTGCTTCGTCCCCAGTTCCGTTGGAAACGCAATCTCCCGTCACGACGACCCACGAGCCGCGCCCGCGTTGGGCGGCGGTGCGTCTGATCGCGGCTGGCATCGTCGTCACGATCGCCGTGACGTTGCTCACGGTGTTCGAGTTGCGCAGCGTGTCGGACTCCGTCGAACGGCTCGTGCGGCGCGACATGGAGAACTCCGCGCGCGTCGCCGAGATCGTCTGGTACGACGAGGTCCTGACGATGTCGTCGCGCCTCGCCGCGGCCACGGGCGAGAAGGGCTGGATCGAGCGCTACCGAGAGTACGAGCCCAAGCTCACGGCGGCGATCGCGGCCTCGATGGAGCTGGCCCCCGACGCCTATGCGATGGGCGCCACGAGCGCGACCAACGACGCCAACGACGCGTTGGTGGCCATGGAGACGCGCTCGTTCGAACTCGTCGAGCAAGGGCGCGCCGCCGAGGCGCTTCAACTGCTCTCGAGCGACGAGTACACCGCGCAGAAGGACATCTACGCCGCGGGGATGGAGCGAGTCCGCGAAGCGATTTCGCGCTCGGTTGCGGAGCACTCCCGCGACGTTCAACACGACCTTGCGCTCGCTCGCAAGGCGTCGATCGCCGCCGTCACGGTGCTCACGTTCGGCTGGCTCCTGGTGCTCGTGCTCGTGCGCCGGCTGGTGCTGCAGCAAGCGCGAACGGAGCGCGAGTTCGTCGACGCGCGCTCGCGAGCCGAAGCCGCGATGCTCGCCAAGGCCAACTTCCTGGCGAACATGAGCCACGAGATCCGCACGCCGCTCAACGGCGTGATCGGAATGAACGAGCTGCTGGCGAGCACGCCGCTGGATCACGACCAGCACCAGTACGTCCAGAACATCCGCTCTTCCGGCGACGCGCTGCTGCACGTCATCGACGACATCCTCGACTACAGCAAGATCGACGCCGGCAAGCTCCACCTCGAATCGATCCCCTTCGATCTCGGCACGACCTTGGAAGACGCCGGCGCGCTGCTCGCGCCGCGTGCGGCGGCCAACGGAGTCGAGCTGGTGCTCAGCGTCGAGAGCGACGTGCCGACGCGCCTGTGCGGAGATCCGACGCGCATCCTGCAAGTACTGCTGAACCTGGCCGGCAACGCCGTGAAGTTCACCAGTCGGGGCGAGATTCGCATCGCGGTGTCGCTGGATCGTGAGGCGGCGAGTACGCCGACGAGTGCGGAATCGGTGGCGTTGCGCATCGACGTGACGGACTCTGGGATCGGCATTCCCGCAGATCGCCTCTCCGCGCTGTTCACGGCCTTCGAGCAAGTCGACACTTCGACGACGCGGCGCTTCGGTGGAACCGGCCTGGGCCTGGCGATCAGCCGGCGGCTGGTCGAGCTCATGGGCGGCACGTTGACGGTGACCTCCGAGGTCGGCGTCGGCTCGACGTTCTCGGTTCGGATGCCGTGCGCGCTGGACACCCGCGAGCCGAGCCCGTCGCCGTCGGACGAACAATCCACGGCCGAGTTCGCGGCGCTTCGGGTTCTGGTCGTCGACGACTACGCCGGCACGCGCGACGTGCTGCGCCGGCAACTGGAGGATCTGGGCTGCGTCGCGGAGACCGCCGACGGAGGCGAGAGCGCGCTCGAGCTCGTCGAGCGCCGCGCCGCCGAAGGCACGCCCTTCGACATCGCGTTCCTCGATTTCCGCATGCCCACGATGGACGGCATCGAACTCGCGCAGCGATTGCGGCAGCGCGCCGACGGCGCCTCGATCGGTCTTGCCCTGATCAGCGCCGATCCGCGCGCCGCCGCGAACGTCGCGCAGACCGTCGACGTGCGCCTGCTGAAGCCGGTTCGGCGACGAGAGCTCGTGTCCGCGCTGCACCGACTGATTCACCCGTCGAGCGGCGCTGCTCCGAAGCGCGACAACTCGCTGGATAGGCTGTCGAGCCGCCTGGCGAACCTGAAGCTCAACGTCCTCGTCGCCGAGGACAATGCGGTCAACCAAAAGGTCGTCGGTGCGCTGCTTCGCCGCGCCGGCGTGAACTGCGAGATCGTCGGAGACGGACAGGCCGCGATCGAAGCTCTGGCCGCGCGCCGCTTCGACCTGGTCCTGATGGACTGTCAGATGCCGCGCCTGGATGGCTACGAAGCGACGCAGAGGATTCGCGCGGACGAACTCGCCCGCTCGACGGCGCGCACGCCGATCGTTGCGCTCACGGCCCACGCGCTCGAAGGGGAGCGCCAGCGCTGCAAAGCGGCGGGAATGGATGGCTACCTCACCAAGCCGATCCGCCCGGCAGTGCTCTACGACGAGATCCTCCTGCAGGTCGGGAGTACGGAGCCAGAGCAGATTCCCCCCGCTATTCCAGCGCGCGAGGGTTCTCACCTGTTCGACCGGCCTCCGCTGAAATAGCGGGGAGAATTTGCTCTGGCTCCGTACGTCGCGCCGTCAGGAGATCGGCCTGAGGGAGAGCCGACCGTACGCGAGGAACGCCATGAGCAGGCCGAGGACGACGCACATCACGATGGGGGGCGTCTCGCGGTATTCGGCGTGCACCCAAATGAACACGAGGCTCTCGAGGGCGAGGACTGTGGCGGCCAGCACGGTGAGCTTCGGCTGCCACCGCAAGGCGGCGGGGACGATCAGCCCGACCGCGCAGACGAGCTCGAGGATGCCGAGGGCCGTCCAGGCTTCGCGGGGCAACGCACCGAAGGACGGCACATCCGCGCTCACCTCGTCGAACATGAAGACCTTCATGACGCCCGACGCCCCGTAGAGGAGGGCGGCGAGCACCTGCAAGACCCACAGAAGCTTGTTCATCGTGCGCTCCCTCCCGATCTCCGCGCCGGAGCAACATGCGAACGCAGGAGACGCCGGCTCGTCAAGGGAGAGCCCGCGCCATCGTCCGGCTCGAACTCGGCGAGTTGCGCGGCGTAGTTGGCGTGCTGACGCGAGAGCAGGGACGACGTGCGCCCGGGAGTTCTCGCTTCCCTCAGCGGGCGAGTCGGCGCCCTGCGGTGAAGATCACGCGGCATTCTCGTCTCTCGTCGTGGAAGCCGATCCATGCGAACGCATGGAAAATGGGTCGGGGCGACTCCCCGCAGTCCGTTTCGCGGGCAAATCCATGCGAACGAATGGATCGACGCTGGTTTCGGACTCGCGGGGCCGATAGAGTGCTCAAAACCATGCGATCTCATGGATCGAAAACGTCGGGAGGTCGGGCCGCGGCCGCGTTGGGGCGGGCTGTGAGGGGGCAGCGGCAGGCGCTCGGGCTCGACCAACTCATGTTGTGCGATCTTGCGGGGGTTGGGCCGGCGTTCCTGTATTCGTTGGAGCACGGCAAGCCGACCGTGCGGCTCGACAAGGTCGTCGCTGTGCTCGAGGTGCTGGGGCTGGAGTTGCACGTGCGTCTCGGACGCGAGGTCGTGAGCGTCGACGGGCGATTGCGAGGCGACGGGAAGTGAAGGCTCGCGGCGCTCACGCGCTCGATGTGCATCTCGGCGACGCGCGCGTCGGACAGTTGAGCCGCACCGAGCGCGGCGCGCGCTTCGTCTACGATCCGCGGTGGGTGCAGGCTCACGCCGGCGATTCGAACGGCGCGATCGCGATCCGCATGCCCGTGCGCCTCGAGCCCTTCGATTGCGCTGGAGTCAACCTGCATCCGTTCTTCGCCGGTCTGCTCCCCGAAGGTTTGCGCTTGCGAGCGTTGGTGCGCGCGGTGAAGACCTCCGAGGACGACCTGTTCTCGCTGCTCGCCGCGATCGGTTCGGACACGGTGGGGGACGTGTCGGCGACAGCCGTCGGCGCCGCTCCCGAAGAGCGCGCGGAAGAGGCGCCCTCCGGCCCCTGGTCGCAACTGCGGTTTCGTGCGTTGCTCGAGCACAGCCTCTCCCTCGGCGCCGTCGCCGAGCACAGCGCAGTCGCCGGCATCCAGCCCAAGATCTCGACGGCCATGATCTCGTTCCCCGTGCGTCAGCACGGTGCGCGGCGAAGCTACCTGCTCAAGCTCTCGCCGCCGGAGTTTCCGCGCCTGGTCGAGAACGAGGCGTTTTTCATGGCGGCTGCGCGAGCGGTCGGCATGCGTACGGCCAACGTGGAACTCGTGCACGATGCGAAGGGCGAGGCCGGCCTCCTTGTCGAGCGTTTCGACCGCGTGCCTGGGCCCGGCGGCGCGGTGGAGCGCGTGCACCAGGAGGACGTGTGCCAGCTCCTCGACCGCTATCCAGCGGACAAGTACCGCTTGAAGTTGCAGGACGTGAGTGACGCACTCGAATCGACCTCGGCGCCCGTTGTCGCGCGTCTCGAGTTGCTGCGCCTTCAGGCGTTCTCGTACGCGATCGCGAACGGCGATCTGCACGCCAAGAACGTGAGCGTTCAGCGCTGCGCGAGCTCGGTGTCCTTGACCCCTGCTTACGACCTGCTGAGCACGTTGCCCTACGGCGATGCGAAGCTCGCCCTGTCGCTCGAAGGGCGCGACGAGCGACTCAACTGGAAGCACTTCGCGGCTTTCGGCGAACGCAACGGCGTGAGTCCAGCTTCCGTGCGCCGCACGCTCGCGAGCCTCGTGAAGCGCCTGTCTCCGTTCATCGACCGCTTGCCCGAAATCGGCTTGCCCGAGAAGCCTACTCGCCACCTCGCAAAGACCCTGGCCACGCGTCTGGCGGCGCTCGATCCGGTGTAGAGGGGGATTGGGCCGCGCGCGAAAAGCGCTCGGACGGAGTACAAGAGAGCTGGGCGGGCGTGGGTTTTCGATTACTGGAGGCGTTGCATGCGAGCCAAAGTCGCCGTGTCCGCTCTTTCGATCCTCCTTGCGGCGCCGCTCGGCGCGCAGACGGGTTCGCTGAGTGCGACGCAGACCGCGCAGATCTACAGCGCGAATCCGTTCTCGAGCGACCGCTTCGGCCGCGATGTCCTGCTCGACGGCGGCGTCGCACTCGTGATGTACGGCACGTTCACGTCGTCGTACCTCGTGCGCTGCATCGCCGACGTGGGCGGGACCTGGACGTATCCGGCGTCCCCAGGGTTCGCCACGCAGGGCTACACGATGTCCTTCGAGGGGAACCTGTACCTGCAAGGCTTCCCCTATGGGTCGCCGATCGATCGCGTCGCCGTGTGGCGCCGAAGCGGCTCGACGTGGTCGCAGAGCTGGCTCAACATCCCCGACATCGGGCCGGCGGACGAGACCTTCGGCGTCTCGACCGACATCGACGGCGCGACGGTCGTGATCGGCAACCACTACCACACGCAGACTCTGGCCGAGGAAGGCGCGGTCTACGTGTACGAGGACACCGGCTCGTCGCTCGTGCTGCGCCAGCGCATCTTCGGCGGCGTCGCGGGCGCGCGGATCGGCGTGACGGTGCGCGTGAGCGGCGAGGACCTGCTCGTGTACTACAACGCGGCGCCCAACGCGTTCGGTGTGCGCGCCTACCGCCGCCAGAACGGCGTGTGGGTGCTCGCGCAGTCCGACGCCGCGCCGGTGGGGCAGCTCAGCGGCGGGATCGAGCTCGACCGCGGGCTCGCCGTCGCGCGCACGAGCGGCGGCGGTTTCCACGTGCTCGCGAACGCCGGCAGCGGGTGGTTCGTCGACGCGACGATCCCGCCGGTCCAGGGAAGCGCTGGCGCCTATGACCTCGAACTCGACGACGGCGTGATCGCGGCGTCGGATCCCGACGCGGATCTCGCGGCGAGCGATGCGGGCGCGGTCCGACTCTACGCGCGCAACGACGGATGGAAGCTGCAAGCGACCGTCGTCGCTTCGGATGCGCAGCCGCTCGACTACTTCGGATACGGCATTGGACTGCAGGGAAATCGGCTGATGGTCGGCGCGCCGAACGACGACGACCGCGGCAACGACGCCGGAGCGGTCTACGAGTTTCGACTCGAGCACGCGCCCGCGCGCGTGCACTGCGCGCCCGAGAGGAGCTCGCTCGGCTGCGTCGCGCACATCGGGTTCGCGGGCGTTCCGAGCGCGTCGAGCGGCGCGCCGTTCACGCTCAGCGCATCGAACGTGGTCAGCCACCGCGGCGGGATGCTCGTTTACGGCACGAGCGGGCCCGCGTTCGTGCGCTATCCCGGCGGCGTGCGCTGCGTCGCCGCGCCGCGTCGTACCACGGCGCGCCAATCGAGCGGCGGATCTTCGGGCGCGAGCGATTGCTCCGGCGCGCTCACGATCGACTTCAACGCGTTCGTGGCCTCGGGCGTCGACCCGTTGCTCTTCGTAGGCCAATCCGTCGACGCGCAGTGGGTCTACCGCGACCCCCTCGGCCCGAGCGCGCTCGCATCGAGCGAAGCCGTGCACTTCACGAT
>CALFYL010000413.1 GCA_937952135.1 uncultured Planctomycetia bacterium
CGAGCAGTAGCGCGTGCCGACGCAGCGGTTGTAGGTCATCTCGTTGAGACCTTCCGGGCTGTGCGTCGTCGCGCCGACCGGACACACCACTTCGCACGGCGCCGACTCGCAGTGCATGCACGGGACGGGCTGCAGGAGCACGCGCGGATTCTCCGGCGCGCCCTCGTAGTACCGATCGATGCGCAGCCAGTGCATCTCGCGCCCCGCCGCGACTTGCTCCTTGCCGACCACGGGGATCGTGTTCTCCGACTGGCACGCGATCACGCACGCGTTGCAGCCGATGCACGTGCCGAGGTCGATGACCATGCCGAAGGCCACGCCGTCGTACTTGAACGGCGGGTACATCGAGGTGTCGCCGTGCGCCGCGAGCGCCGAGAACGGCTTGCGATCGAGTTCGCCGAGCTCGCGCGTGCGCACGAGGTCGCGTTGCTCCATGTCGTGGTGCTCTTGCGTCGTCGCGAACGCGTGCTCGCGGTCGAGCTTGCGCAGCGACGCGCCGCTTCCGCTCCAGCGAGCGTTCTGCCGCGACGCGAAGTACGCGTTGAAGCCGATGCCGGTTCCGATCGGGCCGGCGACCGCGCGTCCGTAGCCGAGCGGCAACGTGATGCACTGCTCGGCGTGTCCCGGCGCGACCCACACCGGCGCTTCGATCTTGCCAGCGTCGATCGCGCACTCGACCACGTCGCCGCTCTTCAGGCCGAGCGTCTTCGCCGTGGAGACACCGATGAGCAGCGCATTGTCCCAGGTGATCTTGGTGAGCGGCCGCGGGCACTCTTGCAGCCACGCGTTGCCCGCGTAGCGTCCGTCGTGCGCCGCCGGATCGACGCGCAGCACGTACTCGAGCCCGCTCGAGCCCTGCGGCGCGGCCAGCCGCGACAGCTTGGGCGCCGCGTCGGCGAGCGAGACGCTGCGCGCCGAGAAGCGCCGGCCCGCGAGCGTTCCGTCGTGCAGAGAGCGCTTCCAGTAGCTCTCGAAGTCGTCGTCGTCGTGCTGCGCTTGCCAGTGCGCACGCACGAGGTCGTAGCCCTTCGCCATCGGCTGCCCGGCGAGCACCGCGAGCACTTCGTGCGCGCTGCGGCCGCCGTACAAGGGCGCGATGAGCGGCTGTTGGATCGAGATCGTGCCGTCGAAGGCGCGCGCGTCGCTCCAGCACTCGAGGAAGTGCGCCGCCGGCACGTGCCACTGCGACAACGCGGTCGTCTCGTTGTCGAACAGCGAGAGCGTGACGCGCAGCTTCGCTTTCTCGAAGGCTGCGCGGAAGCCCAGATCCGCGGGCGCGTCGTAGACCGGATTGCCTTCGAGCACCACGAGCAGATCGACGCGGCCCGCGGCGAGGTCGGCGACGAGCGTCCGCAGTCCTTCGTGTTGATCTCCGGGCGCGTACTCGACCGGCTCGGTGTAGCGCACGGTCTGCCCGACGGCCCCGAGCGCGTGGTTCATCGCATGCGCGAGCGCGTGGATCTCCGGCGCCTGCTCGAGCCCCGCGACCACGACGCATTCGCCGCGGTGCGCCGCGAGATCGGCCGCGACCCGATCGGCCCAGCTCTCGTGCTCGGGCGCGAGCGGGAGCGCCGCCGTCGCCACTCCGACTCGGGACGCGATGCGGCTCGCCACAGCCGCGAGCAAGCTCGGGCGCGCCGGCAGGCGCTCGTCCGCGGCGGCCCCGGTGATCGAAACGCTCGACTCGATCGAGTAGAGCTTCGCGATCGACGTCGTGTCGCGCCGCGCGCGGCGGGCCGACGCGAAATCGCGCGCCGCACGCACTCCGCCGGGACCGGCGAGGAAGTCGGCGTCGAGCGAGAGCACGACCTTGGCGCGCGCGAAGTCGGGATGCGGCACGACGTCGACGCCGAGGGCCGCGAGCGCGCCCGCGCGGGCTTCGTCGCGGTTGTGCGGCGTCCACTGGACCCAGCGCGCCTGCGGAAGCTCGCGCAGCAAGCTCGCGAGCTGCGCCGCCAGCGTCGGCGAGGTCACCGTCGGCGTGAGGATGCGAAGGCCCGCGCCGCGGTTCGAACGCTGCGACTGCGCCGCCGCACTGAATTCGTCGAGGAACGCGGACCAAGTCGAGATCGCGCCGTTGCGCTTGAAGAGCTGCGCGCGCGAGGGGTCGTACAGCTCGAGCACCGCGGCCTGGGCGAAGGCGTCCGTCGCGCCGAGGCTCGCGGGGTGATCGGGATTGCCTTCGATCTTCGTCGGGCGCCCCATGTGGCTCTCGACGAGCAGTCCGAGCGCCCCGCTCGCCCACGGCATCGCCGTCGCGAAATAGAGCGGCTTGCCGGGGACGAGCGCCTCGGGGCTCTTCGCGTAGGGGTGGATGCGTTCGTCGGGCTGGCGCGTGCACGCCGCGGCGCCGGCGGCCGCGAGCGACGCGCCGACGAGTTGCAGGAAGTCGCGGCGCGCGAGCTCGACGCTGGACAGGAGGCCGGTCGAGCGCGAAGGGTCCGACGCGGAGCGCTGCGGAGCGTGCTCGTGTTGGTGCTCGTGTTGGTGCTCGTGCGCAGGCGCGTCCCCACGCCCAGGCCCGGCGCCGGAGAGTTCGCGCTCCTCGAGGCTGCGCCACACATGGGCGTCGCCGCTCGGCGCCGGCGCGCGGTTCGAAGGGTGGCTCATCGGTGGCAGGCCGAACAGTTGGTGCGGGCTTGGATGTGGAGTTCGCGCACGAGCTCGGGGCCCAGCTCGCTCTGGGGGCGCTCCGGCACGTAGTCCATGTTGAACACCTCGCTCAGCGGCCGGACGAAACGCTCGGGCTCGCGGTGGCACGCGAGGCACCACTCCATGTTCAGCGAGTGCTCGCGCCACGCGAGCGGCATCTGGTCGACCTGGCCGTGGCACGACTGGCAGCCGATCCCCTTGGCGAGGTGGATGGAGTGGTCGAAGTAGGCGAAGTCCGGCAAGTCGTGGACGCGCTTCCAGGGGATCGACGCGTCGGCGCGGAAGCTCTCGCGCACCGCCTCGAGCATCGGCGCTTCCGTCCAGATCTGCGAGTGGCAGCTCATGCACGTCTTGGTCGACGGAATGCCGGCGAAGGCCGCGTCCTCGACGCTCGTGTGGCAGTAGCGGCAGTCGATGCCGAGGCCCGCGACGTGGTGCTTGTGTCCGAACGCGACCGGCTGCTCGCGGACGACGCCGGCCTGGGTCACGTAGGGCGAGCGGTTGAGCTCCGAGACGAGCCACAACGCGCCCAGCACGAAGAACACCCCGCCGAAGATCGAGACCTTCGAAAGGGTGTTGGTGCTCGGGTGAAAGACCTGGGCCATGGTGGATCCGCCTTGGTTACGGTCCGCGCGTCAAGGAATCAAGAGTCGCCGCTTCCTAGCCCCGCGCAGCGCTCGCGGCTCTGTCGCGAAAACACTTCGCCCGCAGCGCAAAGCGCGGACGTTCGCGCGCGCCCCGAGGCGCTCACTCGCCGACCTCGTTCGCATTTCGACGTAGGCGGGAGAGCGGCCAGATGTCCTCGTTCGCCAGCGGGTGCGCCTCGTAGCTGCCGTCGTTGTCGGGGAGCGGCGCTCCCGAGCGCACCATCGCGGTGTACACCGCCAGGCACGCGACGTTGGCGAGGTTGAGGCTGCGAACGCCGCGTTTGACCGGCACGTACACGCGCCGCCCCGCGTGCGCTTCGAGCAGCGAAGCGGGCAAGCCGTCCGATTCACAGCCGAACACGAGCACGTCGTCGCTCTCGAACGCCGCTTCGAAGAGTTGGGCGCCGCCGCGCGCGGTGAAGAGGCGCAGGCGTTCGCCGAGCGGTCGCTGGCTGCGCTGCGCGAGTGCGTCGCACGCCGCGTCCCAGTTCGCGTGGACCGCGAGCTCCACCATCGGCCAGTAGTCCAGACCGGCGCGCTTGAGATAGCGGTCCTCCAGGCTGAAGCCCAGCGGTTCGACGAGATGGAGCGCGTTGCCCGTCGCCGCGCAGAGCCGCGCGATGCAGCCGGTGTTGTGCGGGATCTGCGGATTGACGACGACGACGTCCATGCGGCGCGCAGGATACCCGCTCACTTCGCCGCGTCCGCACCGCCAGCGCGCGTGAGCCAGGCGCCGAGCAGCGCGGCGGCGGCGAGGTAGATCAGCGCCGCAGCGACCAGCCCCGCGCCGCCGCGCTCGCTCCAGCGCCGGTGCTGCTCGCCGCGACCCTCGTGCGTCCAGACGCGGAAGATCAAATCGCGGTCGTCGAAGCGCCCGGCGCCGCACGTCATGCCGCCGAGCGCCGGTCCGACCGTCCCGCGGCCGTGGAACGCGATCAGCGACGGACCGGCCTCGCCGCCGACCGGCCGCGCGTCCGCCGGGAGTTCGAAGCGCACGTTCCACGGTTTCCAGCGCGAGGACGGCAGCTCCTCGAACGTGAAGAACACCCAGGCCGTGGCCTGGGGCGAACGCTGAAGCACTTCGCCGCGCGCGAGGACTTCGTTCGTGCGCGGATCGGCGATCTGCACGCTCGCGGGCGCAGCCGCGGCGTCGAGCCCGTCGACGGCGAGCGCGAGCGCGCGCAGGTTGGGATGGGGCAGGAGGCTCAACTCGCACTCGAGCGCGCCGCCGGGCAGCACGCGATCGCCCCAGGGACGAACGACGTGCGAAACGCCGCGGTAGCGCACCCAGGGCGAGTGCGAAGACGGGCTCGCGCTCGACAGCTCGAAGTGGAACGAACTCGGCGGCGCGTCGAGCGCTTCGAGGTCGAGCGCCACACGCACCCACCCGTCGCCCGCTGGCAGCTCGCTCGCCGGGATCGCGACGCGCTGCAGGACCTCGCCGCCGAGTTCGCTGCGCAGCGTGAGCTCGAGCGGCGTGCGCTCGCCGCCCAGATCCACCAGCGCGATCTCGAGCGCTCGCAAGTCGCCGCGCTCCAGAGCGAACGAAGCGCCGACCGGGTGGCCGGGGAAGATCCGCCCGAACTGGGTCTGGTGCGGGATGGCGCGCACGTCGAGCTCGGGCGCCGGCTCGAAGCCGACGAAGTGCGCCGCGACGGCCGCGAGCAGAGCGAACGCGCCGAAGAGCAGCGGTGCGCGTCTCACGTCCCCCACACTCCGTATTCGTTGGGCGCGAGCCCGGCCCACAGGAACCAAGCGTCGTAGAGCACCAAGGCGGCGGCCGCGACGGCGAGCGCGCGCGAACGGTGACGTTCGCCGAACAACGCACACGCGCCGGCGGCGAACAACGCGGCGACGGCGAGCAAGGCCGGCATGAGGTAGCGGCCGTGGCCGACGCCGCGCAGCACGACGAGCACGAGCTGGGCGAGCACGCCGACGACGCACAGCAGCAGCGTCGCGCGCTCGACTCCCTTCGCGCCGCGCACCAACGCGACCAGGCCGCCGAACAGCGCGAAGAGCATCGGGGCGCCGATCGCGACGTACGCCGCCTCCGACATCGGGCGCGAGTACCAGTTGAAGGCGCCGATCCAACTCGTCGCGAGCTCGCGCAGTGCGTTCGCCGACAAGCCGCGGCCCACGCGTAGTAAAAAGGCGTCGACGTTGCGCGGCAGCACGGGGCTGTGCTGGAAGTGCCAGAAGACGACGACGCCGGCGAGCGCCGCGGTCCCGCCGAGGGCGAAGAGCAGCAGCCCTCGCACGTTCCGCACGCGGCGTGAATCGAGCACGAGGGTTGCGAACAGCACCAGGAAGTTCGACGCCGTCGTGGTCTTCACGAACCACCCGACGAGCGTGAGCGCGACGGCGAGCGCGAACTCGCGCCGTCCGCCGCGCCCGGCGAGTCGGCGCGCGCAAATCAACCACACCAGCGCCGAGAGCGTGCGCGCGAGCACGTCGTTGTTGACGATCGCCGCCTGACGCGCGTGCATCGGCAGCCACGCGACGAACAACGCCGCTGCGAAGGCGAGCCGGCGATCGGAGAACGCGGCGCGCGCGAACTCGAGCCCGGCCCAGCACGTGAGCACGTACAAGAGCAGCGAGAGCACGCGCGCCCAGCGGAGTTGCCCGTCGATGCCCTCGCCGGGCCACAGCGCGAGCCAGCCTCCGAGCAGCAGGTAGTAGCCCGGCGGCTGCGTCGTCGCAGTGAAGATCGGCTGCACCTCGTCGAAGTCGGCGCGGCCCCCCACGCCGCCGGTCCAGTCGACGCGCGCGTAGAAGCCGTGGCGCTCCATCGACTCGAGGATCTGCGTCTGGCGCGCGGCGATCGCTTCGTCGCTCGCGCTCGCGAAGCGCCGGCGCACTTGCAGTTGCGACGAAGGATGGTCCCAGCGCTCGTCGTAGGGCGCGTCGGGCCCCGTCTGCAGCACCGTGTTCGAGAACTCGACCTTGCCGCGTCCCCACGGCGCGTGGCCGTCGGCGACGTGGCTGGCGTACTCGAAATGCCAGGGCTCGTCCTCGCCCATCCACGGCGCGACCGCGAAGAAGTACACGAGGCCGTGCAGCAACACGGCGGCGAGGAACCACCATGTTTCGCGGCGCCGGCCGGCCTTCGCCGCCTGCTCCTCGGCGCGCCGGCGCGCGCTCGAGAACGGATCGTTGGCGTCGTGCAGGCAACCCATGGGGGGTGCGCGATCCTACGGCGCGAGCCCGCGGCGCGCCCCGGCGAGCGTGCTCGAAGCTCCCGAGCGCTCGTCGCGCCCAAGAAAACCCGCAGGGAGGTGCACAGCCACGGTCCCGCGGCGTCTTGCCGTACTTCGGGGCCGATGGTAGGCTTTTGTTATGGTTCTCCCGGCGGATATTAGTCCGATGTTCGCCATCCTCGGTCGAAGGCGTCGAGCTTCGGTCCGCAGAGCACCGAGCTGGCTCGCGGAACGCAGGACCAAGTTGACTCGCGAAGCGCAGAACCAAGGAGGCCCACCATGTCCGAGACTCCGCACGAACGAACGGAACGGCCTTCGCCCGCGGCGCTCCTGGAAGAGCTGCGCATCTCGAGCCCGCGTTGCGCTCCGGGGCTGCAGCGCGCGAGTCAAGTGCTCGAACTCGCCCGCGCGAGCGCGGCGCCGCGCTGGGGCTGGAACGAGACCGCGGGGCGGTTGTGCGAACTCGCCGGGGCCCGCGCGGGCGCGACCTTGTCGTTCGCGGCGAGCCTCGTGCTCGACGCACAGCGACGCGGCGAGAGCGTGGCCTGGATCCAACCGCGCAGCTCGAGCTTCTTCCCGCCCGACCTCGCCGAGTGCGGCGTCGACCTCGACGCGCTGGTCGTCGTGCGCCCGCCGCGCCCGAGCGACCTCGGCCTCGCCGCCGAGTGGATCGCGCGCTGCGGCGCCTTCGGCCTGATCGTGCTCGACGTCACGGCGCTGGCCTTCGTGCCGATGGCGATGCAGTCGCGCTTGCTCGCGCTCGCGCAGAAGCACGACCTCGGGATCGTGTGCCTGACCGAGAAGCCGCCCGAGCAAGCGTCGTTGAGCTCGCTGATCGGCCTGCGCGCGGACACGCTCGTGCGCCGGCGGGTGAACGTGATGCGCGATGCGCTCGAGCCCGTCGATCCGCGCCAGGTGCTCGCGAGCTTCGAATGCGAACTGTCGGTGGCCAAGGACAAGCGCCGCTCGCGGCCGTGGCGCCAAAGTGAGGCGCGTCGTGGGACGCCTGGCCTGCGTTGATGCCCCCGCGTTCGCCCTGCAACTGCTGCTGCGCCGCCGCCCGCAATGGCGCGGCCTGCCGGCGGCGGTGGTCGACCGCGACGCGCCCCACGGAGTGATCTTGTGGGCCAACGAGCTCGCGCGAGCGAAGGGCGTGCTGCCCGGCTTGCGCTACGCCGCAGCCCTGGCGCTGTGCCGTGAGCTGCGCGCGGGCGAGATCGAAACCAGCGAAATCCGCGCGGGAATCGAGCAAACCTGCGAGTGGTTGCGGCGCCATTCCCCGCACGTCGAACCCAGCCGTGAAGAGCCGGGCGTGTTCTGGCTCGACGTCGACGGCCTCGAGCTGTGGATCGCGAGCCAGCGCGAAGCGCCGGCGGCGGAGTCGGCAGCCGGCGCGGGGCGGGCTGCGGCGGGGCGTGCTCGACCGCACGTTCCCCCGCTCGTTCCCCAGCACGTTCGACGGGGCGGCGCAGCGAAGCCAGCGAACTCGCCGCCCACGCTCCCTCCTCTCCCGCTCCCACCGCCCACGGCTTCCCCTCTCGCGCGCTGGGCCCGCACGACGCGCGACGCGCTCGCACGCGAAGGTTTGGAGAGCGCCATCGTCGTCGGCTTCGCGCACTTTCGCGTGTACGCCCTGGCCAAGGCGCTGCGCGGCGGGCGGGTGCTGGTGTTCGATGCGGAGGCCGACGAGCAGAGCTTCACGCTCCGCGTTCCGCTGCGGCGCCTGGGCATCGAACCGCGGACGCGCGCGGAGCTCGAGCGCCTCGGCGTGTGGCGCATCGCCGATCTGGTCGCGCTGCCCGCGGCCGGCCTGCAGCTGCGCTACGGCGACGAGCTCGCGCGCTTGCACGCGCTGGCCTCGCATTCGATCGAACGCGAACTGGCCCCGCTCGCGCCGCCCGACTGGCCGAGCCAGACGCTCGATCTCGACTTCCCCACCGGCGATCTGGACACGCTGCTCACGCTGGCCTGGGAACTCGCGCCGCCCCTGCTCGCGCTCCTCGCGCGCCGCGGACAAGCGGCGAGTGAGGTGGCGCTGCAGCTCGAACTCGAGGACCGCTCCCTGCTCGAGGAGCGCGTCGAGCCTGCCGAGCCGACGCTCGACTTCGCGCACTTCGCGCGCCTGCTGCGTTTGCGGTTCGAGCGCCTGAAGCTCGCGCGCGGCGTGCAGCGGCTGACGCTCCGCTTGCGCGGCGTGGCGACGGCCGCGAAGACCGGCGAGCTGTTCGCGCTGAGCCAGCTCTCGTCGGCGCGAGGCCGCGCGCCCCAAGCAGCCGCCAAGGCCTTCGCCGCCTTGCGCGCCGCCTTCGGAGACGACGCCGTGGTGCGCGCGCGGCTGGTCTCGGCGCACTTGCCCGAGGCCGGTTTTGCCTGGGAAAACCTGGGCGAAGCACCCCCGCCGCAGCCGCGCGACGTGCTCGCGCCCACGCTCGTGCGGCGCATCTTCGCCAAGGCGGCGCCGCTGCCGTCGCGCTCGCGGCACGAGGAGGACGGCTGGCTGCTGCGCGGCGTCACGCACGGTCCGGTGCTGCAACTGCACGGCCCGTATCCGCTGAGCGGCGGCTGGTGGCGGGCCGAGGTCGCGCGCGACTACCACTTCGCCGAGATGCAGAGCGGCGCGCTCTTGTGGATCTACTTCGACCGCGTGCGGCGGCGCTGGTTCCTCCAAGGGAGCGTGTCGTGACTTACGCCGCGCTGTGGACCAAGAGCAACTTCTCGTTCCTCGAAGGCGCGAGCCATCCCGACGAACTCGTCGAGGCCGCGCACCGCCACGGCCTGGCGGCGCTCGCGCTGACCGACCGCGACGGCGTGTACGGCGCGGTGCGGGCGCACGTGAAGGCGCGCGAGCTGGGTCTGGCATTGATCCACGGCGCGCAGCTCACGCTGGAGGACGGCGCGCACCTGCTGCTGCTCGCGCAGAGCCGCGCGGGCTACGCCAACCTGTGCGGGCTGATCACCGCAGGACGGATGCGCTCGCCCAAGGGAAGCTGCTCGATCGCGTGGAGCGAGGTGTGCGACCACGCCGGCGACTTGATCGCGCTGTGGGATCTGGGGCGCGACGGCCCGCTCGACCTCGAACGCGAACGGCGTTTGGAACAGCGCGCCGGCGAGCTGCGGGCAGCCTTCGGGGACCGCTTGTACGGATTGTGCGCGCGGCGTCAACGCGCCGACGAGGCTTCGAGCGAAGGCTTGCTGCGCGCGCGCGCGGCGCGCTGGCGCCTGGCGCTCGCGGCGGCGAACGAAGTGCTCTACCACCGCGCGGACCGGCGGCGGCTGCAAGACGTGCTGACCGCGATCCGCCACGGTGTCGCGCTCTCCAAGGCCGGACGCCGGCTGGCCCCCAACACCGAGCACGAGCTCAAGAGCCCGCACGCCTTCGAGGCGCTGTTCGGCGACGACCGCGCCGCGCTCGAGTGCAGCCGCGAGATCGCGGCGCGCTGCAACTTTCGGCTCGATCAGGTCCGCTACCGCTACCCGAGCGAGCGGCTGCCCGACGGCCAGGATTCGTCGCAGTGGCTGCGCAAGTTGGTGTTTGACGGCGCGCGAGCGCGTTACGGCGGCGAGATCCCGGAGGCGACGCTCGCGCAGCTCGAACGCGAGCTGGAGCTGATCGAGGAGCTCGACTACGGCGGCTACTTCCTGACCATGTACGAGATCGTGCAGTTCTGCCGCTCGCACTCGATCCTGTGCCAGGGCCGCGGTTCGGCGGCGAACTCGGCGGTGTGCTATTGCCTGGGCGTGACGGCGATCGACCCCGTGCGCATGGGGCTGCTCTTCGAGCGCTTCCTCTCGCGCGAGCGCGCCGAACCGCCCGACATCGACCTGGACATCGAGCACGAGCGGCGCGAGGAGGTGATCCAGCACGTCTACGAGAAGTACGGCCGCACGCACGCGGCGATGGTGGCCAATGTGATCCGCTACCGCGCGCGCTCCGCGGTGCGCGACGTGGGAAAGGCGCTTTCGCTCCCCGAGTCGATGCTCGCGCGCCTGACGCGCGTGCTGTCCCACGGCGAGGGGCTTTCGCCGCGCGTCTTGAAGGAGGCGGGGCTCGATCCGCAGTCGGAGGCGGCGCAGCAGCTCAGCGAGCTGTGCCAGCAGATCGAGGACTTTCCGCGGCACCTCTCGATCCACCCGGGCGGCTTCCTGCTCGGGCACGAACCGATCGCGACGCTGGTGCCGGTCGAGAACGCAACCATGGCGGGCCGCACCGTCATCCAGTGGGACAAGGACGACGTCGAGGCCATCGGGCTGTTCAAGGTCGACCTGCTGGGGCTGGGGGCGCTCCACCACCTGCACCGCTGCTTCGACCTGTTGCGCGAGCACCACGGCCTCGAGCTCTCGATGGCGAGCCTGCCGCCCGACGACACGCCGACCTTCGACGCCATCTGCCGCGGCGACACGGTCGGCGTGTTCCAGATCGAGAGCCGCGCCCAAATGGCGATGCTGCCGCGCCTGGCGCCGCGCAACTACTACGACTTGGTGATCGAGGTCAGCATCGTGCGGCCCGGCCCGATCACCGGCGGGATGGTGCACCCCTACTTGCGCCGTCGGCGCGGCCAGGAACCCGTCGAATACCCGCACGAGTGCCTGCGCCCGGTGTTGGAGAAAACGCTCGGAGTGCCGCTGTTCCAGGAACAGGTGATGAAGCTCGCGATGGTGGCGGCCGACTACACGCCAGGCGAGGCGGACCAGTTGCGGCGCGACATGGCCGCCTGGCGCAAGAGCGGCCGCATGGGCCAGCACCGCGACAAATTGGTGTCGCGCATGACGCGCAAAGGCATCCAGGCCGACTTCGCCGAGCGGGTCTTCCAACAGATCTGCGGCTTCGGCGAGTACGGCTTCCCCGAAAGCCACGCAGCGAGCTTTGCGCTGATCAGCTACGCCGGCGCGTGGCTCAAGCGCCACTATCCGACGCTGTTCGCCTGCGCGCTCATCAACGCTCAGCCGATGGGCTTCTACACCGTGGCCACCATCCTCGAGGACGCCCAGCGGCACGGAGTCCGGGTGCTTCCGGTCGATGTGCTCTGCAGCTCGTGGGACTGCACGTTGGAGGCCGACACGAGCGCCCCCGAGAAGCCCGACGCGCGGTTCGCGCTGCGAATGGGGTTGAGAACGGTCAAGAGTCTGACCCTGGGCGACTACCGCTGCATCGAGCACGCACGGAACGAGCTCCCGTCAGGGGCAGCCGTGAGTGCGCCGGGCGCTGGGGACTCTCGAGTCCCCAGGTCCTTTCACTCCACCGGTTCCCTGGCCGACTTCGATCGCCGCAGCCGTCTGGATCGCCGGGCGATGATGGCCCTGGCCGAGGCCGGCGCCCTGGAAGGCTTCGAAGACCGTCGGCGTTCCGCCCTCTGGAAAGCCCGGGGACTGAGCGCGCTCAGGGAAGCGTGGCTGTTCGACGGCGACCCGAGTGCGCCCCAACTGGCGAATCTGTCCACCCTGGAAGAGATCGACTGGGACTATCGGTCGAAAGGGCACAGTGCACACGGACATCCGCTAGGGCCGCTGCGGGACCAGCTCCGTGCGCAAAAACTGAAGAGCGCCCATCAACTCAGCGCCCTGGGCGACAAGAAGCGAGTCAAGATCGCCGGCTTGGTGATCTGCCGACAACGACCCGGAACAGCTTCCGGAGTGACCTTCATGACTCTCGAGGACGAAACGGGACTGATAAATGTCGTCGTCTGGCCGTCGGTGTTCGAGCGGCATGAAATGCTGCTCAAGACTCAGAACTTCCTGGGAGTCACAGGCCGTTTGCAAGTGCAGGACGGCGT
>CALFYL010000414.1 GCA_937952135.1 uncultured Planctomycetia bacterium
CAGGAGCGCGAGGTCGAGCTCCCCGCCCGGGCCGCCCCCCCGGCGCCGCGGTCCGAAATTCCTTCCTCCGCCCTGTCGCTCACCATCGGTCGCGACCAGGTCGCGGTGCTCGCGGACATCTCGCAGCGCCTCGAACTCGCCTTCCTGGGCCTGCGCGAATCGGGCCGCGTGCCCGACACCGACCTCGAAAGCCCGGCGATCGAGCTGCGCCGGCTGCTGCGCTTCACCCGCAGCCTCGCGTGCCTCGCCGCTCCGCCGCCGCGCGGCGCGGACGAGTTCGAGGTCACCGGGCTCATCGAAGAGCTGCTCGCGACGCTCACGCTGCGAGGCCGCAAGGGTCCGCGTTTCCAGCCTTCGACGGCGCCGATCGGAAGGCCGGCGCTCGAGTTCGTGGTGCGCGCCGACCGCGCCGCGCTGACCATGGCCTTCGAAACCGTGCTCTCCCTCGCGCGCTTGTGCGCGACGGGCGGCGACACCGTGCGCGTGGCGTACACACCGCTCAACGGCAGCGCGCTCTCGATCGGCATCGAGTTCCCCGCCGGTCCGCTCCACGACGTTCGGCCGGAACAGTTGTTCGACGTCGCTGTGTTGCGCGAGCGTCTGCCGGAGCTCGGCCCCAACGAGCTGGCCGCCGCCGGTGCGATCCTCCGCAGCCAGGGCGGCGACATGGAAGTGGCCGCGCCCTCCGAAGGCCAGCTCGCGATCCGCATGCGGCTGCCCGTGGAACGCTCGACGAAGTCCGCCGGAACCGCGGCGCGCCCGGACCCGCGCGTCGAGAACCCGAAAGCCGGCGAGGCCGCGAAAGCTGCCGCACGCGCGCCCCGCACGCGGGTCGACGATCCGTTCGCGTAGCGCGCAACCAGCTCGCGCGTCCGCGCTCCCACCGACTCGCGAGCGAGCCGCGTCGACTCTCGCTGGAAAAAAGTTCCGTCTCGCGCTCCCAAGTGGTCCCGGGGCGTCGCGAAAGTGCGGCGCGGACTCCGCGCACGTCGAAAAGCGTGCACATGTCCACTTCCCTCGACAAGGGCGGCGCGCTCGACACCGCGGGCGCGCGCATCGCGCTGCTGCTCGAGGCGGGGCGCGAGTTGGACAACCTCCTCTACTCGCTCGAAGCGCGCGCGTGGCGCTGCGAGCGCATCGAGAAGCTCGAGGACGCCGCCACGCACGACGTCGCGATCGTCGACCAGAGCTTCGCGAGCGTCGACGACGTGCGCCGGTTCCTGTCCGCGCCCGCGCGGCCGGCGGTGATCCTCATCGCGAACTTCGGCACGGTGCGCGACGCGCTCGAAGCCGTTCGCGCCGGCGCCTGCGACCACCTCTCGCGTCCGCTGAGCCGCGAGCAAGTTCTGCTGTCCGTCGAACGCGCCCTCTCCCAGCGCGCGCTGCTCCGCGAGAACCTCGTGCTGCGCCGCTCGCTCGAAGGCCGCGTCGAACTCGGCGGAATCCGCTCGAAGGACGAACGCATGCGCCGCATCTTCGAGGTCGTCGACTCGATCGCCGACACGCGCGCGAGCGTGCTGCTCCAAGGCGAGAGCGGGGTCGGCAAGAGCGCGCTGGCGCGCGCCCTCCACGCGCGTTCCTCGCGCGCCACGAAACCCTTCGTGGTCGTCGACTGCGGCGCCATCCCGGCCACGCTGCTCGAGAGCACGCTGTTCGGCCACGTGCGCGGCGCGTTCACCGGCGCCAACCGCGACAAGGCCGGCCTCATCGAAGCGGCGGACGGCGGCACGCTGTTCCTCGACGAGATCGGCAACGCGCCGCTCGAGCTTCAGGCGCGGCTGCTGCGCGTCGTGCAGGAGCGCGTGTTCGAACGCGTCGGCGACGAGCGCACGCGAAGCGTCGACGTGCGCTGGATCGCGGCCACGCACCGCAACCTCGAGAGCGAGGCGCGCGCCGGGCGCTTCCGCGAGGACCTGTATTGGCGCCTCAACGTCGTGAGCATCGAGCTGCCCCCGCTGCGCGAGCGCCCGGGCGACATTCCGCTGCTCGCGCTGTCGTTCCTCGAGCGCTACGCCGCCGAGCACCGCCGCGACGTGCGCGGCATCGCGCCGCAAGCCGTGGCCGCGCTCGCCGCGTACCAATGGCCGGGCAACGTGCGCGAGCTCGAGCACGTGCTCGAACGCGCCGTGTTGCTCGCGCGCACCAGCGAGTTGAGCGTCGCCGACCTCGGCCCGGCGCTCGCGGACGCCGCTCCGCGCACGTCCGAGACGCACGTCGCGGGCCTCGTCGACCTCAAGACCGCGCTCGAACTGCCCGAGAAGCGTCTGATCGAGGAGGCCCTCACGGCCTGCGGCGGCCGCCGTCAGGAAGCCGCTCGGCGCCTCGGCATCAACCGCAGCACGCTGTTCAACAAGCTCCGCCGCCACGGGTTGAGCGACTTCCCGCGCCCCTCGAAGTCCAGCGTCGAGGCGCCGCACGCCAGCGAGGGAGAGGCCGAAAGCGCGGCCTGAAACGTCGCCGAAACCGCGCGAAAGACGGCCTTTGTCCCGCGCCGTCGCGCCCCGCGGCTGGACATCGTCCGCGCCGACCTTCACGCTACTGCGCCCTCGCCCCAATGCGGTATCTCTACTGGATCTACGCGCTCGCCGCGTTCGGCCTGTGCGTGTTCCTCTTCGTCCACGTGCGCCGCGCCGAGAGCGCCGACCCGCGCGCGCTGCTCGAGCACGCTCGCTCGGCGATGACCGGCCCCGACCTCGACCTCGTTCAGGCCGGGCACGACCTCGACTCGGCGCTCGGCGCCGCGGAGCGGAACATGGACCGCCCGCTGATCGAGGAACTCCTGATCCAGCGTGCGCGACTGGCGCGGCAGACGGGCGCGCTCGCGCGAGCGAAGGCGGATCTTGAGCACGTCCTGGCCCACTACCGGCCCAACTCGCCGGCCATCGAGTCGATGCTCGCGTCGGTGATGCTCGACAGCGGCGAGATCGAGGCCGCGCTCGTGCGCGCCGATGCCGTGCTCGCGCGGGACCAGAACCAGGGCGAGGCCTGGGGCGTCAAAGCCGAAGCGTTGCTCGCGCTCGCGGAGCGCCACATCGCCGACTGCGTGCGGCGCGCGGGCGTGATCGTCGCTCCCGCCGGGCTCGCGAACACCGAGGCGCTGATGCGCAAGATCGCCGCGCGGCCGCTCGCGGACGTCGCGCGACTGCGGCTCGCCCAGGAACTCTACGAGCGCTTTCCGTCCTCCGAGAAGGAGCTCGCGCGCGAGGTGCAGACCCGGCTCGACGACGCGAGCGCGCTGCTCACCCAGGCGCCCGAGGCGCTGTCGCGCTCGTTCCGCGGCGGTGTGCGGCCCAAGGCGCTGACCGAGTACATCCGCACGCTGAACGACGCGGGCGAATGCGACGCGGCCGCGGATCTGGGCCTGGCGGCGCTCACGCTGCAGCAGTTCGTCGCCTACCCGCCGCTCTTGCGCACGATGCTCGAGGTGCTGAGCGACGCACGCCGCCTCGACACGGTCGGCGAACTCATCGATCCGAAGCTCGTGAAGCGCATCGCGCTCGACCAGGAGTTCTACCGCACCTGGGCGAGCACGCTGCTCGACTCGCGCGGGTGGGGCTTGCTCGTGACCGCGGGGCATCGGCTGCGCGCGTCGCAGCAAGACGAAGTGCGGCTGCTCGGCGACTGGTACATCTGCTACAGCCTCGTGCAACAGAAGCGCTTCACGGAGGCCGCGCCGTACCTGCGCCGGTGCCTGACCGCGAGCAGCCCCGAGCCCTTCGAAAACGCCGCCGCGATGTGCTGGATCGGCATGGCGGGAGTGCACCGAGCGCAGGGCGAAGCAAGCGAAGAGAGCCAGGCGCTGCAGCGCAGCATCGCGGCCGCCACGCCGCGCTTCGAGAAGCTGGGCGAGGCGTGGCTGCGCCTCGCGGAGCTCGAACTCGACAAGCCCGCGCCGAACCGCGGGCTCGCGATGGACGCGCTCACCGGTGCGCTGTCGACGTCGCCCGAGCTGCGCGCGGACATCGAACCGCGGTGGCGCGAACTCGGCGACGTGATGGCGCGCTCGCGCAAGCTCGACTTCGAGCGCGAATGCGAAGCGCTCGAGCGCGAGAACCTCCTCGCACCCATCGAGCGGCGCCTGCCGTTCGAGTACGTCGGGTTGGGCGAGCTGCAGTTCGAGAACGGGCGCTTCGCGTCCGCGCTGGCGCTCGCGGCGCGCGCCCTGGAGACGCACCCGCGGCTGCCGCCGGCGCTCGAACTCGCGAGCGATGCCGCGCTGCGGCTCGAGGCGTGGGGCCAGGCCGCGCGCTGGCTGCGCGAGTTGATCGACGTGGAGGGCCCGAGCGCGCTGCGCGTGGAGCAGCTCGCGAGCCTGCCCGAGGACGTCCTCGGCGCCGAGCGGCGGCGCGAGCTCGTGCGACTCGACCCTGCCGGGATCGGCCGGCGCTGGGCAGCGGAGAGCCTGCGCGACCGCGGCGAGCTCGCGCGCGCGATCGAAAGCCTCGAACGCGTCGCCCCCGCGCGCCGCACCGACCGCGACCACCGGCTGCTGGCGGAGCTGTACTTTCAAGCCGGCCGGCCCGACCAGGCGCAAGCGCAGATCGCACGGCTCAGCGCCGAGGTCGACGTGCTCGCGAGCGCCGCGCCGCTGATGCTCTCGATCGCCGCGCGCCAGCACAACGACGCGCACGCGCTGCGCGTGCTGCGCCTGCTCGAGATCAAGGTCGACCTCGACCTCGACGCGATGCTCGCGGCGGTCGACGAGTTGCTCGCCAACGGCCACGTCGAGGCGGCGGCCGCGACCTGCGAGCTGCTCGACTCGCGCCCGCGCTGGCGCACCCCGCGCGGGCACTTGCGCCAGGCGCAGGCGGCGCTGCTGCGCGACGAGCCGACGGCCACGCGCGAAGCGCTCGAGCGCGCGCTCGCCTACGACGAACAGGGCAGCGCCGAGCTCGGACTGATCCTGGCCGCCGTCCAGGAGCGCCGCTGGGGCGACTGCCCGGCGCTGCACCGTCAATTGCTCGACTCGGGGTTCCAACCCACCGGCCTGCAATTCGTCGCGCTCGCCGCGCTCGGCGAGCAGTTCGAGGACGCGCGCATCGTGCTCGAGGCCGAGATCGCCCAGCGCCGCGTCGAGGACGGCGAGAGCCCGGCGAGCCCGCTCACCCCGATCGAAGCCCTGCTCACCTCCGCACTGGAATCGCTGTCGCGCCCGCTCGATCCCAAGCTCGACGCGCTCACGCGCGAACACGGCTTCGGCGCGCTTCCCGGCGGCGCCGTGCAACGCGATCCGCGCACCTTGCTCGCGCGGCTCGCCGCGCTCGACGATCCCGAGTGGACCGCTTGGGCGGTCGCCGATCTGGCGCGGCAGAGCGGCTCGGCGAAGGGCGCGTTGTGGCCCACCTACCTCGCCGCTCGCGGCGCCGAGTGGCTCGAGTCCTACGCGCTCGCCGAGAAGCTCGCGCGGTCGCTCGTCGCCGCCGCGCCGGGATTCGCGGCGGGGTGGGACGTGCTCGAGTCCGCGGTGCTCGCGCAAGCGCCGTCGCCGGACCACTCGCGCGTGCTCGACGTGCTCAACGCTCGCCGCAACGCGCTCGGTCCGCGCGGGCTCGGGCCCGCGGACTCCGGACTCCTCGACGCGCGGATGCAGCGCGCGCGCGGCGAGCTCGAGCGCGCGGCGCAGAGCATCGAGGCCGCCTTCGTCGCGGACTCGCAGCGCATCGACGTGCTCGAGGAGCGCGCCCGCATCGCCCAGGCGCGCAAGCAGTGGGCCCTCGCCATCGACAGCCGCCGCCGCGCGCTGGAGCTCGCGGGCGACAACGCGGAACCCGAAGCGATTCGCGACTGTGTCGCCTTGCTCGGTCAAGCTCGCGCTGCGCTCGGCGCGCCCTTCGACACCGCGCTGCGGCGCGAGTACGCGATCCTGCTCGAGGCCTTCCCGCTCGACCCGTGGGTGCGCCTCGAGGCGACGCGCCACGCCTATCCGCTCGAAAGCGCCGCCGACCGCTGGGTCGCCGAGCATGCGCTGTCGGAGCTCGAAGGGCTGCGCGCGCGGCTGGAGCACGGACTCGAGGATGCGCAGCCCGGGGTGAGCCTGCCGTGGGCGCGGTTCTACGCCGAGCTCGATCCGCGCCGCGCATTCGAACTCGTCGAGTCCGAGTTGACGTCCGCGCCGCACTCCGCGGAACTGTGGAGCGAGCGCGGGAGACTGGCGGCGGAGCTCGGCCGCTACGACGAGGCCGTCGAGTCGCTCGAGGTCGCGCTCGGCATCTCGCCCTCGCCGGAGTCGGCGGCGGCGATGGTCTCGGCGCGCGCGCGGCGCGGCGAAAGCGAACCGCAGGTGCAGCAGCAGATCGCACGGGTCGCGGCGCTCGTGGGCTTGCCGCCGACCGACCGGCGCTTCCAGCTCGCGCTCGCGCGAGCTCAAGCGCACGGCCCGCGGGACAAGCTCGGCCGCGGCATCTCGCTGCTCGCGCAGTTGTGGGCCGCGCGCGACGCGAAGAACCGCGAAGCCGAGATGATCGAGGTCGGGATGCTCTATGGCGCGGCGCTCTGTCGACGCGGGACCGCGGCCGACGGCGCGCTCGCGCTCGAGGTCTACGCGCAGATCGCGCCGCGCGTCGGCGACACCCTGCACGCGAGCCTGATCGCCACGCTGCGCAGCCTGGCCGCCGCGCAGCGCGCGCGCGGCTGAGCCCGGCTTCTCAGGGCGCGCGCGCGCCCGGCGCGACGGCGCCGAAGCCTTCGCGTTCGATCACTTCGGCCATCGTCGTGAAGCGAAAGCGCGCGAGCAGGCTCTCGAGCCGCGGCAAGGTGCGCTCGAGGTTCAAGTAGTGCCGAAAGCGCTTGAAGGCGGGCGCGGGACAGCGCGGCTGCTGGGGATCGAATTCCCACGGGTGCAGGTAGAACGCAGCGGCTCGGCCGCGCCGCTCGAGGCTCGCGGTCAAGCCGCGCGTGACCGCGCCGGGCAGCAACCGAAAGTACCCGCCGCCGCCGAAGGGCCAGTTCCGGCCGGCGATCGGAAAGGTCGACACGGGGAACTCGACGATGCTGCCGCGCGCCGTCTCGACACGCGACAGCCCGGGCTCGAAGCCGGGCACGCCGTACACCGGGTGGCGCACGGGATGCACGCTCGAGTCGTACAGGTAGCCGCGTTCGACGAGCACGTCGAAGGCCCACCACGTCTGCTTCGTCAGCGTGAACGTCGAGGCGCGGAAACCGGTCGGCCGCGGCGCGCCGGCGGCCTGCAGGGCCGCTTCGGTCCGCTCGAGGTCGCGGTGCAACGCGTCGGCGCCGAGGTCCTGCAGGAACAGGTGTTCGTAGCCGTGGCTCGCGACCTCGTGGCCGCCTTCGAGGCAGCGGCGCACCAGATGCGGATGGCGCTCGGCGATCCAGCCGAGGAAGAAGAACGTCGCGCGGGCGCGGTGGCGCGCGAGCGCGCCGAGGATCGCGTCCATGCCGACGTCGATGCGCGCGGGGACCTGCTCCCAGTCCTCGCGCCGGAAGTGGCCGCGCAGGTTGGCGACCTGGAAGTACTCCTCGACGTCGAAGGACAGCGCGTGGAGCTTCGCCGAGCTCATGCGACGCCGCTCCCCTTGCGCGCCGTGCAATAGACCCCGAAGGCGAGGCGGTGCGCGCTGCGCTTGTCGACCAGGAAGCGGTCGAGGAACTTCGCCGGCCACAGGAGCACCGAGAACAGCAGGAAAACCCCGGTGGAAAGCGCCTTTGCGACGACGTTGCGCCCTTCGAGCCACAGCGACGCGTAGTAAGTCCAGAGCGTGATCATCGTGACCGTCGGCCCGATGTGCACGCCCTGTCGCAGGGGCTCGAGCCGGGCGCGGCGCATCAGCCGCGCGAGGCCGTCGACGGTGACGCGCCGGCAGTCGATCGGATCGTCGTGGTACTGCTGGAGGAACGGCACCTCCATGTGCGCGAGCCCGCCGGGCTTGAGCACGCGCTGCACTTCCTCGAGCAGCGCGCGTTCGTCCTCGACGTGTTCGATCAGCCCCGTGCCGATGATCAGATCGAGGGAGCCGTCGCGAAACGGCAGGCGTTGAACGTCTCCGAGCACGTTGGTGCCGGGAAACGGCACGAAGTCGACGCACAGCACGTCGTCGCGCAGCTTCCGGCCGCCGGCGCCGAGGTCGACGATCCGCGCGCCGCGCGGCTGGTCGCGGACGAGCGCTTCCACCTGCGGGCGCACTTGCCACGTCAGGCTCGGAAAGAAGCGTTGGTAGTTGGTCTTACCCCAGGGCATGGCCGTCCCCCATCATGACGTCCGCCGATCCGCGCCGCCCGCACCGTGTTTCTCGCCGTGCTTGTGCGCGCCGAGCCGGCCGGCGCCGAGCTCGCGCGCCGCTTCGACCACGCGCCGAGCGTTGCCGATCCAGGTGAAATCGCGCTCCACGATCGTGGCCTTGGCGCGCGCGCCGAGGCTCGAGCGCAGCTCGCCGTTCGCCACGAGCCGCGCGAGCGCGCGCTGCAGCTCCGCCCCGTCGCCAGGCTTGACGAGCAACGCGTTGTCGCCGTCGACGAGCACTTCGCGCAGATTCGGCTGGTCGGGCGCGACCGCGGGCAGACCGGCGGCCATGTACTCGAACAACTTCAGCGGCGAGGCGTAGGGATTGATCGCCGGCACGAGCGCGAGGTCGAAGGCCGGCAGAAGGCGCGGGATCTCGTCGTGCGCACGCGGACCGCAGAAGCGGACGCGATCCTGCAGGCCCAGACGCACGCACTGCGCGACGAGCGCTTCGTGGGCCGGACCCTCGCCGACGATCGCGAGGCGCGCCGGCGCGAGCTCGGGACTCGCCAGCGCGTCGAGCACGAGGTCGAGCCGGTGCCAGTCGCGGTAGTAGCCGACGAAGCCGAGCCAGACTTCGCCGTCGCGCGCGGGTCCGAGCCCGAGCGCTTCCCGCGCGGCCGCGCGAGCTCGCAGACGGTCGGGATACTCGTAGCGTTCGAGCTCGACGCCGTTTTGCGTGACGAGCAGGCGTTCGCGCGGCACGCCGAGGCCGACGAGGATCTCGCCGAGCGCTTCGGTGACGACGCAAACGCGGTCGGCGCTCGCGAAGATCCAGTTCTCGAGGCGCGCCGCGGTGCGCGGAAACGAGAGCCCGCGCGTCTTCGAGAGCTCCATCACCATCGGCGAGTTCACCTCGAGGATCAGCGGCAGTTCGAGGCGCCGCGCCGCCATCACGCCGGCGGCGTTGCCGAAGGCGTAGCGCTCGTAGATGAAGTCGACCTTGTGCTCGCGCGCCGCGGCGAGGATGCGCGGCCGGCCGACGGAGGTGTAGGCGTATTCGGCGAGCTCGCGCGCGAAGCGCGGCAGCTTCGTGACCGCGCGCCAAGCCGGCGGACGGCTCGGCGGCGCCGATTTCTCGCGCGATCCAGCGTCGCGGCGCTTCACGAGGCTGACTTCGACCACTTCGTGACCGAGCTGCTCGAAGGCGCGTTGCAGAGCGCGGATGTGCACCGCTTGACCGTCTTCGGCCTGGGTGCGGTGGTGGTAGAGGATCCTCACGCGGCGCCTCCCCGGCGCGCGGCGACGGCGCGCTCGAGCAGCGCTTCGAGCGCGTCGAGCCCCGCGTCCCAGCTCCAGCGTTCGGCGAGCGCGCGCAGCGCCGCCTCGTCGCGCGGAGCGTCGAGGAGCTGGCCGAGCTGCTGCGCGAGCGCCTCGGCGTCGCGAGTGCGCGCGAGCATCGGCGACTCGCCGCCGAGCAACTCGCTCGTGCCGCCCGCGTCGGTCGCGAGCACCGGGAGGCCGCACGCGAGCGCCTCGAGCACCACGTTCGGCCGGCCTTCGCGCGTCGACGTGAGCAGCAGCGCGTCCGCGGCCCCGTACCACTCCGCGAGCTGCTCCGGACTTTGCTCGCCGTGCAAGCGCACGCTCGAGTCGAGCCCTCGCGAGCGAATCGCGTCGCGCAGCGCGGAGTCGAGCGGGCCCGCACCGATGAACTCGAACCGCGCGGCGCGCGGCGACCGAAGGCGTTGCAGGCGCGCGAAACAGTCCAGCGCGAGCAGCGGGTCCTTGCGCTCGATCAGGTGCCCCACGACGAGCACGACGAGCGCCTCGCGTTCGACCTGGAGCTTCGCGCGGCACGCGGCGCGCTCGCGCGGCTTGAAGAGTTCCGTGTCGACGCCGTTCGCGACGAGCACTCCGCGGCCGGACGCGCCCGCGAGGTCGTCCATGGCGCGCACGAGGTGCTCGGACACCGCGCACCAGTGTCCCGCCGATCGCAATCCCCGCGCGAGCTGTTCGCGCAACGCGGGCAGCGCCGCGACCTGCAGCACGTCACTGCCGCGGCCGGAGACCACGAACGGCCAGCCGCGCTGCGCGCACAGCTCCGCCGCCGCCGCCGCGGGCCAGGCGTAGTCGGCGACGACGCAGTCGACCGCTCCGCCGCGCTCGATGCACTCGACGCCGCGTTTCGCGAACGCCCGCGCGTTGCCGAGCGCGCGCCGCGGTACGTGCAAGTAGCGCGGACGGCGGATCTCGAGCCCGTCGCGCTCTTCGCGCGGCGCCATCGCTCGCAGTTGCGCCCACTCGCGTCGGCCGAGCGACACCGGCGCCCACGGCAACGGGTGCACGACTCGCACCTCGTGCCCCCGGCGCCGCATGCGGCTCCAGCGACGCTGCGCGAAGATCCCCTCGTGGGGCTTCACGAGGCTCGGAAACAGCGAAGTCAGCACCGCGATCCTCATGCGCTCAATCCGCGCACGTCGTGGCGCCGCCGCCAATGCTCGAGCACGAGCAGACTCCACAGCAGCCGGCCGTGGTCGCGCGCGCCGCTGGTGTGCTCCGCGAGGCGTCGTTCGAGCGCCGCGGCCGCGAACCACTCCGATGGCAGCGTGCGAAGCGCGTCGGCGACCGCGCCGCGCATCGGGCCGGCGATCCAGCGCTTCAGCGGCGTGTCGAAGCCGCGCTTGTGGCTATCGAGCACGTCGCCGCGCACGCGCGAGCGAAGCGCCTCGCGAAAGGCGTGTTTTCCCCGCGCGCCGCGCACCTTCTCGCGCGCCGGCAAGGGCGCGAAGCGCTCCACGAAGCGATGGTCGAGCAGCGGCGGGCGCACCTCCAGCGACACGCCCATCGAGGCGCGGTCGGCCTTGGCGAGGATCTGGTCGGGCAAGTAGGTGTGAAAGTCCGCGTACTGCGCGCGGTAGAGCGGATCGTCGACGCCGGGGCGCGAGTAGAAGCGCTCGAAGTGGTGGAACGGATCGTGCTCCCGCAGACGGTGCGCGAGATCGGGCGCGAGCAGCTCGAGGGCGCTCTCGCGGTCGAGCTGCGTCACGCTGCGCCAGTACGCCTCGGCCGGAGTGCGCCCCAAGTTCGACAGGAAAGTCTTCGCGCGCAGGAAGCGCGGCGCCCAGTCGAGCTTCGGGTAGTGCTCGCCGAGCGACGCCGCCGCGCTCACGCCCGCGCGCCCGAGCCGCTTGCGCAGCTTGTTCTCCGCGAGGTCGTGCACGTAGCGCCGGTAGCCGCCGAAAATCTCGTCGCCGCCGTCGCCCGAGAGCGCGACCGTGACGTGCTCGCGAGCCATCTTCGAAACGAGGTACGTCGGCACCGTCGACGGATCGGCGAGCGGCTCGTCGTAGATCCACGGCAGCACGCCGGTGGCGAGCGCCGGATCGGGGTCGAGCACCTGCGTGTGGTGCGTGGCGCCGAGCAAGCGCGCGGTCTCGCGCGCGATCTCGAGCTCGTCGTGCGTCTTCTCGCGGAAGCCCACCGAGCACGCCACCACCGGCGTGCGGGAGCGCGCCGCCATCGAGGTGACGACGGCGGTGCTGTCGATGCCGCCCGAGAGGAACGCGCCGAGCGGCACGTCCGAGAGCATGTGCTCGCCCACGACCGCGTCGAGCTGCGCGAGGATCTCCTCGGCGCTCGCGGGTTCGCGCAAGCGGTCCGTCGGCAGATCCCAGTACGTTTGAATGCGCGGCGCTTCGCCGGGCCGCCACGACAGCGTGCTCGCGGGCGGCAAGCGGCGAATCCCGGCCCAGGCGCTGCGATCGCCGCCGACGTAGCCCTGCACGAGGTAGTCGAGCAAGCGTTCCGGCTCGAGCTCGCGCGCGGTCGCGCCCCATTCGAGGATCGCCTTGGGCTCGCTCGCCCACACGAGGCCTTCCTTCGTGTGCGCGTAGTACATCGGCTTGATCCCGAGCCGGTCGCGCCCGAGCAACACGCGCGGCCGCGCCGGATCGCGCACATCGACGATCGCGAAGGCGTACATGCCGACCAGGCGGCGGCACAGATCTTCGCCGTGCTCCTCGTAGAGGTGCAGCACGACCTCCGAGTCGGCGCGCGTCTTGAAGCGATGGCCCTTGCGCTCGAGCTCGTCGCGCAGCTCGACGAAGTTGTAGATCTCGCAGTTGATCGCGATGGCGATGTCGCCGCACTCGTTCTCGATCGGCTGGTGGCCGCCGGAGAGATCGATGATCGACAGGCGCCGGAAGCCGAGCGCCGACGAGCCGCGCGCCCACACTCCCTCGTCGTCCGGGCCGCGGTGCTCGAGGGTGCGCGCCATGGCGAGCACGCGCTCCGCGCCGGGCGCGCGCGAGAGGTCTTCGAACGAGACGCCGCACAATCCGCACATGGTGGTCCTGGTGCGGCGGCTAGCCGCGCTCGCTCAGCGCCGGGGTCACGTTGCGGAAGCCTCGCGGGCGAACCACCCGGAGCTCGCCGCCGTGGACGAGCTCGTGCGAGTCGCTCTCGCCGAGGCCGTCGAACTCGCGCTTGGCGATGACCTCGAAGGCGATCACGATCGCGACGAAGTGGTAGAAGAGGTCGAACTGCGCGCGGTTCAAGAAAGTGCTGCCGACGATGAACGCCACGAGCGTCGCCTCGAACATCACGGCGTAATCGCGGATCCAACTGCTCGCGTACAACTCCTCCGCGCGCCTTCGCACCTTCCACAGCGACCACAGGGTGGCCACGATCAGGAACATGTAGAGGCCGTAAGCAGGGAGCCCCGATTCGGCCATGATCTGGAAGTACGCGTTGTGGGCGACGCGTTTCCCTTCGCCTGGGCTCCTCGAGTACTTGTAGTAGGTGGCCTGGAAGTTCTCGAAGCCCACGCCGAAGACGGGGTTCGCCTTGGTCATGTTGATCGCGGTGTTCCACGCCGCGAGCCGGCCGCGCGCCGAGCCGTCCTGCTCGTAGGACTGGATCGTGCTGATGCGGTCCTTGTAGGACTGCGGCGCGAAGGCGATGCCGAGCACTGCGACCACGGCGGCGATGCTGAAGCCCATCACGCGGTTCTTCGAGCGCCACACGAGCACGCCGAGCGCCGCCACGAGCGAGAGGAACGCGCCGCGCGAGTGCGTCGCCATCACCGCCACCATCGTGAGCGGAACGATGGCGAAGAAGCCGCGCTTGAGGACCGGGTTGCGCTCGGACTGCGTGATCTGGATCAGGAGCGGCAGCGCCATGACCATTGCGAGGCCGAAGTTGTTGTTGTCCTCGAGCATGCCGCCGGGGCCCTGCTTCACGGTCAAGCTGCCGCCGCTGAGCACGCCCGAAAGGCCCACCTTCACGCCGTAGAAGCCGAAGGAGAGCGCGATGATCCACACCATCATGCGCAGGTGTTGACGGCGCTTGATGACGGCCGTGGTGAACAGCGCGATGTAGACCACCTTCGCGAACTCGATGATCGCCGGGACCTGGCCGAAGGCGAGCATCTCGTTCGCGAACACGCTCAGCGCGACCCACGCTGCGAGGGCGATCATCGCGTAGTTGCGCCACACCGGCTCGAACAGCTTCTCGAAGGGCCGCGCGAAGAAGCCCGCGAAGGTCACCATCGCGATCAGGAACGACCAGCGCTGGTAGCGCGCGAAGCCCCAGCACAAGTCCTGGGTGCGCATGTAGGCGAGCCACGAAAACGTGAGCAGGCCGATCAGCGGGCGCCGGAAGCTCACCGGCACGAGCACCGCGATCATGAGTGCGAAGATGATGTCGCGCACGTTCATGTCCGTCCTCGGCGCCGAGGCCGCCGGATCAGCGGAGCGACTCTCGGAAGCGGTCGAGGGCGCTGCGCAGCGAGACGCCGAGCGCCTGCGGTTCGTGCTTGTACGCCCACGTGGTCCACAGCACGCTCGCCGCGATGGCGAGGGTGGAGATCACGACGACGACGCGCCGCGCCGCTCGGTCGCGCTTCTCGCGCCGCGTGCGGATGCGGTTGATGACGCCCAGCACCGGCGCGCCCGCGATGCGCGCCGCTTCGGCCGCGTTGCGCACCCCGTTGCGGCCGAATTCGGCGACCAGGCTGCTGCCCAGGCCGATCGCCAGCCCGAAGATGAGCCCGCCGCCGATGAACAGCACGCCGTTCGGAGAGATCGGCTTCTTCGGCGCGCGCGCGATCTCGCTGACCTCGAAGGGGTCCGCGAAGTCGCTGCGGATGAACTCGACGAAGTCCTTCTGCTTGCCGTAGGCCTGCGCCGCGCGCAGGTATTCGTCGGAGGCGACCGCGGCCTGGCGGTCGAGGTCCTGGAGCTGGCGGTAGATCTCGACGCGCGCCGCGCTCTCGACCTTGAGCGTCTGCACTTCGCTCTCCATGCGGGCCTTGAGCGCCTTCGCTTCCGAGAGCGCCACCTCGACGTTGCGGATGCGGTCCTGCAAGTCGGCCCGCGCCGGGTTGGGCGCCATGCGCGTATCCGTTTCGGGCGCGCGCGCAACCGCCATCAACTGCTCGAGCTTCGCGTCGAGCTTCCGCAGCTTGTACTCGGCGTCTTGGTACGTCTTGTGGGCAGGCAGCAAGCCTTGCTGGCGTTCACGCTGCTCGACCTTCGCGGTCTCGATCGCCGCGACTTCGTCCTCGAAGGAGAGCCCGCCGAGGGTCTGCGACTGCGGCACCTCCGCGGGCGTCTCGTCCAGGAGCTTCTTGAGCTGCTCGATCGTCGCGAGGCTGCCCGCCACCGCCGCCTCGGCCTCGAACAGCCGCGACTGCGCCAGGTCGAGCCGCTTGAAGATCGGGTCTTCGTCGCGCTGGCGGCCGCCGCCCGGCGCCTGCTGCGTCGCGGAAACGCCGGCTTCCTTCTTGAGCTTCGCCGCCGCAGCGTCGGCTTCCTTCGCTTTCGCCTCGGCAAGCGACTGCTGGTTCCGCAGGAGGTCGAGCGTCTTGCTCGCGTCGCTGCGATAGCGGTCCAGCACTTCGCTCACGAACACGTCGCGCAAGCGGTTCAGGAACTGCTCGGCGCGCTGCGGATCGTGGTCCTGGTAGGAGATCGTGAGCAGGATCGAACCCTGCACGACCTTGTTCGGCGGCGCCGACGAGACGATCACGATGCGATCGATGAGCTCCCGGACGTACTCCGTGCGGTCGCCGGGGTCGGTGAGCTCCTTGTACTCGCGCCACTCGAGCTTCTCGAGCACGCGCACGATGCGCTCGAACTGCTTGACCTGCCACTTGGCGTTGTCGATGTCGCGCTGGATCACCTTGGCGTCGATGCCTTGGCTCGCCACCGGCGGCGTGACGTCGCGCACCTCGAGCTTGGTTTGCGCGGCGTAGGTTCGCGGCCACAGCTCGGCGAGCGCCCAGCCGATCGCGCCGGTCACCGCCACGGGCAGGAAGATCTGCAACGCTCGACGTCGGAGGAGGCTGACCACCTCCTGCACTTGACTCTGTTCGCGGGCGGCCATGGCGCGCTCCTCAGAAGAAGGCGTTCTGGTTGTTGAAGCGTCCGCCGCCGCGGTTGACGTTGTTGAGGATCAAGATCGAACTCGCGATCTGACGCACAACATTCGTCAGCGGGAAGAGCAAGTCGGAGATGAAGTAGCCCAGCTCCGCGATCATCGTCGGAGGGACATAGATGATGTCGCGCTCCTGGATCAGCAGGTTGTCGGTCGAGTCGCCGCGAAACATCGCGAGCAGGTTGACCGGGATCACCAGCGGATCGCGCGGGTCGGCGCGGATCACGCGCACGCGGCCGAGGTTGGCCGTGTTCTTGTCGGGGGCGGCAGCCATCACCGCCTGGAACACCGTCAGATCGCCGGGGAAGCTCTTGAGGCCCTCGGCCCCGACCTCGCCGAAGATGAAGTAGAACTTGCCCTGCGTCTGGAGCCGGACGTCGATGTCGACCTGCTCGTAGTAGCTCGAGTACTTCTGCGTCAGGAAGGTCCGAAGCTCCGAGCGCGTCTGGCCGGCGACGTGCACCGCGCCGACCTCCGCCAGCACGACCGTGCCGTCGATGTCGACGCGCTGCGCGGTGCTCAGCTCGGGATGAAACGGGTCGCTGATCGTGATCGTGTCCCCGATCGTGACGTAGTTCTGGTCCTCGGCGTTGCCCGTGTAGCGGTTGCCGAAGCCCTTGTCGTTGAGGTACTGCAGCAGGCGCTTGTCAGGGCTGGTGCTGGCGCAGGCGGAGCTCCAAAACGCGAGGAGCGCGGCCAGGAGCAGCAGCCACGGGGAGGGCGGGCGTACGGAACGGGGCATCGGGCGGACAGCGCCTGGGGAAGGCGTCCAGGATCCTAGAGATCGACACGCCCGCGCCCAAGCTTTTGCTTTGGGCCGCGAACCGGGGGCGGAAGTGAGCCTCGCGCGCGGCAAAGCGCGGCGCCGAGCCCGCCGGCCATCGCGCTGGCGGTCAAGCCTGGTACTGGCGGGCGTAGTACTCGCGGTAGGCGCCGTTGCGGATGCGCGACAGCCACAGGTCGTTCTCGAGGTACCAGCGGACCGTGAGCGGCAAGGCTTGCTCGAAGGAGTAGCGCGGCCGCCAGCCGAGCTCGCGCTCGATCTTGCCGGCGTCGATGGCGTAGCGCCGGTCGTGGCCCGGCCGGTCCTTCACGTAGTGGATCAGGCTCTCGGGCTTGCCGAGCTCGGCCAGGATGCGCTTGACGATGAAGATGTTCGGGTGCTCGTTGTGGCCGCCGATGTTGTAGACCTCGCCGAGCCGGCCCTTCTCCAGCACGGCGAGGATCGCCTCGCAGTGGTCGACGACGTACAGCCAGTCGCGAACGTTCATGCCGTCGCCGTAGACGGGCAAGGACTTGTCCTCGTTCGCGTTCGCGATCATCAGCGGGATCAGCTTCTCGGGAAACTGGAACGGCCCGTAGTTGTTCGAGCAGCGCGTGATGCAGGCCGGGAAGTTGTGCGTGTGGATCGCGGCGCGCACGAGCAGGTCGCTGCCGGCCTTGCTCGACGAGTACGGTGAGTTCGGCTGGAGCGGCGTGTCCTCGGTGAAGAAGCCGGTCGAGCCGAGCGAGCCGTAGACCTCGTCCGTCGAGACGTGCACGAAGCGCTCGACGCCGAAGGCGCGCGAAGCGTCGAGCAGGATCTGCGTGCCGACCACGTTCGTCTGCACGAAGGGCAGGCCCGACTGGATCGAGCGGTCGACGTGGCTCTCGGCGGCGAAGTGCACGACGGAAACCTTGCCTTCGTAGCGCCGGGTCGCCTCGAAGGCCTTCGCGACGTCCTCGGGGCGCGTGATGTCGCCGTGCACGAGGGTGTGGCTCGCGTGGCCTTCGATGGCCTTGAGGTTCTCGAGGTTGCCCGCGTAGGTCAGCGCATCGAGGTTGACGACGTCCCACTCGGGCCGCTGCTCGGCGAGCATCAGGACGAAGTTGGAGCCGATGAATCCGGCGCCGCCGGTGACGAGGACTGTGCGCTTCATGCGTGCGATCGGGTGCTTGGCGTGCAATCGGATTCGAGTCGCGAGATCCGATCCGTGGAAGGGAGAGACGTGAAAGAGGCGTCGAGCCCTCGCGGCTCGCGGGCGGGGTTCAGAGCGGCTCGACGGCCAGGTAGTGCTTCAACGCCGTGCGCCAGTCGGCGAGGCGTCGACCGCGCAGCGCTGCGAGCTTCGAGGAGTCGAGCACGCTGTACGCCGGTCGGCGCGCGGGCCGCGGGAAGGCGTCGGTGCCGCAGGGCGTGAGCTCCACCGAGGCGAGGCCGCACTGCGCGAGGATCTCGGCCGTGAAGCCGTGCCAACTGCACGAGCCTTCGCACGCGGCGTGGAAGACGCCGCTGGCGCGCGCCACGAGCACGTCCCACAGCGCAGGCGCGAGCTCGAGCGTGGTGGTCGGAGCGCCCCACTGGTCGTCGACCACCTTCAACTTGCCCGTCGAGCGCGCGTAGCCCGCGATCGTGCGCGGGAAGTGCTTGCCGCGCGGCCCGTACAGCCACTGGGTGCGCACGATCGCGGCGCCCGGGCAGGCCTCGAGCGTCGCCCGCTCGCCGTCGAGCTTGGTGCGGCCGTACACGCTCAGCGGATTCGGCGTGTCGCCCTCGGAGTAGGGCGTGCGCTTCTCGCCGTCGAACACGAAGTCCGTGCTCACGGCCACGAGGTGCGCGCCGCGCTCGCGGCAGATCCTCGCCAGCACGCGGCTCGCTTCGACGTTGACCTTGGCCGCGAGCTCGCGCTGCTCCTCGGCCTTGTCGACGGCCGTGTACGCCGCGCAGTGGATCGCGCCGACGAACGGGCCGTGGGTGTCGAACAACTTCGCGACCGCAGCCGCGTCGGACAGGTCGACGCCCGGCGCCGCGACGCTCGGGCCCTCGATCAGGTCCGTGCCGACTCCGACGTAGCCGCGGGGGGCGCGCAACAGCAGCTCGCTTCCGAGCATGCCGGCCGCGCCCGTGACCAGCACGCGGCCTTCGACGCCGGCCGCGCGATCCAACTCGCGGCCTTCGACGCCGGCCGCGACATCAGGCCCGCGGCCTTCGCTGGCGCCGCTCACCGCAGCGCCTTTTCCTCGCGCGCCGGCTCGTCCATCAGGTTCGCGCCGCCTTCCGCGACCAGGCAGCTCGCGCGGTGCAGCGATTCGAACGTTCCGGCGTCGGTCCACCAGCCGGGCAGGACTTCGTAGGTCATCGAGCCGTCGCGGATGAACCAGTTGTTCACGTCCGTGATCTCGAGCTCGCCGCGATCCGAGGGCTTGAGCGTCTTGATGATCTCGAACACGCGCGCGTCGTACATGTAGATGCCGATCACCGCGAGGTTCGACTTCGGCTGCTTGGGCTTCTCGACGATGTTGAGCACGCGCTCGCCCTGGAGTTCGGCGACGCCGAAGCGCTCGGGGTCGTGGACTTCCTTGAGCAGGATCTTCGCGCCCTTCTCCTGGCGTTCGAAGGCGCGCACGGCCTTCGAGATGTTGTACTGGATGATGTTGTCGCCGAGCACGACGCACACCTTCTCGTTGCCCGCCCAGTGAGCCGCGAGTCCGAGGGCCTCGGCGATGCCGCCCTCGCCCTCCTGGTAGGTGTAGTTGAGGTGCTTGAGTCCGAACTCCGAGCCGTTGCCCAGAAGCGACAGGAAATCGCCCGACTTGCGGCCGCCGGTCACGATCATGATGTCCCGGATCCCGGCGTTCACGAGCGCCTGGATCGGGTAGTAGATCATCGGACGGTCGTACACCGGCAGCAGGTGCTTGTTCGTGATCTTGGTCAGCGGAAAGAGGCGGGTGCCGAGGCCTCCCGCAAGGATGACGCCCTTCATGGGTCGATGCGCAACCTGTGGCTGGTGATCTGGAGCAGGGGTAGAAAGCGTTCGCTGCCGCGGGCCGTCGATCGTTGACGGCGGTCGGGGGCGCGAACGCAAGCGAAGGACTGTAATCGGACGCGGCGCAGCGATCAATTCACCGCGCGCGGAGCGGCCGGCCCGGCGAGCGCGCCCCGGCAACGATTTCCACCGCGGACTCGCGCTGGAAGCGCCTCTCGAACGGCTCGAGCGGGCCTCAGGCGCGCGGAGCGCCGGCCTCGCGCCTCCAGGCGACGTAACGACGCAAACCCTCCGCGACGCTGATCTTCGGCGCGTAGCCGAGCAGGCGCACGGCCTTCGAGACATCGGCGCACGTCAGCGGCACGTCGCCGGGTTGCAACGGCTGGCGGTCGAGTCGCGCCGGGCGCCCGATCGCTCGCGCCAGGGAATCGACGAGTTCGCTGAGGCTCGTGGTCGCGCTCTCGCCCAGATTGAAGATCTCGTAGCCCTCGCAGCGGTCGATGGCCCCCACCACGCCGTCGACGATGTCGTCGATGTACGTGTAATCGCGGCGCGTCGAACCGTCGCCGTAGAACGGGATCGCGTCGCCGCGTTCGATGGCCGCGCTGAACTTCGCGATCGCCATCTCGGGCCGTTGGCGCGGACCGTACACGGTGAAGAAGCGCAGGCAGTTGACGGGCAAGCCGAACAGATGGTGGTAGGTGTAGGCGACGAGTTCGCCGGCGCGCTTCGTCGCGGCGTACGGCGACACCGGCCGCGGGATGTCGTCGTCTTCCTTGAACGGCGATCGGTCGCGCGCGCCGTACACGCTCGAGGACGAGGCGAACACGAAGCGCGTGCGCGGATGGCGGCGCAACGCTTCGAGCAGCACCATCGTGCCGCGCACGTTGACGTCCTCGTAGAGCAGCGGATCCTGCACCGAGGGCCGCACGCCGGCCATCGCCGCGAGGTGCACGACCGCGTCGAACTTCGCCTCGTCGAACAACGCGTCGACGAGCTCGCGGTCGCGGATGTCCCCCACGACGACGCGCACGTTCGGGAAGCGCTCCACGTTGGCGCGCTTGATCGCGGGGTCGTAGAAATCGTTGAAGTTGTCGAGCACGAGCGGTTCGTCGCCGCGCGCGAGCAAGCGCTCGACGAGGTGCGAACCGATGAAACCGGCGCCGCCGGTCACGAGGATCTTGGCCATGGCCTGGGCTACTCCACCGTCACGCTTTTCGCGAGGTTGCGCGGCTTGTCGATGTCGCAGCCGCGCGCCAGGGCGTGGTGGTAAGCGAAGAGCTGCAACGGGATCACGTTGAGCACCGGCGACAGCCACTCGATCGTCGCCGGCGTCGGCAGCGTCTCGTCGGCGAGCTCGAGGCTCGCGGCGTCGGCGCCGACGCAGATCACGTGCCCGCCGCGCGCCTTCACCTGCTCGATGTTCGAACGCACCTTTTCGGCGACGCGGCCGGGCGAGTTGACCACCACGATCGGCATGCCGGGAGAGATCAGCGCGATCGGACCGTGCTTCATCTCGCCGGCGGCGTAGCCCTCGGCGTGCACGTAGCTGATCTCCTTGAGCTTGAGCGCGCCCTCGAGCGCGATCGGAAAGTTCACGCCGCGGCCGAGGAAGAAGAAGCCCGCGGCGTCGCGGTGCTTGCGCGCGATCTCCGCCACGCGGTGCACCGTCTCCGACGAGAGCAGCGCTTCCATGCGCGGGCGCAGGCGGCGCAGCTCGTCGAGCAGCTCGATGCCGCCGGCCTGGTCGAGCGTGCCGCGCGCGCGACCCAGCCGCACCGCGAGCAGGAACGTCGCGACGACCTGCGCGCTGAAGGCCTTCGTGCTCGCGACGCCGATCTCGGGGCCCGCGTGCGTGAGGATCGTGGCCTCGCTCTCGCGCGCCACCGTCGAGCCGACGACGTTGCAGATCGACGCCGGCCACGCGCCGAGCGCGCGGGCGAGGCGCAGCGCGGCGAGCGTGTCGGCAGTTTCGCCCGACTGCGAGATCGCGAGCGCCATCGTGCCGCGCGCGAGCTGCGGATCGCGGTAGCGGAACTCCGAAGCGAAATCGAGGTCCACCGGGAGCTTGGCGATCGATTCGATCAGGTAGCGCGCCACGTAGCCCGCATGCAGCGCCGTGCCGCACGCGACCACCTGCACGCGCTGGACTTCGCGCAGGCGCGCGTCGCTCCAGTCGCCGTGTTCGAACGCGACGTCGCCGCGCGTCGAGAGGATGCGGTCGAAGGCGGTCCGCGCGAGCACGTCGGGCTGCTCGTGGATCTCCTTGAGCATGTGGTGTTCGAAGCCGCCCTTCGAAGCTTGCTCGGCGTTCCAGTCGATGCGCCGGACCGGCCGCGAAACGCTTTCACCGGCGATGTTCGTCAGCACGAGCGAGCCGGGCGAGAGCTCGGCCACGTCGCCGTCCTCGAGGTACACGACGTCGCGCGTGTACGGGAGCAGCGCGAGCACGTCGGAACCCAGATAGGCGCCGTCGGCGGTGGCGGCGACGACCAGCGGCGGCCCCTGGCGCGCGCACACGAGCGCCGGCTCGGCGCCGCCCGAGATCACCGCGACCGCGTAGTAGCCGCTCACGCGCGCAAGCGCGGCGCGCACGGCGTCGGCGAGCTTGCGCCCGCGCTCGAGTTCGCGGCCGACGAGGTGCGAGAGCACCTCGGTGTCGGTCTCGCTGGTGAAGACGCGGCCTTCCGCCTGCAGCTCGCGGCGCAGCTCGAGGTAGTTCTCGATGATGCCGTTGTGCACGAGCGCGAGGCGCCCGCTGCCGTCCGAGTGCGGGTGAGCGTTCTCGTCCGACGGCTTGCCGTGCGTGGCCCAGCGCGTGTGGCCGACGCCCGCAAGGGCGTGCGCGAGCTCGCCGCCCTGGAGCAGCTTCTCGAGCTCCGACAGGCGCCCGACCTTGCGCCGGATGGCGATCGCTCCGCCGTCGAGGACGGCGATTCCGCAAGAGTCGTAGCCGCGGTACTCGAGCACTCGCAAGCCTTCGACCAGGCCCTCGAGCACGGCCCCCTTGCGCGCGATCGCGCCGACGATGCCGCACATGGGATCTCAGCCCCGTGAGTTCGGCGCCAGCGGCGCGTTCAGTCGCTCGCGGAAGTACGTCAGCGTGCGCGCGAGTCCCGTGTCGAGGTCGTAGCGCGGCTCCCAGCCGAGCAGGCGCTTCGCCTTGGAGATGTCGGGCCGGCGCTGCTTCGGATCGTCGACCGGCAGTTCCTTGTAGACGATCTTCGACTCGGTGCCGATCAGCCGCGCGATGCGCTCGGCGAACTCCTTGATCGTCATCTCGTTCGGGTTGCCGATGTTGACGGGGAAGACCTCTTCGGAGTGCAGGAGGCGCCAGATCCCCTCGATCAAATCGTCGACGTAGCAGAACGAGCGCGTCTGCGAGCCGTCGCCGAACACCGTGATCGGCTCGCCTCGCAAGGCCTGGCTCATGAACGCGGGCAGCGCGCGTCCGTCGTTGAGGCGCATGCGCGGGCCGTAGGTGTTGAAGATGCGCACGATGCGCGTGCGCACCTTGTGGAAGCGGTGGTAGGCCATCGTCATGGCCTCGGCGAAGCGCTTCGCCTCGTCGTACACGCCGCGCGGACCGACGGGATTGACATTGCCCCAGTAGTCCTCGCGCTGCGGGTGCACGAGCGGATCGCCGTAGCACTCCGAGGTCGACGCGAGCAGGAACCGCGCGCCCTTCTCGCGCGCGAGCCCCAGCGCCTTGTGCGTGCCGAGCGCGCCGACCTTGAGCGTCTGGATCGGCAGCTCGAGGTAGTCGAGCGGACTGGCGGGCGACGCGAAGTGCATCACCGCGTCGACGGGGCCGGGCACGTGGATGAACTCGGTGACGTCCTGGTGGAAGAAGTGGAAGCGCTTCTCGCCGACGAGGTGCTCGATGTTGCGCAGGTCCCCGGTGACGAGGTTGTCCATGCACACGACTTCCCAGCCCTCGGCCAGGAAACGATCGCACAAATGGCTGCCCAGGAAACCGGCGCCGCCGGTGATGACGGCCCGCTGAAGTTGTTGGCTCATACTGTGTGGCTGGAGGAAAACGCCCGGATCACGGAGCGTCGGACTTGGCTGCGTCGGACTCTGCCGTTCCGGACTTCGCGGCGCCGGACTTCTCGGCGCCGGACTCTTCGGGCGAGGCGCCCTTCGGCGCCGGCGGCGTGCGCGCCGAGAGCGCCTTGAAGCGCACGCGATCGCCCGCGGAGAGGTTCACGCGCACGCCGAGAGCGCGCGCTTCGCCTTGGACACCTTCGGGCGCCGTGACGGCGATCGCGCCGTCTTGTTCCTCGCACGCCAGCTCGCCGGCGACGCGCACTCCGAAGCCCTCGCCCTCGAAGCGTCGCAGGCTCGGATCGTCGACGAACGGCGCGCCGCCCGAGGACAGCAGCGGGATGCGCACCGCCTGGCCGGGCGAGAGTTGGAACAGCTCCTCGCGGAAGGCGATGCCGACCGCGTCCTTGCCTTGGTTGTGAACGCTCACGACGCCGTCCATGGTGCGTTCGACGACGTACGGCCCGCCCGCGCCGGAGAGCAGCGCGCCGCCGAGCAGGCGCACGCTGTCGCCTTCGCGCAAGTCGAGGCGTGCGCGGTCGAGCTCGTCGAACTGCAAGACCGCTTCGCCGCGCGAGGGGGAGCCGATCCACGCCACGCTCTCGCCGAGCACCACCACCGAGGCGCCCGAGGGCCACAGCACCTCGGCGCGACCTCCGGGGGCGACGATCACGGCGCCCCCGGCGCTGAGCTGCGCGCGCTTGTCGAAGAACTCCATCGGCCGGCCCGAGAGCGCGCCCGCCGGGCGGATCTGCACCGGGTCCGCGTGGCGGATGACGGTGACTTCCTCCGGCCCCGGACGGTGCAGCGCGGTGTCGCCCGGGGGCAACGGGTTCGCGGTCGCGCGCATCGGCCCCGGCCAGCGCTGCACGCCGTCGGACAGGCAGGCAGCGCACACCAGCGCGGCGAGGGCGGCGAGGGCCGGCTTCACGGCTTCTCGCCTCCCGTCACGATCGACGGTCGCGCGCCGAAGTAGCGCTCGACGAACCCGGTGTCGTGGTTGCTCGAGAGGAAGTCGGGGTGGCTGAGGACCTTCTTGAGCAGCGGGATCGTGGTCTTCGGACCCTGGATCACGAACTCGTCGAGCGCCCGCAGCATGGTGCGGATCGCGGCTTCGCGGGTGGAGCGGTGCGCCATGAGCTTGCCGATCATCGAGTCGTAGTTCGGCGGGATCCGGTACCCACTGTAACCGTGGCTGTCGACGCGCACGCCCGGCCCGCCCGGCGGAACGAACATCGAGATCAAGCCCGGCGACGGCTGGAAGTCGCGGTCGGGGTCCTCGGCGTTGATGCGGCACTCGATGGCGTGCCCGTTCATCTTGATGTCCTCCTGGCGGAAGGACAGCTCCTCGCCCGCGGCCACCAGGATCTGCTGGCGGATCAAGTCGACGCCCGTCACCAGTTCGGTGACCGAGTGCTCCACCTGGATGCGCGCGTTGACCTCGATGAAGTAGAAGTTGCCCTGGCGGTCGAGCAGGAACTCGGCCGTGCCCGCGTTGTAGTAGCCCGCTTCCTTCGCGATGCGGATCGCGGCGTCGCCCATCGCCCTGCGGCGCTCGGGCGTGAGCAGCGGCGAGGGCGATTCCTCGATCAACTTCTGGTGCCGGCGCTGGATCGAGCAGTCGCGCTCGAACAGGTGCACCATGTTGCCGTGCATGTCGCCCAGCAGCTGGATCTCGACGTGGCGCGGGTTCTCGATGAACTTCTCGAGGTAGACCGTGTTG